>DIAV01000241.1:0-14094 GCA_002415895.1 Anaerolineales bacterium UBA5069 | reverse complement strand
CGGCTGGGACACCCACGGCCTGCCTGTGGAAATCGAAGTGGAAAAGCAGCTTGGTCTCAGCGGCAAGCAGCAGATTGAAGCGTACGGCGTGGCCGCCTTTAACGCGCGCTGCCGCACATCGGCCATGGAGTACATCAAGGAATGGGAGCGCCTTACCGAGCGCATGGCCTACTGGGTGGACCTGGACACCGCCTATGTGACCTTCCACAATGAGTACATCGAGTCACTCTGGTGGATCCTCAAGCAGTTTTGGGAGCGCAACCGGCTCTACCAGGGCTACAAGGTTGTGCCCTACTGCCCGCGCTGCGGCACGCCGCTGAGCAGCCACGAACTTTCGCTCAACTACAAGGAAGGCACGGTTGACCCCAGCGTCTTCGTCAAGTTCAAGGTGCGTGGCGCAGACAACGAATATCTGCTGGCGTGGACGACCACACCGTGGACGCTCCCCGGCAACGTGGCGCTGGCCGTGGGCGCCAACGTGGATTACGTTACCGTGCGCGAGGCCGACGGCACAGTGCTGACACTTGCCGCCGAGCTTGCACCCGCCGTCCTCAAGCCGGGCTATACGCTGCTGCAAACGCGCAAGGGCAGCGCGCTGGCGGGTATGCACTATGAACCGCTCTACAACTTCTTTCCCGTGGCCGCTGGGCAGGACTATGCCTATGTGGTGACGGCCGACTTTGTAAGCACCGAGGATGGCTCGGGCATCGTCCATATTGCCCCCGCCTTTGGCGCCGACGACATGGAGGTGGGGCGCAAGTACAACCTGCCCGTCATCCAGACGCTGCAGCCCGACGGCGCCTTCAAGCCCGAAGTGACGCCGTGGGCAGGCATCTTCGTCAAGACGGCGGACCCTGCCATTCAGGAAGAACTCGCCGCACGCGGGCTGCTCTACAAGGCGGGCGTCTATGAGCACAGCTATCCTTTCTGCTGGCGTTGCGATTCGCCGCTGCTCTACTACGCCAAGGAGACCTGGTTCATCCGCACCAGCGCCGAAAAGGACGCGCTGGTGGCAAACAATGAGCAGATCAACTGGTACCCCGAACATATCAAGGAGGGGCGCTTTGGCAACTGGCTGGAGAACAACGTGGATTGGGCGCTGGGCCGCGACCGCTACTGGGGCACGCCCCTGCCCCTGTGGATGAGCGACGCGCCCGGCAGCAAATATACCGAGTGTATTGGCAGCGTGGCCGAGCTGGAGGCGAAGACGGGCCGCAGCCACCGCGACCTTGACCTGCATCGCCCCTACGTGGACGAAATCACCTGGCCCGCGCCCGATGGCGGCACCATGCGCCGCACACAGGAGGTGGCCGACTGCTGGTTCGACAGCGGCTCCATGCCCGTTGCCCAGTGGCACTACCCCTTTGCCAACCAGGAGATTTGGGCCGAACAGGCGCAGGCCGATTACATCTGCGAGGCCATTGACCAGACGCGCGGCTGGTTCTACACGCTCCACGCCGTGGGCACGCTGCTCTTCGACCGCCCGGCCTTCAAAAACGTCATCTGCCTGGGCCACATCATGGCCGAAGACGGCAGCAAGATGAGCAAGTCGCGCGGCAACGTCGTCAACCCGTGGGAGGTCTTTGACTCGCAGGGGGCCGACGCCACGCGCTGGTACATGTTCACCGCCAGCCCTCCGGGCAACAGCCGCCGCTTCAGCACGGCGCTTGTGGCCGAAACTGTGCGCAAGTTCATGAACACGCTCTGGAACACCTACAGCTTCTTTGTCACCTATGCGAACCTGTGTGACTGGCAGCCACAACTGGACGCGCAGCCGCGCCCCGACAACCTGCTGGACCGCTGGGTGCTGGCCGAACTCAACCGGCTGATGCGCGATGTCACCGAAGCCTTGGAGAACTATGACGTGCTGGGCGCGACGCGCCCCGTGGCCGACTTTGTGGACAACCTGAGCAACTGGTATGTGCGCCTCAACCGTCGCCGCTTCTGGGAGGGCGACGCCGCAGCGCTGGCCACGCTCCACCACGTGCTGGCTACGTTGAGCCAACTGCTTGCGCCCACAACACCCTTCATTGCCGAGGAGCTCTACCAAAACCTCGTGCACGGGTTGGACGCAGGCACACCCGACAGCGTACACTTGAGTCGCTGGCCCCAGGTTGACGAAGGGCTGCTGGATGAACAACTGGGCAGCGACATGGCCCTGGTGCAGCGTATTACCAGCCTGGGCCACGCCGCCCGCCAGAACGCCAACCTCAAGGTGCGCCAGCCGCTGGCGCAGGTTGTGGTGCGCACACGCAACGCCGCCGAGACGGATGCTCTGCGCCGCCTGCAGCAATTCATGCTCGACGAGTTGAACGTCAAGGGGCTGGTCTTTACGGACGCCAGCGGCGATCTGGTGGATGTCACCGTGTTTCCCTACCCCAAGCAATTGGGGCAGAAGTACGGCAAGGGCTACCCCAAAATTCGCGCCGCCATGGCAACCATGGATGCCTATGCACTGGCCGCGTCCCTGCAGGCGGGTGATTCCGTGACGATTGTGGCGGAGGGCGAGCAGTATTTGATTGCGCCTGAGGATGTGGAGGTGCGCTCGACGCCGCGCAGCGGCTACAGCGTGGCCGAGGAGGGCGGCTACCTGGTTGCCGTAACCACGGAACTTGACAATGCGCTCACGCAGGAAGGTTACGCACGCGAAATCGTGCGCCGTGTCCAGCAGTTGCGCAAGGACACCGACCTTGCCATCAGTGACCGCATTGTCACCTACCTCGGCGACGGCGATCTCATGCACGAGGTGCTCGCCCACTTTGGCGATTACATTCGTGATGAGACGCTAAGCGTTGATCTGGTGCAGGTGCATCCCGGCCAGGAAAACGCAATCCCTGCGCATTTGCCCAACGCCCTCTTCGACCTGGGCGGCGTCAACGTGACAGTGGCAATTGCGCGCAAGGCGTAGGCATTCGGTCTATCGAAGCGAGGCTTCCGATTCTGGAAGCCTCGCTTCCTCCTTCCTCGATTCCTCGCTATTGTGGAGCGCATCGTGACATCCACTCCCCCAGTGCAACGCAGCGAACCTTTCAGCGTGCGCGGGATTGTGCGTCTGCTGCGCGAGACGAGTTTTCAGTGGAGCAATGGCAACGCCTTTGTCTATGCAGGGGCGCTTGCCTACTACACAATCTTCTCCATTGTGCCCCTGCTCACACTGCTCATTAACCTGACTGTCTATTTTGCGGGCGCCTATCGCTTTGAACGCCAGATCATCTCGCTGCTCACACGCCAGTACAGCATTACAATCGCCCCCCTGGATACCGCCTCAACAACCGACCAGATCCTCAACATTGTGCGCAGCCGAGCGGGTGACGTGCCTGCGGCCTTTCTCAGCGAGATCGTTCAGGGGCATACACAAACGACTGGTGGCCTGGCCGCAACGCTCATCAGCGTGCTCTTCCTCATTTACGGCGCGTCCACGGTTTTCCACCAGTTGCACAATTCAATCAACGCCATGTATGGCCTGCCCGAAGGCTTTACAACCATCAGCCACGGCGTTCTCTACTATGTCATTGCGCGCCTGCTCTCTGCGGCCGCAGTCATTCTGGTGGGGCTTTTCTTCGTACTGCTGCTGGCGGTCAACGTTATCCTGACGACGCTGCCGCCCACCCCCATTGAGCTTTTCTTTGCAGATTTCCCCGGCACGCAACTGCTGCTGCGCTTTGTGGTGGCGCCGCTGGTGTCGGTGCTCATGATTGGCGCGCTCTACAAGTTCCTGCCGGGGGGCCGCATGCGCTGGCGCGATGTGCTGCCGGGCACTGTGCTCACTGTGGTGCTGATTTCTGTGGGCAACCGCATCATTGGCTTTTACCTGGACCGCGTCTTTGGCGCAACACTCTACGGCGCCAGCGGCACCGTGGTCCTCTTCCTCATCTGGATCTACTACATTGCCATGATCGTACTCTTTGGCGCCAAGTTCATTGCGCTCTACTGCCAACGCTACGGCGTCCCCATCACCCCCAAGCGCCGGCTGCTGCCCAGCCGCTCCATGCCATCATGAACCGCAGCGATCCATCCACCGAACCGTCCACCGACCTGTCCCGAGACCCGAGCGTGACAGTTGCTCCCCTGCGCACACCGCTGGGCAGGCAGATGTGGGCCATGCTGCGCCTGCGCTGCCCCGTTTGCCGCGAGGGGCCGCTCTTTCGCTCGCTCCTGTCAATGCACCGCAATTGCCCCCGCTGCGGCGTGCCCTTTGAGCGCGAGCATGGCTACTACCTCAACTCAATGTTCATTGCCTATGTGCTTGGCTTCCTTGTCATTGTCCCCTCGGCTGTGTTGCTGGCCATGCGCAACGTTTCGGTCGCACTCTTTGCTGCGATCATCATTGCAGAGACGATTATTGTATGGCCGCTGATCTTTCGCTATGCGCGCTCGCTGTGGGTGCACGTGGATCAGCTTCTCGATCCGCGCGCCCGGCCCGACAAATAAATGGTGCCGGATGCAGTACGAAAGTGATACCAGAGTAAAATTCACGCCATGATCCAATCGCAACGCACGCAACAGCACCATCCAGAACACAGATAACAGCGGAAACAGCAAGGATACACACTGACATCCGCTGTTATCCGTGTTCTGGATGGTGCTGTTGCTTAATTTGGAGGCCTACATGACCACGCACACCTTTACACCCACGCGCTACTACACCACCATGTGCACCACCGAGCCGGCGCTGGTGATTGCCGACGGCGATACCGTCGTTACCACTTGTGTGGATGCTGGTGGATACGACGCACACAAGGCGCGCATCACCCCGCCCGGCAACCCCATGACAGGCCCCTTCTTTGTGCAGGGTGCCGAGCCCGGCGACACGCTGGCCGTGGATCTGGTGCGCATTACCCCCAATCGCCGCTGGGGTTGGGGCCGCGCCGCGCTCGCACCCAATGTGGTGGACCCCGACTTTGTCCCTGCGCTGCCGGTGGATGCGGACGGTGGCCGTCCACGCGCCGAATGGGATGTGGACATGGACGCAGGCACGGCCATTCTCACATCACCCCAAACCAGCCTGGGCCACTATGCCTTTGCCCTTGCGCCCATGCTCGGCTGCTTTGGCGTGGCCCCCGCCGAGGGACAGGCCATCTCCACCGCGACCTCGGCCGAGCACGGCGGCAACATGGACTACCGCGGCTTTGTGGAGGGCGTCACCGCCTACTTCCCGGTCTTCGCGCCCGGTGCACTCTTCTTCCTGGGTGACGCCCACGCGCAGCAGGGCGATGGCGAAATGGTGGGCACCGGCATTGAAATCTCATGCAATGTGGAGTTCCGCGTGCGTGTGCAGAAGGGACGGCGCATTGGCTGGCCGCGCGGCGAGAATGACACACACATCTTTACGCTGGGCAACGCCCGCCCGCTGGATCAGGCGGTGCAGCACGCCACCACCGAAATGGTGCGCTGGCTGCAAAGCGAGTACGCACTGGACGCCCTGGGCGCGCAAACACTCATGGGCCAAACGGTGCGCTATGAACTGGGCAACATGTTTGACCCCGCCTACACCTTTGTCTGCAAGATGGAAAAGCGGCTCCTCGAGGGGCTGCCACGCACATAACAAGCGGGTGCATGCCATGTGCGCCCAACAGGTATTCACAGCAAGGAGCAATCATGCAAGTAATTCGCATTCACAATCACGGCGGCCCTGAAGTGCTGCAACTGGAGTCGATTGCCCAGCCGCAGCCCGGCCCCGGCGAGGTGCGCATACGCCTGGCCGCGATTGGCGTCAACTTCATCGACATCTACCAACGGCTGGGGCAGTACAAGATGACGCTCCCCTTTACGCCCGGCATGGAAGGCAGCGGCGTCGTGGATGCGCTGGGCGAGGGCGTCACCGATCTGCGTGTGGGCGAGCGTGTGGCGTGGTGTATGCACAGCGGCGCCTATGCCGAATATGCCACCGTGCCCGCGTCCAAGGTCACTCCTTTGCCGGATACCATCACCGACGAGCAGGGCGCGGCGCTCATGGTGCAGGGGCTTACGGCGCACTACCTCACCACGAGCACCTGGCCCCTGCAGGAGGGCGACACGGCGCTCATCCATGCTGCCGCGGGCGGCACGGGGAGGCTGCTGCTCCAGGCCGCCAAACGGCGCGGCGCGCGCGTCATTGCCACAGTGGGCACGCGCGAAAAGGCTGTGCTGGCGCGCTCCGCCGGTGCAGACGAGGTGGTGCTCTATGAGGAAGCGGACTTCGAGCAGGCCGTTAAGGAGTGGACGCAGGGGCGCGGCGTGGATGTCGTCTATGACTCGGTAGGGCAGGCCACCTTTGACAAAAGCCTCAATTGCCTGCGCCCGCGCGGCATGATGGTGCTGTGGGGGCAAGCCAGCGGCCCGGTGCCCCCCTTTGATCTGCAGGTGCTCAACGCCAGGGGGTCGCTCTACATCACGCGCCCCTCGCTGGGGGCCTACATGCGCACGCGCGACGAGTTCCTGGCCCGCTGCAACGAAGTCTTTGGCTGGGTGGCCAATGGCGAGCTGGATGTACGCATTGATCAAACCTTCCCCCTGGGAGATGCCGCGTCCGCCCAAACCTACATGGCCAACCGGCAGTCCAAGGGCAAGCTGCTGTTAATACCATAATTGATCATTGAATATTGGATAATAAAGAGGGGTGGTCATTGCGACCACCCCTCTTTATTATCCAATGATCCATGATCAATGATGCCGTTAGCAGCCCGGGCTCTTCATGATCACCGGCAGGTAAGCGGGGACGTTGAGCCCCGCGCGCACGTTGGCAAAGCCCTTGCTGGGCGCGCGCAGTGCCGCCCATGTAGCGCTGCCGTCGGGGTTGCGCCCGGCCGTCTGGTCCGGCTCCTGCGCGGCAAAGGTGATTGTGTCCAGGGGGCGCGTCTGCCGGCTGGGCACGTCTGAAAGCACAACAGTCTCGCCCGATGAGCTCAGCTTGAAGTTGAGGTGCATGGGGCCCGGTGTTTCATCGGCAATGAAGACAAGATGGCTGTAGGGCGGAATGGTGATGCCTGCAGGCAACTGGTGCTTGGTGGGTTCGCCGATGTCGTCGCTCAGGAACATGCCGCCCATATCCACAGGGAAAGGGCCGTTGTTGTAGATTTCCAGCCAGTCGTCACCAGCAATGGGGTTGGCGCTCACCTCGTTAATGCGCAGATTCTTTGGCGGGTCAATGGGTGCGACGTTTTCGCCCCCCGCCAAGGATGGCACGCCCTCGGCCAGCAGACGGTCACCGGCAAGCTCATCGACGGCTGTGGGTGCGGCTGGGCGCGCCACCAGCTTGAGCGGCTGTGTGCCGCAGACGGCTGTGAGGCTGGCCGCGGCATAGAGTGTAATGGCGCCACCCGGCCCCACCAGCGCCGAACGTGCGCCACTGGTGAGCGAGACAAGCAGGCGGCCGTTCGCTGCCTTCGTCATGTCGGTTTCCGTGGCCAGGATCAAGTCGCCATCATCAAGAGCGCCGTTGCCGTTGTTCTCGGCATACACGCTAAGCGACTGCACGCGCGCGGCAACCTGTGCAGTTGTCAGGCGATTGCCCGCACCGTCCTCAAAGCGGACATCCAGCACTGCCATTTGCAGCGCAGGGTCTGCCGCACGCCCCATATGCACGGCGTTGACTGTGAGCACGGCGCGTGCGCTTTGGGTAAAGGGACCTTCGCTAAAGCGATACTGGCCGCCCAGATTCTCGGCCCAGAGCACCGCGCCGCTGTCGCGCGCGGCCGCCAGCACATCCAGATCGCCATCACCATCCATGTCGGCCACATTCACGCCGTGGGCCACAAAGGCCTTGTCGTAAATAATATGCTTGGCAAAGGCCGGTGGATTGCGCCCGTTGTTCTCGTACCAGACGATCTGGTTGTCGCCTTCAATCGCGCCAAAGATGTCCATGTCACCATCGCCGTCGGCGTCACCCGTCACCACAGCGTGCGGAGAAGAAGCCGACGGGTCCACAATGATCTCGCTAAAGCTCTGGCTGCGGCCGTCGTTGTTGATCAGCACCTTAACAAGGTTCTGCGGCTCGGTTGGCGTCCCCTCGGCCGCAAGCGCCACATCGGGGTCACCGTCGCCGTCCATGTCGGCCACGTGGACATGCTGCACGCCCTTGCCCCTGCCGATAATGCGGCGCGCCCACTGCAGCGGCGCCCCGCCCCTGTTCTCATAGAGCAGCACATTGTCCTTGCCCTGGGCAGCCGCCACAATGTCCAGGTCGCCATCAGCGTCCATGTCCGCCGCAAAAACCGAGCGCGGATAGCGCAGCACCTCATCTGTGTTGGAGCCGGTGTCAATGTTGCGCGTTGTGAAAACCGGCGGGCGCGCGCCGTTGTTCTCCATCCACGCCACGCGATTGTCTTCGTCGGAGGCGGCGTAGGCATCCATATCGCCGTCGCCGTCAAGGTCCGCGGCGAGCACGGCGCGCGGCCCTTGCGTCAATTCGCTCATCACACGCTCGGTAAAAGCAGGGGGGCGGGCGCCGTTGCTTTCATACCAGAAGATGCGCTTGTTCTCGTTGGAGGCCACAATCACGTCGTTGTCGCCATCGCTGTCCATGTCGGCAATCTCCACCCAGCGCCCCTGATACTGCTGCGAGGGGATGAGATTGGGCGCAAACTCCAGGGGATAGCCCCCCTTGTTTTCAAACCACGTGAGATGATCCTGCGCCACGGAGACAACATCGGGGTCACCGTCGCCGTCCAGATCGCCGGCGACCGCATGGCGCGACGACTTGAAGATGCCAATCGTGCGCACGCTGCTGGGCGGATAGAGCGCCGTGCGATGGATGGTGCGGTTCTGAAACCAGACAATCTGGCCGCTCTCGCGCGCCGCGGTGAGCACATCCTGATCGCCGTCGCCGTCAAGGTCGGCGGGGAAGACGTAGCGCGCGCCGGGGGCATCGGGCTGGATGATCAGGGGCGTAAACTGGGGTGCGGCGGCAGCGTTGCTGCGCAGCCAGCCCACGCGCGCCTGACTGCCGTTGCCGGGATCGCCCGACGCCGCCCAAAGCACATCAAGCGCGCCGTCGCGGTCCATGTCGGCCGTGGTCACATACTTGGCGTGATTGGCATCCTGGAAGAGCGCCACCTGTGCAAACTGGGGCGGCCGCGCGCCGTTGCTCACATACCAGCCAATCTCGTTGCCTCCCTCGGATGCGTAGAGGACGTCGAGGTCACCGTCGCCCTCCATGTCGGCAAGGTGCACGGACTTGGCAAAATCCTTGTCGGGCACAGGTGCGCCCGGGCGAATGACAATGGGCGAAAACGCACCCGCACCATTGTTGGCGTGCCAGACAATACGGTCATCATTTTCCGAGGCGGATACAAGATCAGGGTCACCGTCGCGGTCAATATCGCCCACATCCACCGAGACAGCGCCGTCCAGCCCCCCAATCACCTGGCGCGCGGCAAATGCGGGAACGGGTGCGCCGTTGTTGGCAAACCAGCGCAGCGTGCCATCATCGCGCGAGGCCACAACCACATCGGGGTCGCCGTCGCGATCCAGATCGGCGACGGCGGCGGAGACAGGATAGTTGAGGCCGCCGGCCAGGGTGCGCGCCACAAAACCGGGCGCGGGCTGGCCATCATTCTGGAACCAAATCACCTGGCCGCTGCCCTGTGCCGCTGCTGGGTCGGCCAACGCTGGTTCAGGCGCGGCAGCGCCGGCTGCGGCGGGGTCCACCACACTAACGGCAATCACCAGAATGTCGATCTGGCCGTCACGGTTGATGTCGGCGGGCAGCGCCAGATATGCACCCGGAAC
This sequence comes from Anaerolineales bacterium UBA5069, assembly GCA_002415895.1. GTDB lineage: Bacteria > Chloroflexota > Anaerolineae > Caldilineales > Caldilineaceae > UBA5069. The sequence continues at coordinate 4,386 of DIAV01000241.1, read as the reverse complement.
CGTGCCCACTGCGCGGGCGCTGAAGGCAGGGGTTGCGCCGCCCTCATTGTGATACCAGATAATGCGCCCGTCATCGCGCGCCGCGGCCACCACATCAAGGCGGCCATCACGGTCCACGTCGGCGGCGCGCACTGAATGCGCCCCCGCCAGATTCAGATCGATGGGCAGGGGCCCCGCGAGCGGGATGCCGGCCGCAGCCAGCGGGAAGAAGGCATCGGTTGAAGCCCCCGTAACGGGTGGCTCATCCTGGCGCGGCAGCGCCGAGAGCGCCACTTCAGCGCGACCAGGGACGAGCATGGCCGCTACCAGCCAAAGGGTCGCCGCGAGCGTGAACAGCGGGCGCGTTGCTGCGCCGCCGCGGCGCCGCCGGAGAATAGTCGAATTGGCTGTCATTGGGCTTCTGTCGATTCAACCATGGGGATTGAGCGGTAGAGGGTAAACGCAGGGTGCGTCACTGTGCGGACCGCCGTCGGGTGCACGCGACCGATAATACATTTGGCGGCGCGGGCAGACAAATTGCGCCGATGGTGGGGTCAGCAGGAACAGCCAGCATTTCGGCGCGCCTATGCTGCGCAGCAGCCGCGGCTGCTGCTGTCGCGGCTGCCAAATGGTTCTGCGCAGTGCGCACCACAATGCGGGGCGCGCCGCGCGCGCATGCTATACTGTACGACTGCGGCAAATCGTCACGACTGCGACGCATTGTCGCGCCTGTACCTGCGTAACGTACATGCCCTATCCACGCGCTCTGGAGCGATGATGGCGAAGAATACGGCCCCGGCCACACCCGCAGCAGCGGAGACACAAGCAGCAACAATCGTCGATGAGACAATCTCTTATGAAGAGGCCTTTCAGCAGCTTGAAGCTGTGCTGGGCCGCCTCGAAGAGGGCGACCTGCCCCTCGAAGAATCGCTCTCGCTTTACGAGCAGGGCGCTGCCCTGGCCGCACTCTGTGCGCGCAAGCTCGACGAAGCCGAGTTGCGCGTGCAGCAGTGGCAGCCCGGTGACACATCCGTGCCCTTCGAAAGTTGGCGTGAAGGCTGAGCGCATTGCCTGCGTTGCATGGCTTGCGGTGCCTGCACTTGGGATTTTTATAATCTATTTTTGAATAATTGCACGGAAAGCGTGCGCGTATGATAGAATGGCACGCACGCCGGGTTGACCTGTTGGGGCGCAACCCGTTAATTTCTGATCGCTTTGAATTCGACGCCTGCCATCGGCAGCTACGCACCGAATTCATCCATTGCAGGAAAATGTTCGCGGAGGACGCATGCGACGCGTTGTTTTGATTCAACCTCGGCGTGATGGCCGGGTCTTCGGCAAATCCCCGGGCTCCCCCTACACCCTCATGCGGCTGGCTTCGCTGGTTCCCAATGAAATGCCTGTTGAGATCTGGGATGAAAACGTGCGCGATTTGCCGCTGGACACGCTGCGCGAAGGCGATCTCGTCGGCATTACCTCCATGACGGTGACAATTGAAGGCGCCGAGCGGATTGCGCGCCGCGCCATGAAACAGGGCGCCGGCGTTGTCCTGGGCGGCGTACACGCGACGCTCATGCCTGAGCACAGCGAGACCTTCACGCACAGCATTATGGTGGGTGAAGGCTACTTCACCTGGCAGAAGTTGCTGCAAGACTTTGCCGCCGACGGCATCAAGGGCATGCAGCGCCGCTACGAGGACGAGACCTGGGCCGACCTGACAGGGCTCGCCAATATCAGCGACCGCGTCATCCAGATGGTGGACGAAAAAAACAACTACTGGACCCCCTATCTCGAGATTACGCGCGGCTGCCCGCGCAACTGCTCCTTCTGCACGGCCATCCGTGTGAGCGGCCGCAAAATGCGCCTGCGCCCCATTGACGAAGTGGTGGATGAAATTCAGCGCCGCGGCATCAAGCGCTTCTTCCTCACCGACGACAACTTCGGCCTGAACTTTACAACCGACCCCGATTATTGCGCGCACCTCTTTGAGGCCCTGGCCAAGCTCGACCTGCACGGGTGGACCTGCCAGTCAGAGATGAGCATTGCCAAGCACCCCGAGCTGCTCGAGATGAGTGTGGCCGCGCACCTTGATAAGCACTTTGTCGGCTTCGAGAGTGTGAACCCCGACAATCGTTCATCACTGGGCGGCAAGTCCAAGGGCGCGGCGCTCGGCGCCAGCGAAGCCATCCGCACCATCCGCAGCATGGGCGTGGGCGTGGTGGGTCTCTTCGTCATGGGTTTTGACCAGGACACCCCCGAAACCTTCCAGGCCATGTGGGATTTCATCCGCACCAGTGAACTGGACAGCGTGAGCACAACCATGCTCACCCCCTATCCCGGCACCCCCTTCCGCGACCTCGTGGAGGCGGAGAACCGGTTGCTGGATTCGCCGTGGAGCCACTATGACACGGCCCACGTTACCTTTCAGCCGAAGAATTTCACCGTGGACGAACTGCGCTCAGCCTATGACTGGCTCTGCCGCAAAATCTACAGCCCCTCGCAAATTGCCCGGCGCGGCATGCGCAGCCTGGGCAAATACCCCGTTGCACAAATGGGCAAAAAGGCCTTTGGCAGCTTTAGCACCGACTACGGCTATCGCCGCACCTACGCCTTCCGCAACGATATTTAGCATTTAGCCCAAAAGCAAAGGGGCGGCCTTGCGCAAGGCCGCCCCTTTGCTTTTGCCTCCCCGCATTGTTCTGACCTCACACCCGGGCATCAGATCCGGGCATCCTGACTAAGCACATCGTCAAAAAAGTATAACAAGAGTATAGCAATCGGTGTAAGGCTCCTTTGCGCACTTTGCACACTATGCTATTCTAGTGTTGCAATACCTCCTTCCATCCATGCGCGTACTGCGTGCAGTTGAAATCACTGCGCAGATTGTGCTGTCTACGCACGGGTTTGCGCGGGTGCAGTTCGCGAAGTTCACCCCTGACAATCCAGTGAAAACTGCAATGCCGCAGCCTGGTTTCGTTGTGACAAATCCTGCGCGTATTGCGCGCTTTTGCTGCACAATAGCGACCTGAGCGGCGGTCGAGTCGTGCGCCCGTGCAGCAACGCCCACCCAAACAGTTTGAGGTCAATTAATTATGTCAACACGCGCCGGACCATCCGTGCCTTCACCGTCACCCAAAGCGCAAATGAGCGCTGAGGCGGCAGTCTCATGGCTGCCCCTCATCATCATCATCATCGCGCAGATGCAGATGGCTTTCAACGTCAATGCCATTCCTGTCTCCATTGGCCCCATTGTGGATGACCTGGGCGTCTCCGCCACGGCTGTGGGCACCGCGCTCGTCTTCTACTCTCTGGTTGTTGCTGGTTTCGTGATGCTGGGCGCCAAGATCGGCAAGATTGTGGGCGAGCGCCTTGTCTTCCAGGTCACCGTGGTTCTGCATGGCCTGGCCATGCTGCTCATGGCGCTGGCCAACAGCGCCAGCATGATGAATCTGGCGCAGGCACTGGCGGGGCTGGCCGCAGCCATGCTCGTCCCCTCGCTGGTGGTGCTGATTGCGGCCAACTACAGAGGCGCACAGCAGGCGCAGGCGTTGGGTGCGCTGGCGGGTTCATCAGCGTTGGCGGGCGCACTGGCCTTCTTTATTGCCGGCTGGCTGGGTACGGCGATCAGTTGGCGCGTCTCCTTTGGCATGTTGACGATCGTTTCGTTTGTCGTACTTTTCCTCAGTTTCCGTCTTAAGGTCGTGCCGCGCCAGCGGGGCGTCAAAATCGACCTTGTGGGCGTTGTCATCTCGGCCACAGCCATCGCGCTCATCAGCTTTGGCGCGAACAACCTCAACAGTTGGGGCATTGTCATGGCCAAGGCAGCAGCGCCCTTCTCGCTGCTGGGCCTTTCACCCGCCCCCTTCATGATCATCTTCGGTCTTATCCTGGGGCAGGCCTTCTTCGGCTGGACGGAAAGCCGTGTGGCAAAGAACAAGACGCCGCTGCTGGCGCTCGAAGTAATTGAGAACAAGCCCGAACGTTCAGCGCTCTATACGCTGCTTGTGATTGGCGCGCTGGGGCCGGCCGTCAACTTCCTCATCCCGCTCTACATCCAGATTGTGCAAGGTGGCACCAGCTTCTTTACAGCAGTTGCCGTCGTACCCTACACGCTCGCCATTGCCTTCTCGGCCATCTTTATTGTGCGCATGTACAAGTGGCTCTCCTCCCGTCTCATTGGCGTCACGGGGCTGCTTTTGGCATCCATCGGCATGACGCTGCTTGCCTTCACCATCAACAACCAGTGGGGCACGCCCATTGTGATTCTGGGGCTCATCATCGTGGGCCTGGGCGAAGGCTCGCTGCTGACACTGCTTTTCAACGTGCTGGTCTCTTCCTCGCCCAAGGAATTGGCGGGGGATGTCGGCGCGCTGCGCGGGGTGGCCAACAACCTCTCCACAGGGCTGG
>DIAV01000006.1:437-7444 GCA_002415895.1 Anaerolineales bacterium UBA5069 | reverse complement strand
AGAGCGGGCCCAGGGCTTCTCGAAAGTCCGCAGTTAGGCGAGCGCGTAGTCAGGCGCGCAATGTGGCTCCCCAAAACGGAATCCTCGCAGCAGATGACTCGCGTTGCCGTCGCGGCCTGTTACGCACGGCCCGTCGCGCTTTCGGCGCGCTGCTTGATCCCGTTGAGGATCGCGCGCGCCTGCGCAAAATCTCCCGCCAGCAGCAGGGGATACATGAGTTTGAGCACGGCGCGTGGCTGGGCACTCGCGCGCGTGCGCAAGAGCAGACGCGTGCCACCACCTGCTGCCGGCTGCAACGCAAAGACCCATGTGAAATCGCCTTTGAGCGCCCAGCGGCTGCTCTGCAGCGTTGTGGGCGTCAGGTAGGTGACATGCGTGGTCGAGTGCAACACATAGGAATGGTCGGGATCGACTGACATGACGCGGAACCAGGCCGTGTCGGGTGGGCCGTCAGGGATAATGTCACCAACGGACGGGTGTTGGTATGCAGGCAGTATGGTGTCGGCGCTGCGCGGTGGGCGCGTGGGCTTTGGCTTGCCTGCGGGGGTCATGACGACGAGCGCGCCAATAATGATCGGGTCCAGCCACGATTCGCTATACCAGCCGCCACGACCGTAGCCGCCCTGTGCAATCCACGGCCAAATGGTCGCAGGCGGTGCGGCCACAGAAACAGCATGCGTCGTCTCAAAGTTGGGATGCGGAATGACGTCATCGCCGGGCAGATTTGCATCCACCTCAGCGTCTGTTGCGCCCCAGCGTGTGCCCAGCCAATGCAACCCTGCGAAGGCTGCAAGAAGCCAGAAAGTCCACTTGTAGATTCTTGAATTCATACACACGCTTCCTTTGTTCGTTGCCCCGCTGCGGCTGCACTCGTGCGTTGCGACGATCGTGCCACAAAGTGCGACGGCGCACGCCTATCAAAGGATATTATCGGTGCAAAGGCAAACAAAACGGCGGCCCGCGGGCCGCCGTTTGCAATCGCTGCTATCCAGTTTTCAGTCCGATTTACCAGAAGCCGTCATCTTCATTGAATCCAAACTCTTCGCATACGGCGGCCACCTGCGCCACAATTTCGTCGTGGCAGATGCCGTTGCTGGCGACGAGCCCGTTGTGGCCGCGCACATCACGCTTGTTGTAGCGCAAGGGGTTGCCCCAGCAGTCGGTCATGCGGCCGCCCGCCGCCTCCATAATCGCGTGGGGCGCGCAAAGGTCCCACTCCTTGCAGCCCGGGCTGGGGTGGACGTACAGATCGGCAAGGCGGCGCGCAACGAGGCCCACCTTGAGGCCAACGCTGCCCGATGTACGCTCGGTGTTAATGCGCATGACCTTGCGCATACGATCCACAATCTGCTGACGATGGCTGCGGCTGCTGACAAGCACCATGTGGCTGATCTGGTCCACACTGCTCACAGTGAGGGGCACGCGCTCGCCATCCTCAAGCAGATAGGCGCCCAGCCCCTGCGCACCGGCATAGAGCAGGCCGGTCGCTGGCTGCATAACGACACCAAGCACGGGCTTGCCACCTATGGCAAGCCCTACCATGATCGAAAACTCGCCATTGCGCGCAATGAACTCACGCGTGCCGTCCAAGGGGTCAATAATCCAGACGCGTTCCTTCTTCAGGCGGCTCTGGTCGTCCTTGGATTCCTCGGAGAGCACGCCATCCTCGGGATAGCGAGAATGGAGGCGCGCCAGAATGTGCAAGTTGGCCGAGCGGTCCGCCTCGGTGACAGGCTCATCGTCGGTCTTGTAGCGCACCTCGGAGGAGCCGATGTAGAAGGTGTTGATGATGGTTGCGGCTTCGCGCGCAATGCGCTCGGCAAAGGCGAGCTCCTCAAGCAAAGCCAGCGAGGCAGGCTCAATGCCATGCTCACCGTGCGTGGGGGGTGGCGCGTAGTCCGACGCTTCAACGCTATCAGTCGAATCTGCAGTCAGCGACATCGGGCAAATCCTCAAATCAATGGGCAGCGCGCCCACCTCTGCGCGGCGCAGTGCCGCAGGCCTGGTGAAAAGTCGCCCGATTGTAGCATAGGTGGCTTGCGTGGGGAAACTGCCGGACAGGGATGGTGCGCTGTGACCTCGTTCAGTTGGCCAGTGCGGCGCAACGAAAGCCGATCCAGGGCGCACGCAGGCTGCGTGGCATGATCTGCATAGCATGGACTTGCAGTGCGGTTGCGCCGTCCTGGTAGGAGCCGCCCTTGACAAGCGCCTGATCGAGCGCGCCTGCGGGTGGTGTGTCGGTCCACTCGGCCGCGTTGCCGGCCATGTCAATTGCGCCCTGCGGGCTGTCGCCCTGCGGCGAGCGCGATCCCACGGCGGCTGTGGCTGTGAAGCCATTCTCTGCACCGCCGATGACGAAGGCCGGCTCCCATGCATCGCCCCAGGGAAAGCGCCAGGTGCGCTGGGTGGCGGGTGCGAAACTGGCCGCGACTTCCCACTCGGCAACGCTGGGCAGTCGCATGGCGCGGCTGGCGCAAAAGGCCTGCGCCTCCTCCCACGCGACATTTGTCACCGGGTGTTGCGCCAGCGCGCCATCATGGAGCGGATCGCCCGTCGCGGGCGCCGCCCACATACAGATACCGGCGTCCACGCAGGCGCGATAGGCGGCGTTGGTCACTTCTGTCCTGTCAATGACATACGCGGGCAACGCAGTCTGCACCCGCGCGTTGGCTTCACCGCTCACCATGTAGGCGCCCGCCGGCACTGCGATGACATCACCGAAGTTGGCGGCGCGTGTGCGCAAGAACCAAAGCAGCGCGAGTGCCGCGACAAGGAGCAACGCGACGCCTACGCGCACCCACGTACGCGCGGGCGAGGATGCGTCTGGCGCAAGCTCGTCCGCTGCGTCAGGGGGTGCATCGCTGCGGAGCGGACCAGCGACGCGTGCCGGCACGCGCTGCCAGAAGGCTGAGGAGATCAGGTTGAGCGCCACCTGTGCGCGCAGCGCTGTGATGGGGGACGCGAGGTCACCGCGCAACGCAATCTCCAGCGCAGTCACCCAGTGCGGCTCAAGTGCGTCGTTCGCAAGCAGTGCGCGCAGACCGTTGGGGGTGAGCGTTCCCGCCATGATGGCCTCGTGCACGAGTGTGGCAATGCGATCAGGGTCGGTTTGATGGCGCAGGGCGGTGAAGATGCCATGACCACGCGCCAGGGCTGTACGCCCCAGCAGCGTGCGCTGCGTTTCATCGAGCGAGTGCCCTTCCTCCAGCAACATCAGCCCGTCGCGCAGCAGGGCATCGGAGGGGAGAGTCTGCGCGCGCCACCAGGCCTGTACCGCGGCAGCCAGTTCGCGGCGGATAGCATCCACGCGTGTGCGCCGTTGTGCGTTGCGCAGTGCACTGCTGCGTTGGGCTTCTGCCGCGTGCGTTTTCTCTGCGGCGCGCGCTGTTTGTGCGGCGCGTGGCGGGGCAGCTTGGGGCGCGTTGCCTGGGCCATAACGCAAGGCGAGTTCATCGGCTTCGAGCGGCTGCAACGTCAAATAGGGCGACGCTTTCGCTTGCGCGCTGCCCTCAATCACATATTCGTCGTGCGCGCCCGCAGTGGGGCGGAGCTCAAAGTCGGACTCGCTCATGTCCAAATTGTACCATGCGTGCAGGGCAAGGCGACCCATAACCGCGAGGGCGCACGCATGGGCATGGCGACTACCTCACGGTCGGCCCGTCTCCATTGCAAGCCGATGGGCAAATGGCTGCAGGGCAACACCTGCGCTCTATTGCTGACTTGCGAGTAGCCCTGCCGCTGCACGCCAATATCTTGACAGCGGGTGCGGCCAAACGTACACTGCCCCTATCTGTGGGAAGATGCATTCCCGCATCTGTCTATTCAGCCGAGACCCCCCAGATTATGGCGAAGCCAAAGCACGTTGGTTACATTGAGTTGGAGTGGACATGCCCGACCTGCGGCACGCGCAGCGGCGGCACAGTCATGGTTTGCCCCACCTGTGGCGCGCCGCAGCCAGCCAATGCGCACTTTGAGGCTCCGTCACAGGGGCAGGTGATTGCGACAGATGATCCCGCGGCGACCGAGGTTGCCAAAGCCGTTGCGGCGGGGCCTGATGTGCAGTGCCCCTTTTGTGGTGCGCGCAACAGTGCAACTGCGGACGCATGCAATCAATGCCATGCCCCACTCAAGGGAGCACGGGCGCGGGCTGCGGGTGAGACGCTGGGGCCACTGCCTGCAGCCGCTCCGGCGGAAGTCACCTGCCATGTTTGCGGGGCAAAGAACCTGGGCACTGCCCACTTGTGCGCGAAGTGTGGAGCACCCTTGCAGCGCCGCGCCGCAGCGAGCAAACCGGGCGCGCCCGCGCCGCTGCCCGCGCCACAGCGGGGCGGCGTCGCCCTCTGGTGGCTGTGGGGCCTGGGCGCGTTGATTTTGCTGGCAATTGTTATTTTTGTGTGGCTTGGCCTTCGGTCACAGAGCTACGTGGCGACTGTGGAACGGGCGCGCTGGGAGCGCAGCGTTGAGGTGCTCGGCTTTGTGCCCGTTGAGAAGACGGCCTGGAGGACGGATTTGCCGGCCGGCGTCGAACCGCTGCGCTGTCGCGATGAGCTTTACGCCACGAGCGACGTGCCCACAACGGGCGCGCGCGAGGTATGCGGCACACCCTACACTGTTGATACGGGCACAGGCTACGGTGATGTCCTGCAGGATTGTGTTTACGAGGTCTACGCCCCGCGCTGCACATTTGAGACCATGCAGTGGGTGATTGTGGACACGCTGGTTGAGAGCGGCGAGGGCTTTGCGCCCGAATGGCCACGCCTGGCGGCTGCACCGGATCGCGAGGCGGGCAACCGCAGCGAGCGCTATATGTGCGATGTGAACGTGGATGGTGCGCTGCGCAGCTTTGCGCTCACAGCCGACACCTATGCCTTGTGCGTGCCGCAAAGCCGTTGGAAGGTGGCGGTGAACGGTCTTGGCGCTGTGGTGGAGGCCACACCTGTCGGCGCGCAGTAGCAGCCACGGTAGAGCAAATAGTGCATGCCGCGCGCGGCGCACCGCTTGATGCGCCGCGCGTTGTTCACTACAGTAGGTGGCGTTTGCCGGCAGTGTGCGCAGAGACTCGGCGGCAGCGCAGTGCAGTTCCCGCTCGACATTTCCAGCAATCAAATGCCTGCGCTGCACGCGCGCGCAACCATTGGCCACCCGGAGGGTTAATCCAGCATGGCATCATTTCCACCCGTAGAGCAGCAAATGCGCGTTCTCATGCGCGGTATCGACTTTGGCGACCCGCAGACGCTCGCCAACATGGAGAAGGAATTGCGCGAGCGCCTTGAGGAGAGCTACAAGAGTGGCCGCCCCTTGCGCGTCTACTGCGGCTATGATCCATCGTCGCCCGATCTGCACCTGGGCCACACCCTCACAATGCGCAAGCTGCGCCAGTTTCAGGATCTGGGCCACGATGTCACCTTCCTGGTTGGCACCTTCACCGGCATGGTGGGCGACGCCAGCGACAAGGATTCGGCGCGCAAGCAGCAGTCGCTCGATGAATCCGTTGCCAAAGCCGCAACCTATGCAGAGCAGGTTTTTCGCCTGCTGGACCGTGACAAGACCACCGTTAAATACAACCATGAATGGCTGCGTAAACTCGATTTTGCCGACGTTGTGCAACTGGCCAGCCACTTCACGGTGCAGCAGTTTTTGGCGCGCGACAACTTTGCCAAGCGCTACGCCAAGGGTGATTCCATTGGCTTGCAGGAGTTCTTCTATGCGCTGATGCAGGGATATGACGCGGTTGCGCTGGAGACGGATGTGCAGGTGGGCGGCACAGAACAGCTCTTCAACCTCATGGCGGGGCGCAAGCTCATGGAAGCGCACGCTATGCGCCCGCAGATTGTGCTCACAGTGCCGATCCTTGTGGGCACGGATGGCGTGCTGCGCATGAGCAAGTCCACCGGCAATTACATTGGCATTGACGAAGCCCCGGGCGTGGTCTTTACCAAGGTGCTCAACCTGCCGGACAACGTTGTGCGCAGTTACACTGAGCTGGCCACGCGTTGGGACCAGACGGCGATTGACGCCGAGTTTGCCGAGGTTGGCGCGGGGCGCATGGAGATGCGCGAGCTGAAGCACAAGCTCGCGCGCGAAATCGTCAGCATTTTCTATGACGATGAGATCGCAGAACGCGCCGCACAGGATGCACGCCGGATGCACGAGGGCGCAGCGCCCAGCGATGCCCCCAGCGTGCAGATTGCCGAAGCGACGGTGCTTGTCGATCTTCTGCTGGACGCGCAGATTGTGAAGAGCAAGGGCGAGGCGCGCCGCCTGATTGAGCAAGGAGGCGTGCGGCTGGACGGCGCGACGGTTGCAGCCGTGGATGCATCGCTTGCGCCCAGCGCAGCGGAACAAGTCATACAGATTGGCAAACGCAAATTTTTGCGCGTGCTGGGCAGTTAATCTGACGTTCTGCCGTTAGGTTACGGGCGCTGCGGGCGGTTGGAAGGTGCTTGCGGTAAATTGTGCTGCACCGTCAACTTTGTGCAGGCATAGCGCGGGCATGGTGGTGAGGGTGCCAAAAGTGGGCAAAGAGAAACTGCTCGATTTCGCACTTCCCCCGAAGCGGCAAGCCGCAGTGCGATATCGAGCAGTTCTGAAGACAATATAGCACACTCGATTCCCATTGTAAAGTGAGAATTTGCTGAAAATGGAAATATTCATGACGAGTTTGCTAAACGTGGGTTAATCGCATGACTCGCGGCAATTAAGCGCAAACCATGCGCAACGCCAATGGTGCTGCCCTTTCAGTTTTGGCCATTTGGATTGACGGCGCGGCAATTCTGCAATTTGTGAGTGATTATATAAGCTTACATCTGCACGAGGCGGGCCGCCATAGGCAAATGCGTTCAGGAAAGCGCCGTATGATCTGCCGACTGTGTACCACACACTTTGACGCCGCCAGCGATGTCGAGATTGCATATTGATATTGAGGAGAGAAGCATGGGTTTGTTCACAGGCAAGAAGGGCATGATCTTTGGGTTGGCCAATAAAGACAGCATTGCGTGGGGCATTAG
>DIAV01000006.1:0-174 GCA_002415895.1 Anaerolineales bacterium UBA5069 | reverse complement strand
GAACCGCTGGCTGACAGCATTGGCAGTGCATTTGTACGCGAATGCGATGTGACCAACGAGGCCGCAGTGGATGGACTCTTTGACGAGATTGCACAGCACTTTGGTGCGTTGGATTTTCTTGTGCATTGCATTGCCTTTGCCCCGCGCGAAGAGTTGGGTGGCCGCTTTAGTGAC
>DIAV01000246.1:9984-21501 GCA_002415895.1 Anaerolineales bacterium UBA5069 | reverse complement strand
CAGTCCTTTGCGTTTTTTTGCTTTCTTTGTGCCTTTGCGTTGAGATGTTGCTTTTTATTCCTGCACCACGGCGGGCAGGTAGACCTTCTCCTTGAAGGCAGCCGGAGTGAGCCTCGTCGCGCTGGCCATGACGACCGGCTCGTCAAGGTCGAGTTGGGCGCGCAGATCGGCGACAGTCTGCCCCCAATTCACCGGCTCGCCCACAACGCCGTCGGCCACGGGTATGTTGGCCTCCGCTGCCAGGAAATCCAGGTATTCGTCGGATGCGGCCTGGAAGAGCAGGCGCAGGTCCACCCGTCGCGCGCCTGCCGGCAGCACAAAATACTCAATGTTCCAATACTGGCCCGCAGCATAGGTGGCGCCCACAGGCAGCATGTCGCGCGCGGCGTAGCCGGCTGTGTTCCAGCCGCGCGGCGGAATGCGATTGTCCTTGAAAACCTTGTTGTTGAGGATAAAGTGGAAGCCCTCGCCCTCGAGGTCGCTCCGGCCCAGCGCCTGCGCGTGCGCCGTGGTAATTCCCTGCTTGATTTCGTAGATGCGGCCAGGGTTGGTAATACCACCCGTGGCTGTGGGCATCCCCGAAACGGCCATCAGCGTGTCGCTTGCATCGTAGACGCGCACCTCAAGCCACATACGCCGCCCTTCGGCATACCCTGTGGGTAACTTGTGGCCCGTATTGTTGATGATCTTCACAGTAAGGTTGGCCACGTCGTCCGTTATGGCGCGGGTCATCGTAATCTCCAGCGTGGCCGCGCGCGCCAGCATCTCCTCGCCCAGCGTCACAGAATTGGTGATGGGTGTCGCATCAAAAAAGGTGTCGCCGGGCACCTGGCTCCAGAATGCGGCAATCCCCTTCTGCCAAAGCGCGCTGCCGCCGGCAAACTGGTGGCGGCCCACTGTGCGCGCGGGATCGCCGTTGATAGTCAGTGGCGACTCAATCAGCGGCATGTGGCAATCCTGGCAGACGGTAACCGGGCCATCGGGCGTCATCGTGGCGCGCTTGATGCCCGGGTAGAGCGCGCTGACGGCGGCGACGCCGCCGTTCTCGGTGTTGAAGGCGCTCTGTTCCCATTCGCTGTAGGTGCGCTCTACAGGAAAGAGGCGCGCGCCCGCTGCGGCGGGCGTGTCGAGGGGGTTGAGCGCGTACGCCTGCGTTGCCGTGTTCCAGGTGAGCGTTGGATTATCAATGTCGTGACACGTTGCACACAGTTCTGCCGAGCGCAGCAGCGTGCTTTGCGCCGCACTATGGGTTGCGTTTTCGGGAGGGAAGGGGCCGCGGCGGACATCTTCGCGGTCCACAACATAGGCGCTACTGCCCGTCATCAACGGCACGCCCAGCGTGGCGGCGGCATGGGCGCGCTCGGCGGCGTCGGTGGGCGCTTCGCCGGGGTGCGCTTCGGGGGCCACAAGGCGATGGCAGAGGCTGCACGAGACACCCTGGAGGTCTTCGCTGGTCAGGTCGCTACCCGTTGTCGGTGTCGTGCGCCCCTCAAGCCAGCCATTGGGTGTATGGCAGCGCAGGCAAAGCTCGCCGCTGCCCGCTGCGTCCTGGTTTGCCACCTGCAGCGCCGCGCGGAAGAGTGGGTCGCGCGCAGCGTTCGCCATCATCGAGCCGGCGAAATCGTCCACAATCTCCGGCACATGGCAATAACCGCATGACTGCGAAGAAATAAGGGGCGTGCTCAGGCCGCCGGGCTGTGTGCCGGGAAGCTGGAAATCGAGGGGCGTTGTCGCTAAAATCGGTGCCTGGGGCGCGGCAGGCGCCTCCTGCGCCAACGCCGTACGCCCGGCCAGTGCAACAGCCAGCAGAAGCAGCAGCGCAATCAACCAACGCCAAGCCATGGGGGCGCGTTGAGGGCATTGCGCGGATTCCACAGCGTCCGCACTGTCCGCACTGTCCGCACTGTCTACGTAGTTCTTCACGGGGCAACCTCCTTGGCGGCACAGGCGCACGGTCTTGCGCTGGTGGGTACTGCTTTGCGGGGAATAGAGGGGATCGATTTCAGTGTATCAAAACGAAGCGAGGCTTCCAATATTGGAAGCCTCGCTTCAACTACAAGACAAACTGCGCAGCAATTAACTCTCCAGCGCAACAACCATGCGGCGCGCACCCGCTGCGGGTGTCACGCGCACGCCATCGTCACTGGCGGCAACGGTGCAGCCAGCCTGCGCCGCTGCGTTCTGCACACCAACCAGCACCACGCTCAGGTCGGCAAGATCGCCGTCAACGTCCACGGTGATTGTGCCACCGCTGCGCGCGACCGTCACCTGCGCCACGGCCGCGCCGGCGGCGCTCGGTTTGGAATCGGGGACAGTCACCTGCGCCGCCGCGCCATCCGGCAGCGCGTAGGTGCGCAGCGTAAGGCCTGCCGCGTAATCGTAATCCGGGCGATCCGTCACCGGCCCCACGGGGATCACGCTGCCCGGGCGCACCAGCAGCGGCACGCTGTTGAAGCCATGCTGCTCGCGCACCCAGCGCGGCCCCTCCACCACCGCGCCGGTCAGATAGTGAGTCCAGCGACCGGCGGGCACGTAGTACTCAACATCACCTTCGGCCGTAAAGACGGGGGCCACAAGCAGAGAGTCACCCAGCATATACTGGCGGTCGAGCGTGGCGCAGCCGGGGTCATCGGGGAACTCAAGCATCATGGCGCGCAGCATGGGCGTGCCCTGCGTGGTTGCAACAACCGCCTGCTGGTAGAGATAGGGCATGAGGCTGGCCTTAAGCTTGGTAAAGGCGCGCAGCACATCCACAGCCTCATCATCAAAGACCCACGGCACACGGTAGGAACCGCTGCCGTGCAGGCGGCTGTGCGACGAAAGCAGGCCAAAGGGAAGCCAGCGCTTGTAGAGCGCGGGGTCGGGTTTGCCCTCAAAGCCGCCAATGTCATGGCTCCAGAAACCGAAGCCGCTCAGCCCCAGCGAGAGACCGCCGCGCAGCGTCTCGGCCATAGCCTCGAAGGTCGATTCACAGTCGCCGCCCCAGTGCACCGGATACATCTGGTTGCCGGTTGTGGCCGAGCGGGCAAAGACCACGGCTTCGCCCACGCCCCGCTCCTGCTCCAGCAGCGTAAAGACAGTGCGGTTGTAGAGCAGCGTGAAGTAGTTGTGCATGAGCACGGGGTCGCTGCCGTCGTGGTAGACCACGTCGGTGGGAATGCGCTCGCCAAAGTCTGTCTTGAAGGTGTCCACACCCATATCAAGCAGGGCGCGCAGCTTGCTCTGATACCACGCGCACGCGTCGGGGTTCGTGAAGTCAACAACGCCCATACCCGCCTGCCAGTCGTCCGTCTGATAGACGTTGCCGTTGGGGTGGCGGAGCAGATAGCCGTTGGCCTTGCCCTCGGCAAAGAGGGGCGAGCGCTGCGCAATATAGGGGTTGATCCAGACACAAATGCGCAGCCCGCGCGCCTTGAGCCGTTGCAGCATGCCCTCAGGGTCGGGGAAGCATGTGCTGTCCCAGGCCAGATCGCACCAGTTAAACTGGCGCATCCAGAAGCAGTCAAAGTGGAAGACACTCAGCGGCATGTCGCGGTCGGCCATACCCTGAATGAAACTGGTAACGGTCTCCTCGCTGTAGTCCGTGGTAAACGAGGTGCTGAGCCAAAGGCCAAAGGACCAGGCCGGCGGCAGTGCGGCCCGCCCTGTCAACGCTGTGTAGCGGGCCAGAATCTCCCTGGGTGTGGGGCCGTAGATCACGAAGTACTCAAGCACTTCGCCCGGCACGCTGAACTGCACGCGTGTGACGCGTTCCGAAGCCACTTCCAGCGAGACGGCGCCGGGATTGTTGATAAAGACGCCATAGCCGCGATTCGTCAGGTAGAGAGGGATGTTCTTGTAGGTTTGCTCGCTGCTGGTGCCGCCGTCAAGATTCCAGATGTCAACGGTTTGGCCGTTCTTTACGAAGGGGCTGAAGCGCTCGCCCAGGCCATACACCAGGTCGCCCACGCCTAGTTGCAATTGCTCGTGCATGTAGGGCAGGCCCGCTTTGCGGATTGACGCCATAGCCTTGTTGCGGCTGGCGGTGAGCACGCGCCCACCGGCGCGGAACTCCATGTTCCACGGCGCATTGCGCGCCACGTGCAGCGACAGCTCGCCGCTGGTGAAGGTGGCCGCATCGCCGTCAACGCTGGCCGCGCCCGCGGGCGCCTCGGCAATGGCAAATGCGGGGCCGCGCTCGACGCCGCCATCAAAATGGCTCACACGCACGCGAATCACACCCTCCATGGGTGACGAAGCGCGCACGGTGAGCATTGCGTGGCTGAGTGTATCGCCGCGGTGTTGAATGTGTCGCGTTGCGGCGTAGATTGTCAATGCATTGTCGGCGGCGCCAAAGCCTTCGGCTTCCACCGCGTAGCGCGCCTGTACATCGTCGCGCAGCAACCAATATCCATTCGAGAATCTCATGGTGCGTTTCCAAATTCGTTTGGTAAGACGGCCGCAAGTGCCGTCATGCTCTGTTGCCCGCTGCCTACTTGATGCTGCCCGCCGTTACGCCGCGTGTCAGCGTGCGCTGGAAGAGCACAAAGAAGAGGATGCAGGGGATGATGCCCAGCATGGACGACGCGCTTTGCATGGTGATGACGACGCCGCGCTCGGATTTTGTCAGCGCAATCGCCAGCGGTACAGTCTGTTTGGAGTTGGAGACCAGGAAAATGAGCGCCAGGAAGAACTCATTAAAGGTCCAGATGAAGAAGAATACGAAAAGCACGGAGAGGGAGGGCAGCGCAATCGGCACAACCATGCGCCACAGCAAAGTAAAGGGGCCGGCACCATCGATCATCGCGGCTTCCACCAGTTCGCGCGGAAAGGCGCGGAAGACGGAGGTGAGCAAATAGGTGCCAAACGCGCTGTTGAGCGTTGCCAGAATCACAATCACAGCCAGGCGCGTGTCGTAGAGACCTGCCCACTTGAAGAGATAGTACTGCGGGTAGATAAGCGCCTCGCCAGGGAGGGTAATCGCGATAATGAAGAAGATCAGGAAGAACGTCGCCCCGCGCACCTTGCCAATCCCCATGGCATAGGCGTTGAAGAGCGAAATCACAATTGCCAGCAAAGACGAAAGCAGGCTGATGTAGAGGCTATTGCCCAGAACGGTCGGGTAGTTGATGCGATTCCACGCCAGGCGTATGCTGTCGAGCGACCAGGTGAGTGGCAAGGCCAGCGGGCCGCGCGTCAAGTATTCGGGCTCGCTTTTGAATGAGTTGAGCAGAATCATCAGGAGGGGGCCCAACATCAGCAGCAGCAAGGCGGTGAGCATGGCAATAGCCATAAAGTTGGAGAAGCGGTTGCGGGTGGCGTAACTCATGATCCTATCCCTCCCACGATTCTTGCTGCGTCTGGTAGCGCACCTGCAGGACGGCCACAATCAAAATGACCGTGGTCAGCACAGTGGCTACGGCAGCGCCGTAACCCACCTGAGAGCGCTCAAAGAAGTTTTTGTAGGAGAAGTAGGCGGCCACAATGGTGGCGTTGCCGGGCCCGCCCGTTGTCATGGCGTAGATCGGGGCAAAGACCTTGAGCGCATGAATCATGGTGGTCAGCACAACCACGAAGATCTCGGGCATGAGCAGCCACACGGTAATGCTGCGGAAACGCCGGAACCACGTTGCGCCATCCAGTGCTGCGGCTTCGTACATTTCGGGGTCAATGCGCTGCAACCCGGCCATGAAGAT
Source organism: Anaerolineales bacterium UBA5069 (assembly GCA_002415895.1). Taxonomy (GTDB): domain Bacteria; phylum Chloroflexota; class Anaerolineae; order Caldilineales; family Caldilineaceae; genus UBA5069. Next base: position 15,826 of record DIAV01000246.1, on the reverse strand, counting down.
CACAAGGGGGTAGCCGAGTTGAATCCAGACCATGACAGCCATCACGGCAGGCATCGCGGTGGTCTTGTCGCCCAGCCAGTTTTGCTGCCAGGCCTCCAGCCCCACCATGCCGAGCAGATAGTTGATGACACCCCAGTCGGGCTGGTACATCCACCGCCAGACAACCGCTGCCACGACCACAGGAATCACCTGCGGCACGTAGTAGGCGGCGCGGAAAAAAGAGGCAGCGCCACTCCCTACGCGCGGGGCCACCCAATCAAACAAGAACGCCGCCAGGAAGAGACCCAGTAGCGTTGGAATGACTGTCATGGCCACGATTAGCGAGAGATTGTTGCGGAACGAAAGCCAGAAGGTTGTGTCGGTGATGGCCTTCTGGTAGTTCGCCAACCCAATCCATGTGGGCATGCCAATGCCGCTCCAGCGTGTGAAGCTGACGACAATGTTGGCCACAAAGGGCGCAAAGATGAAGAGAGTGAAGAGGACCAGGCCGGGGATCAGATACCAGCCGTAGCCCCGGTTGATGCCTGTTGATGAACGTGCAGCCATATGCGCTCCCCGCCTGCGGGCGGTTTACACCGCCCGCAGGCACTATTGAGGCGAAAGTGCATTGCCGGTGTTGCCGTCAACCGGCAAGCTGATTCGAGGTGAAACGACTACTACATGCCGGCCTTGAAGTCCTGGTACGGGCCGGCAATGGCGTCGAGCGTCTCGTCGACGGTGGCGTCACCGGCAACAAGGTTCTGCAGCGCGCTGCCGAGTACGTCAATGTAGCCGGGGACGGGCCAGTCGGGGTAGAAGGCGAGGCCGTCGTTGGCAACGATGGTGGAAAAGCCCTCATTCAACTGCTTGACCTTCGGGTCTTCAATCAGGCTGAGGTCGGCAGCGACGGGAATGCCACCACTGTTGGCCATGAGGGTCTGCGCCTTGGGCTCAATCGTCAGCGTGATGAAGTCGTAGGCCAGGTCCTTGTTCTTGGCATTGGTCGGCACGCCCCACATGTTGCCAGCCGAACCTGTGTAGAAGGTCTTGCCCGGCATGAGGAACATGCCCCACTCGAAGTCGGTGATCGAGGTCATGAAGTTGCCGAACTGCCAACTGCCGGTGATGTTCATCGGGAATTTGCCCTGGGCAAAGGCCAGGTTGGAGTCGTCACCGATGACGCCGTTGGCATTGTCGCCATAGTAGCCGGCCTGGATCTGGCGCTCAAACTCGCTTGTGCCAAAGGTAAAGGCTTCGTCGTGGAAGTCCACATCACCCGTGAGGAACTGGAAGTTGCTGATGCCTTCGCGCGTCTGCTTGTAGAGCACAAGCTCCTGCCAGTTGTGCGTCAGCGTCCAGCCGTCGGCGCCGCCAACGGTGATGGGCACAATGCCTTCGGCCACAAACGCGTCGGCAATGGCATTGAATTCTTCAAGCGTGGTGGGGATTGCCATGTTGCGCTCATCGAACATGGTCTTGTTGTAATAGACAAGAACGTATTCGCCGTAGGTCGGGATGCCATAGAGCGAACCCGTGCCCATGATGCCCTGCTCGTTGTAGCGCGCCGTGGTCTGGATGCTCGGGCTGAGGACCTTGTCCCAACCGCGGGCTGCTGCCTCGTCGTCAAGGTTCGTCAACAGACCCTGGCTTGAGTAAAGGCCAGCGGTGCCGTTGCCCTTGTTGATCTGCATGACATCGGGCACGTCATTCGAGTTGAGCACCATCTGCGCAGTCTGCTGCATCTGCGTGAAGGTCTTCTGCTCGAATTCAACCTTGACATCCGGGTGCATGGCCTGGAAGTCGGCCAATGCGCCGGCCCAGGAGATGCCCGGGGCGCTGTCGGCGCCTTCGAACCACCACACACGGAAGGTACGGCCTGCATCAGCAGGGGCGGCCGCATCGGCGGGCGCAGCCTCTGCGCTGGTATCGGCCGGGGCCGATGCGGCGGGCGCGGCCGCGGGTGCGGCGCACGCTGTAAGCAGCATGGCGAAGACCATCATCAATGCGACCAACTTGCCCATTCGTGAATACATGTTTTTCTCCTTGTTATGAAGTAACTTCTGAAGAACGGTTTTGCAAGACTCTGTTATTCAACAACACGCAGCCAAACACAACGAACCAAAGAGTGAATCAGGAATTCAGCAAAAAGGGGAGGCGACGCAATGCGACGGATTCCCTGATTACACGCGAACAACGTGCATGTGCGCCGGGGCCGCAGCGCTGCCCTGGTCAACCATGGTGCACGGAATCAGCAATTGGCGAATGGGGTGCGCTGGATTCTCAAGGCGATCAATCAGCAGTTCCACACCCAGGCGCGCCATCTCGCTGCTGGGCACGGCGAAGGTCGTTACCGGCGGTCGAAAAAGCTCGCCAATGCGCATTGAGGAGACCAGCGTGACCAGCGAAATATCGGCGGGCAAGCTGTAGCCTAAATCGTCCAGCCCCTGCACAATGCCCACCAGTGCGCGATCATTCATGGCGAGCAGCGCCGTTACAGCAGGCTGCTCCTCAAAAATCGTGCGCAAGATCGCGTTACCATCCGCGGCCGATGCACCGCAAAAATAGATTGCACCGGCAATGTCGTGCTGCAGCAGCGTCTGCGTAAAGGTGGCGCAGGTGCGCACAACCGGACCATAGCCGGAATCAAACGTTTGGTGTGATTGGGTAATGTACGCCAGCGAGGTGTGGCCGAGCGCAGCCAGATAACACACGGCATCGCTCATTGTGGATTCAAAATCGGTGTCTACATAGTCGATGCCGCGGTTGTCGGCACAGCGACCAATCATGGCAAAGGGGAACCTGAGCGCGCGCAACGCCTCCACACGCGGATCATCCTGCAGCACTTCCATGAGTATCACGCCATCCACCAGCCCCTGCTGCGTTAATTGCAGCAATTCGCGCGGCTGCTCGGACATCAGGGGCGACAGGATCAGGTGATAGCCGCCCGCGAAGGCGGTATCGGCCGCACCGACAACAAACTCAAGCTCGGTGAAGCCCAGACCGCGATCCTCCATAGGGAAGTGCAGCCCCAGAATGCGGCTGCGCTTGCTGGCCAGCCCGCGCGCCATGGCGTGGGGCTGATAGCTGAGCGCATCCATGGCGGCGAAGACGCGCAGGCGGGTGGCTTCGGAGATCGGACGGCTGCCATTAATGGCATACGAAACCGTGCTTACCGAGACCCCTGCAACGCGCGCGACGTCGGAAATGGTGGCCATGGCCGGGTTTGTCTTCCGGTGCCGGATTTGGTGCTAAGGATGGGAAATGAGGAGCGGCTTGTCATTGGAGAGCATCGAAGCGTTTCGACGGAGCCACACACAAAATAACATGGTTCGCGCACCCTGTCAATTCTCGGTTTTGCACAAATTTTCCGCGCACGCAGGTGGCAGGCGCCACTGGCAACGTCGTCAGGGCCGCTCAATCATCATGGCGCATTGCACGCACTGAGGTTGGGGGCGCGGTTGCCTGCTCTCTTCGCAAATGCAAGTTCCTACTTCTGCGCGCGTGGGTTACACTATGCCCACTCGTTTTCCCTTTGCATTCCATTCCAAACAGAGCCACTATGTCCAAACTCGCACAATACAGCGCAGACCCCAACATCCGCATCATCACCGGTGCATGTCCGCATGATTGCCCCGATACCTGCGCGTGGCAGGTGGCCGTCGAACGCGACAGCGGGCGCGCCGTCGATATCTGGGGCAACGCCGATCACCCGGTAACGCAGGGGCGTCTCTGTGGCAAGGTGGATCGCTACCTCGAGCGCACCTATCACGACGGGCGTCTCACCACGCCGCTGCGGCGCGTGGGGCCCAAGGGCAGCGGCCAATTTGAGCCGGTCTCATGGGAGACCGCGCTGGCCGACATTGCCGCGCGCTTGCAGGCGCTTGTTGCAGAGCATGGGGCCGAGAGCGTGTTGCCGTGGTCGTATGGCGGCACGCTGGGCTTTCTGCAGGGCGAAGGCATGGCGTCGCGCTTCTTCAACCAAATGGGCGCGAGCCAGTTGGCGCGCACCATCTGCTCCGAGGCGGGTTTTGAGGGCTATCTCTACACCATGGGCGCGGCGGAAGGCATGGAGCCTGAGGCCTATGCCCACGCGCGCCTGATTCTGATTTGGGGCAGCAACACCCTCACCAGCAATCTGCACCTGTGGCCTTTTATTGCTGAAGCGCAAAAAGCCGGTGCGCGTGTGATTGTGATTGACCCGGCCGAAACGCGCACAGCCCGCGCCGCCGACGAGTGGATTGCTATTCGGCCAGGCACAGACGGCGCGTTGGCGCTCGCCATGATGCACGTCATCATTGGCGAAGGGCTGCACGATGCCGATTATGTGGCACGCTACACGGAAGGCTTTGACGCGCTGGCGGCGCGCGTGGTGGCGTGGACGCCCGAGCGCGCCGCGCTCATTACCGGCGTGCCTGCAGAGCGCATTCGCACGCTGGCACGCGCCTATGCCACAACGCAACCCGCCGCGATACGCGTCAACTATGGCATGCAGCGTCACTTTGGTGGCGGCATGGCCATGCGCACCATTGCCTGCCTCCCCGCGCTGATTGGCGCGTGGCGACAGGTGGGGGGCGGCATCCAGCTCAGTGCCAGCGGCGCGTTTCGTCACATGGACAAACGCAACCTGCACCGGCCCGACCTGCTGGCCGGGCGCACGCCCCGCACAATCACCATGAACCGCCTTGGCGACGCGCTCAGCCTGGATCCTACCGTGCGCGCGCGGGCAATTTATCACCCGCGCCCCGCCGACCCCATGCCCACGGCGGCGGATGCGGGCGCACCCGTCAAGGCGCTCATCGTCTACAACGCCAACCCCGCCGCGGTTGCACCCGAACAGGCAGCCGTGACGACCGGGCTGCGGCGCGAGGATCTCTTTACGGTGGTGCTCGATCACTTTGCCACCGACACCGCCGACTATGCTGACTACGTGCTCCCCGCGACAACCCAACTGGAGCACTGGGATATGCACCGTTCCTATGGCCACACTTATCTGGCGCTGAACCAGCCGGCGATTGCGCCTGTGGGCCAGAGCCTGCCCAACAGCGAGATCTTCCGGCGGCTGGCGGCAGCCATGGGCTACACACACGCCTGCTTTAGCGAGGGTGATGCGCAAATTCTGCGCGCGCTGGTGGAAGCGCAGACACATGCGCGCTTTGCCGGCATTACCTGGCAGCGGCTGCTGGAGGCGGGTTTTGCGCGCATGAATCTGCCGCAGCCGTGGCTGCCCTTTGCCGAAGGCAACTATGCCACGCCCAGCGGCAAATGTGAGTTCTACTCGGCGCGCATGGCCCAAGACGGCTATGACCCGCTGCCCACATGGACGCCGCCACGCTGGACGCAGAGCAGCGCCACCGGCGTTGAAGCGGCAACACTGCCATCCCGCAGCTTCATTTGCATTTCGCCGCCGGCGCATTCGTTCCTCAACAGCACCTTTGCCAACCTCGAGCGCTTCATCCAGCGCGAGGAGCAGCCCCTGCTGCACATGCACCCTGTCGATGCGGCCGCCTGCGCCGTCGCCAGCGGCGATGTCGTGCGCGTGGCCAACGAATTGGGCGCAGTCGAACTACCTGTGCTGGTGACAGAGCGCATTGTGCCGGGCACGGTGCTTGCGCCGGGCATCTGGTGGGCCAAGCAGAGCCCCGGCCGTCGCAACATTAACCAGGTGACCACGCAGGATGAGGCGGATATGGGCGCAGGCGCAATCTTCTATGATGCCGTGGTGCACGTGGAGGCGGTAGCGCGCGCAGAGCCGAAACAGGCAGTCCAGACGGCTGCCGCAGAGATGGCTGATTCCGTCATGGCTTAATCGGCAACGCAGAAAAAGCCGGAACACAGATCGAAGCGGAAACAGCAGGGATAACGA
>DIAV01000246.1:4775-9917 GCA_002415895.1 Anaerolineales bacterium UBA5069 | reverse complement strand
CGCTTTGATCTGTGTTCCGGCTTTTTCTGCACATACCGGAATGCATCCACCGGAAGACGCGCGAGCGGCGACCCCATGTGGGGTCGCCGCTCGTTGTTTGTCTGGTGGTGTCGTCGTGCAAATGTAGCCGTTAGCCGGGGGATTGCGGCTGCTGGCGCGCGCTTACGGTGTGGGCGGGCGCATGGCCAGGCGCGCCGTGTCGGTTGTGGTTGCCGCGATCGCCGCTGCAGGCGCAGCAGGCATGGTTGCGCCGGTGGCCAGCGCGATGGCCGGGTCCTGCGCCCAGTCTGCCGGCGGTTCATCCAGAATGGTCACCACGCGCATGTCAAAATCCCAGCGCGCGGCCGTGTCATAGTCAAGATCTACGCCCCAACCGCGCCGCACAAGCGGGCCAACATCCCACGTGTGTGCGCAATCGGTGACGAGGAAGGGGCCTTCAACCGTCGTGTCGTCAAGCTGGAGCCAGATGCGCCGGTTGATGTCGCCCGCGCGCACGAGCGCCACCTCACCAATGCACTCGGGGCATGGCGTAATGTCGCCCACGCGCGTGCGGTAGCTGACCACCTGCTCCATAACGCCCGGGTTGTAGTAGGTGCTGAAGCCACGCACGGGGAAGTTGGTTGGCTGCTTGTAGCCTGGGTTAATGGTCTTCCACGACTGGCCAGGCACGCCGTGGCCGGGAATGGTGGCAACGGTGGGTGCGGTTTCGGTGTAAGGGCCGGCCGTGACAGTTACCGGCTCTGTCTCTGTGAGCGAGCCAGTGCCGGTGAGTTCGGCTGTGTCGGTGAGCGGGACGCTGCCGGTGACTGTTGCTGTGTCACTCGTGGCGACGGTAGCGGTTAGCGGCGCGGCTGCCGCAACGGGCGCAACAGTGGCTATGGGAGTGCTTGCGATGGGCGTTGTTGGCTTTGCAGGCGCGGCCGTCAGGATGCCGCCGCACGAGACGACTGGCGCGCCGGCATCATCCACTGTGGTCATGAGCGTTGGCGTGCCCGTAAGCGAAAGGGTGGCCATCATGATGTAGCAATCGTCGATGGTCAGCGGGTCGCCGTCATCCTGCGCAATGGGCAGGGCGGCAGACTGGATGGCGGGGTTGGGGCCGGTGACGGCGAGGGTGATGTTCTGCGCGCCAGGGGTGACGTCGTGCGCGGCGGATACAGTGGCGTCGGCTATGGGTGCCGATGTGGCCGGAGCACTGTAGGCTGCGGCAACACTGCTGTCTATCAGAACTCCAGAAAGGACCAACAACATAGCAAGCACTGCAAGGTACGAACGTTTTTTCAGGATCTCCATTACATAGTCCGAAAGGTGACGGTTTCCCACTTGTGCGCCGGGTCACTCACAGCGCGCGCGATAGCAGCGCGGCAACGATGGTGTGGGAAACCGGTCGAGCCTGGGGGCAGGCGAACGCAACCAACGCGAAGACAACTGCCCGGTGCTCGTGCGGTACTGAACGGGGCTGTAAGGCTCCAGTTCTTACTGGAACTCGAGTTTGCGGTGGCGCATAATCACACTTTGCGCCAGGCCAACAGCCACTAACATGGACACAAGACTACTGCCACCATAGGAAACGAAGGGGAGTGTCAACCCTGTCACGGGCATAATGCTGACATTCATCCCAACGTTGACCACAATTTGAAAGAAGATGATCGCGGCAACGCCCACAGCCAGCAAGCGGCCAAAGTGGTCGCGCGCCTGATCAGCAATGCGCAGGACGCGCCAGACAACAAAGAGCAGCAGGGCAAGCATGATCAGCGAGCCGATCAGCCCCCACTCCTCGGCAATGACACTGTAGATGAAGTCGGTGTGGCGCACACGCAGAAAATGCAGCTGATTCTGGCTGCCATAGGTCCACCCCTTGCCCAGCCAGCCACCCGAGCCAATCGCAATCAGCGCCTGGTTGATGTTGTAGGTGGCGTCGCGGTTGGAACTGGGGTCCAGAAAGATTTGAATACGCTCGAGCATGTACCCCTGCATGGTACTCCAGATAAAGGGCGACGCTGCGAGCACGGCGCCTGCCATCAGCAGCACCTGCCAAATGCGAATGCCGCCCACCAGGATCAGCACCCCGCCAATAAAGGCATAGGTAATTGTCATGCCGAAGTCGGGCTGAAGATAGACAAGAACGAGGGGTGCAACCAGCAGAACACCGGCGAGGAGCAGATATTGAAGCTGGCCCATGCGATCATGGAACCAACTGAGGTACCACGCGAGGAAGATGATGAGCAGAAACTTGCCGGCTTCGGTGGGCTGCACGAGTGTGCCGCCGATGTTGAGCCAGCTTTGCGCGCCGCCCTGGGCCGTGCCCACCACATCGACCAGAATAAGCAGCGCCACGAAGACGAGGTAGCCGGGGACGGCAAAGAGCTCAAGTTGCCGGTAGTCAAAAGCAGCGACGGCAAAAAGGGCAATCACGCCGATCACAAGGAAGACAACTTGCCGCAACCAGTGATCAGACAGGTCAATTGTGTTGTAGGTGGCGCTGTAGATCATGGCGATACCGAGGCCGCACAAGATCAACACCACGGCCAGCAACGCCCAATCAAAATTGCGCCAGAGACTCCGCTCTCGCATAGACCGCCAAGAGTATCACCGACCGAAAAGATTCGTCAAAAAGCTACCGGTACTGAATCGCATAAGAGGTACGTTGTTGCCAAGCACCCGTTGGGCGATGTTGTAGTAGGCCTGTGCAGTCTGAATTTTCGGATCATAGACGGCGGGTGTACCCCTGTCGGAGGCCAGCACAATGTTGGGATCTTCCGGGACTACCCCGAGGAGATCGATGGCGAGGATGTCAAGCACGTCATCAATCGTGCGCATCTCGCCCTTCTGTGCGAGGCGCGCATTGTAGCGGTTGATCACAAGGCCGGGCGGCTTGCGCCAGTCTCGCTCCAGGAGGTAGATCACCTTGTCGGCGTCGCGCAAAGCGCTAACATCCGAAGTGGTGACGATCAGCACACGATCAGCCGGCGCGATTGAGTTCTGAAAGCCGTGTTCAATCCCCGCCGGGGAATCAATCAGGATATAGTCGGCATACTGGCGCAGGGCTGTGCAGACGCGGATCATCTGGTCGGTAGTGATATCGGTCTTGTCACGCGTTTGGGCGGCGGGCAGCAGCCAGAGTGCGGGCGCACGCTGGTCGCGCACAAGTGCCTGAGTGAGTGAGCAGCGTCCCTCCACCACGTCGATCAGGTCGTAGACAATGCGGTTCTCAAGACCCAGCACAAGGTCAAGATTGCGCAGGCCGATATCGCCATCCACCGTGATGACGCGCTGATTGGCCAGGGCAAGCGCCGCCGCAATATTGGCTGTTGTTGTGGTCTTGCCAACGCCGCCTTTGCCCGAGGTGACTGTAATGATCGTGGCAGTCATTGAAACCCCGTTTACCTAGGCGCGACGCCGTTTGAGGAGTGGCGCACCGGTTGTCTTTACATCATCCCATGTTTCAATCAGCAGGCGGCCATTGACAAGACGGGCAATTTCGGGGCGGCGATCGGCGGTGCGTGCGGCGCCCCAGCGCGGGCCATTGGCTGTGGTTTGCCCTGGCTGGAGCGGCTGGCCCGACTGTCCCGCAGCCACGACTGTGCCAATCCGCAATTGCACAGGGTCAAGATCCAGCGCGGCGATAATGGCGTTTAGGTTGCCTTCCACACCGGCATGTGCAAGCCCGCGCAAGCGTCCCCAGATGAGGATGTCGCCATTGGATGCCACCTGGGCGCCAGGGTTCACATCGCCCATGATCATGATGTGCTCATGGCGATAGAGCTGCTGCCCGGAGCGCAGGCTGCCTCGGTAGACGAAGAAGGGGAAGGTGTTGTCGTCAGCCTGGGCGGGCATGGCTTCGTTGATTACGCTGCCGTCCAGCCCAATATGGGCGCAGGGAATGCCCAGGGCGAGCGCGGCCTGGAAGGTGCGCTCATCGGTGGTGCGCACAAGGCCCGGCTGTAGGGCATAGGAGGCAAGGACGCGCCCCAGCAAATCCACTTCGGCCTCATTGAGTTGGCGCGTGCCCACATCCACAACCACATAGCCCCCCGCGAAGAAGCCGTCGGTCTGCTCCAGACGGTGCGAGAGAAGCTGCAACAGATCCTCCCACCGCCCGGAGGCGATTTCAATGGCAATGCCGTCGCTGCGCCCGCGTAGAATGACGGCGTTTTGGTCTAGCCCGGCGGCCATGGTGAAGGGGCTGCCCGGCGCGCGCAGCAGAAATGGTGCGGGGGCGGCTGATTGATAGCTTGGTTGGGGNNTCGTCGGGCGCCGGCTGTAACTGGGGGCCAATCACCGCTGCGCCCGGCATGGCCGCTTCCGGCGCTTCACCCCAATGCGCCTCGGCATCCGGCAAGCTGCCGATCGGCGCGACAGGCGCCTGTGCTGGTGCAGGTGGGGGCGGCGCTGCCGCGGGGGGCGCAATGGGTGTGCTGCCCGGCGGTGCAAGCGGTGGCGGCGCCCAGTACGAAGGAGCATTGCCCTGTGCCGGTGAGGGCACGGGCGGCACTGGCGCGACCGGCGCAGCGGGTGGCTGTGCGGGGGGCAATGCGGGCGGCACGGTGTACGGCTCGGCGGCAGGGGTTGCTGCTGCATCACCTGCGAGTTCGGCGGCTGCCAATGGGACAATGGCCGGGCTGATGGGCTGAGGCTCCGGTGTGTCTGCCTGCGCAGGCGGCAGGCCCGCGGTGGGTGCTTCTGCATAGGCGGCCCACGCCGCGGCGTCATCGGGCGCCGTCAGCGGCACCGATGCCTCTGCAGAGCTGCCATCAGCGCGCACAGTCGTATTGTCCAACAGGGCGGCCATTGCGCTCCACATCTCGTGCATCTCTTCACCCTGCGCGGGTGCGCTGGGTTGTGCAGGCGCGTTCGCGCTGCTCGTGGGTTGCGGTGCGGGCGGCTGTGACGCGGGCGGCTGACCCGCGCTTGCCTTGTTCACGCCTGCCTTGCCTGCGGAGGATGAAGCTTGGGGCGCTCTGCGTTTGGAAAACATACGGAAGCCCTCGAGTGTGTTGTCGCTATTGCTGGAGCAGGCGCTGTACACGCCCGTGTGTTGGTCTGTGCTGCGGATGGGCAACCCTGTATTGCGCAGCGGCGGTGCAAGCCGCTGTAGCCATGAAATGCGCCCCTGGCAGATGCGTGCCACAAATGCGCGCC
>DIAV01000246.1:620-4630 GCA_002415895.1 Anaerolineales bacterium UBA5069 | reverse complement strand
GCCACAAATGCGCGCCGTGGCGGCAGTGTGCCGCAATTTGTGTACAAGAACAGGGCGATAGTGCGCTGTACAGACAAATGTACCAGAAGCGCGCGGGCTATGCAACGTCTATTGATGCTCCAATGGGGTTTCCCGCGAAAATTGCCGCTTTTACTCGCTGGGGCCCGAACTGGGAAGGGGCGGCGCATCATCGAGTGAGGCGGGTGGCAGAATGGGGTTAATCTCGCGGAAGTAGGCTTCCAGCACCTCGCGCGCAATGGGAATTGCCGTCGCTGAGCCTTCGCCACCATTATATACGAAAGCCACCACAGCTATCTCCGGCGCTTCATAAGGCGCGTAGGCAACGTACCAGGCATGCGTGGGCAGGTTGTCCTCGTCGTCGCGGCGGCAGTCCTGCTCCTCGGGGATGTACTCGCAGAACTCGGCGGTGCCCGTCTTCCCCGCCACCGTGAGCCCATTAATGCGCGAGGTAATCGCCGTGCCAAAGTCGGCGTTTACGGCCGTCCACATCCCCTCCTGCACAATCCTGATGTTCTCGGCATCCGCGGGCAATGTGCGCGCCATCTTGGGCGTAAAGTCGCGCTGCAGGCCATTGTTGGCGTCGGTGATCTGATAGACCACCTGCGGCTCAACCACCTTGCCCCCGTTGGCAATGGCCGCGGTGGCCACCAGCACCTGCAGCGGGGTGGCAAGCACATAGCCCTGGCCAATGCCCATGTTGTAGGAATCACCCGTCGTCCATGATTCGGCGTAGGTCTGGCGCTTCCACTGGTCGTTGGGGACCTGCACGCTGACTTCGCCCGGCAGGTCAATGCCTGTGGCGTCGCCATAGCCAAAGAGCGATGTCCATTTGGCCAGATTCCTGGGGCCCAGCCCGGGCTCGTTATCAGGGGGATAGCCACCTGCAACACGGTAGAAAAAGATGTCATTGGAGAGCGCCAACGCCTTGACGACATTCACCGCGCCGTGGACGATGCCGTATTTGTGATTCCAACTCACAAACTCCTGCGCTTGCGAGAGGTCGTTGGGTGCAAAACGGTTGGGCAGAAAGAGGGGGCCGGTGTCCATAATATTGGTGTCACCCTCAACAATGCCTTCCTGCAGCGCCGCAGTGGCCGTGGTCATCTTGAAGGTGGAGCCCGGGGGATATTGGCCGCCAATGGCATAGTTGATGAGGGGACGGCGGTCGTCAGCCTCCAGTGCCAGGTAATCCTCGTTAATGCCCTCGGCAAAGATGTTGTTGTCAAACGAGGGCAGGCTCACCATACCCAGTATGAGGCCCGTCATGGGATTCATGGCTATGACCACACCCCACTTGGCCTCGACCCCCTCCATGCCCTTCTCGAGTGCGTCGCGCATGGCGCGCTGCAAACGCAGGTCAATACCCAAAATGAGGTTGGAGCCGGGCACAGGTTCGTTTACCTGGCCCACCGTGCGCATTTCGCGCCCCAGAATGTCCACCTCAATATTCTTGTAGCCGGGTACGCCGCGCAACTCGTCCTGATAGGAGTATTCGAGGCCGTTCAACCCAATCTTCTCGTTGGGATTGGTGTAGCCCTGCGCCTCATACTCCTCGGCCACGGCTGCGGGAATTGGCCCCATAAAGCCCAGCACATGGCTCATGAGGTCGCCATAGGTGTATTCGCGCACGGGCACCTGATTCACACGTACGCTGGGCAGCCGGTAGACCTCTTCGGTAATCTCGAAGGCGGTAATGCGGTCCACCAGGTCCAGAATTGGGATGGCGCGCGAAGAGCCACCCTGCCGGCCCAATTCGACGGAGCGCTGCACCAGCGCGACAAGCCCCTGGATGGGCAGTGGCTGCGAGATGTCGGGAATCTCGATTTGTTCAGGCAGCGCCTGGAAACCATCGGCGGGGTTCTCCGTGGCTGCCTCCACCGCGCCGGAGACTGTGACGAAGGAGAGCGTAACCCCTACATCCTCCACGGTTTCCTGGAAGTCCACACGGCCCAGCCTGCGGAAGAGGATTTCGCCCATGCGCAGGGCGACATCCGTATTCGTGTCAGCCTTGAGCAGGCGCAGCACATTTTCAATCTCCTGCGCCTCTTCATCGACTTCCGTGGTGTCGAGGTCATCCTCGGGGATGTTTTCGGGGATCAGCGCAATTTCAAAGCTGGGGCGGTTACGCGTGAGAATGGTCGTCTGCTTGTCGTAGATCACGCCGCGCGGGGCGCTCGTCTCGACAATCTGGAAGCGATTCTCGTCGGCTTGTGCGTTGTAGCTTTGGCCTTCGCGCACCTGGAGTTGGTAGAGGCGCAGGCTGATGATGGCAAAAAACGCGATGATGCCCAACCTGAAGAGAAACATGGTGGCTGGGGCAATATTGCGGGGACGACGTTGCTGTTCGTACATTGATTCCTTCAGAGTGCGTGGCGGCCCATGCCGGCGCACGCAAAGCTCAGCTCCACATCAAATCAGGCAAAACGGCGCCACACACCGGCACGCACGCCTATAGCGCGGCGTCGGTTGTCTCGGGCACCCGGTTGAGCAGCGGGATCAGCGCCAGCATGACCAGCGTGTTGTAGGCAGCCGATGGCAGTACAACAAACTCCAGTGTAGCCATAAAGGGCAACAGGTGCTGTACGCCTTCTACCTGAACACCGCGCACAAAGGGCAAATTCATAATAAAGTCGAGTGCGAAAAGCACCATGATATAGGTAAGGCCATAGGCCAGCGTGCCCAATGCGGCGGCGCTCAATGGCACAATGATGTGGAAGCGTGAGAGCGTATGGTGGCCCGGTGCGGCAACGAGTGCGGCAACCATGAGTGCCAGGCTTGAGCTTCCCATGGGACCGCCGCTAAAGAGATCAAGCGCAACGCCACCCACAAAAGCCCACAACAACCCCGACTGCGCGCCGTAGACCAGCGTGCCCACCAGCACGACGATCAGCACGAGATCGGGTTTGACATTGCGTACCTCAATGCGCGAGAGCATGGTGGACTGCACCAGCGCAGCCACAAAGAGCCCCGGAATCATGAGGTAATAGAGTAGATCGCGGCGGCCCATGCTCACGGCTGGGCGCCTCCCGCGGGCTGCTCGCTTTCCGTTGCTGTCTCGGTTGCCGGCGGGTTGGTTGCATCGAGGGGGAACTGGCCGGGGATGGGCTGCTGGCCATTGGGCTCAACCTCCAGCGGGTTGAAGTTCGTCACCACGGCCACAAGTTCAAGGCTGTTGAAGTCCACCGTGGGCTGCACCACCGCCTGTTGGAAGACGTCGATATCGCGCTGGTTGATCTGCACCACCTGCCCAATGGGAACGCCCTTGGGGAAATTGCCGCCCAGCCCCGAGGTGAGCACCACCTCACCCACGCTCAGCAAAGCGCCCTGCTGCAAATAATCCATGAGCAGGTTGCCGCCCGGCCCGCCGCGCACAATGCCCGTGAGGCGGCTGCTTTGCAAAATGGCGTTCACCGAACTGTTTGAGTCCGTGATGAGCAGCACCTTGGACGTGCCTGTGTTGACCTCGCTAATGCGCCCCACAAGACCCTGGTTGGTGACAACAGGCATGCCCACTGCAATGCCGTGGCGCTCGCCCAGGTCAATAATCAATGATTCGAGGAAGTTGTTGGCTTCCTGGCCAATGACGCGGCCCACAATCTGCGCGCCGCGCAATTCCAGGCTGGGGCGCGTTTGTGCAAAGTTGAGGAGCTGGCGCAGGCGCTGGTTTTCCTGCTCCACCTCGCGCAGGGCAAAGTTTTCGGCAAGCAGGTCTTCATTGCGCTGGCTGAGTTCGGCGCTGGTTTGGCGCATTGTGCGCAGGCCGGCCAAAAAGCTGACAGCGCCCGCCGTGTTGTCGGCTGCACCTGTGGCGCCAACCTGCGCTGGCGTGGTGATGTTGGCAATGAAACTTTGGATTGGCTGCAACTGGCCCGTAATTTGAAGCGCCATGAGCAGAACTGCTGCCAGAATCAGCAGCAGCAGGCGCACAGCAATTTCGCTTAGGGACCAGCCACGCCGTTCGGTGTTTCGCATAAAGGCAGGGTGTCGGG
>DIAV01000246.1:0-592 GCA_002415895.1 Anaerolineales bacterium UBA5069 | reverse complement strand
GTCGGGTGGTCGGGTGTCGGGTGGTCGGGTACTCTGCTCACCAGTCAACCAGTCAACCAGTCAACCAGTCAACCAGTCAACACCCGACACCCGACCACCCGCTTTACCGGATGTTCGCCTTGCGCTGCATACTCGTTAGCGTTTCGCGGTAGAATTCGGGCTTTTCGAGGATCATGCCGGTGCCCATAACGACGGCCGTGAGGGGGTTGTCGGCCACATAGACATGCATGCGCGTCTCGTCCTGCAAGCGCTGTGCCAGCCCTTGCAGCAGCGCGCCGCCGCCTGCAAGCACAATGCCATATTCCATGAGGTCGGCCACAAGTTCAGGGGGTGTTTCGTCGAGGGTGCCTTTCACGGCATCCACAATCACCTGGACAGAGCCGGAGAGCGCCTCGCGGATTTCAACGGAGCTGACCTCCACGGCTTCGGGCAGGCCGGTAATCAGGTTGCGACCGCGCAGGATCATGGTGCGCTCGCGCTCGAGCGGATAGGCGGAGCCGATCTCGATTTTGGCACGCTCGGCCATGCGCTCGCCGATCAGCAGGTTGTACTTCTGGCGCGCGTAGTTGACGATGTCCTCATTCATTTCGTC
>DIAV01000212.1:680-9299 GCA_002415895.1 Anaerolineales bacterium UBA5069 | reverse complement strand
GCCGAGGATGGGCTGGCACTGTTGTGTACCGACACCATCATGTCGGGAACGGCGGGGCGGGGGCGGGTGGGGGGGGGAGGGGTGGGGGGGGGGGGGGCTCCAATACCACCTTCAGACACTGCGATAGGGCGCGCTTGTGAATTAATGCACGATTGTGGGTGTGCTTTTGATCATACACCGCAAATCTTTATAGGGCAAAAATGGCCGGCATGGTCACGTGTGCAGTGCTTATTGCCCTGCCCTGCTACACGCGCCCATAAACGGGCAGCGCAGCGCCTGTAATATCGCGGGCGAGGGGCGAGGCCAGAAAGAGAATCACCTGTGCAAGCGACTCGGGCGTCACCCACTTGCTGGGATCGGCGTCGGGGCTGGCCGCGCGGTTCTCGGGTGAATCTATGGTGCTGGGGAGCACACAATTGGCGCGCACACCGTGCGCCCGTGTCTCGGCGGCAAGGCTTTCTGTAAGGCGTACCACTGCGGTTTTGGCGGCAGAATAGGCGGCCGTTTTGCTCCTGCCGGCTTCGGCATGGCGCGAGCCAATGTTGACAATTGCACCCGATTCACGCGCAAGCATGTGCGGAACCACGGCGCGGCACATGGTGACCGCCGTGTGCAGGTTCTTGTTGAACATATCGTCCCACAGCGCCGCGTCAGATGCGGCCACCGTCTTGCCGCCCGCATAGCCGCCGGCCACATTCGCCAGCACATCAATCCGGCCGAAGCGCGCGATCGTCTCCGCCACCATGGCCTCCACCTGCGCGAAATCGGCCGCATCCACCGGCGCGGCAAGATAGTAACCTGCGCTTTCGGCCTGGTGGGGATAGAGCGCCGCAAGCCTGTCGGGCTTATGATCCACCAGCACCAGCGTTGCGTCTGCCGCGTGGAAGGCGGCCGCGAGCGCTCGCCCCAGATTGCCCGCTGCGCCCGTAATAATGACCACCTGATTGGTGAAGTCGAACATCTCTTGTCTCCTTACATGCGCGCGATGTGAAATGAGCACCCGTTCCGGCCGCGCTCCTTCAGGCGCACTCCAATCAACGAACTGAGGCCGATCATCGGTTCAATGTATACGAAGGCTCAAAGCAACCAAATCCAGGCGGCATGCGCGTTGCCCCATCGTGCGCGGTTGCGCGCACTCCCCGGCACGTGTACGATCTGCCAGGAAGCCGCATTCACCGCAAGCGTGTGATCTGCAAATGGCTGCGCCAGACAATACGTCGACGCTATGCAATCACGCAAGCTGCAAGCGGCGGCGGCACGAGCAGCATTGATCTAATGGAGGAGCCATGCGTTACCTGCAACACTGCGCAACCCTGGCACTGTTCACCGCGCTCCTGCTGGGCGCGTGCGCGCTGCCCGCTGCTCAGCCCGCACCGGGTGTGACAATCACCGACGCCGGCGATGCCGCCATTACGAGCGAGCGGCGCGGCGACGTGCTCATACTCGACGTGCGCAGCCAAGGTGGCATCGGCTCGGCGCAGGTGGCGCTGGCCCCCGGTGACGCGCCGCGCGATATCATCCTGCGTCTGCACCTGCGCGGGCTGGAGAACCTGACTTTCGCCTATGACGCGGGCAGTGTGCAACTGGCCGTGGCCAGCAGTGGCGAGCCGCTTGTTACGCAAAGCTTTGCACGCGCTGGAGAGATCGCTGCGCAACCCATCGCGGCCGGCAGCCCCTACTGGATGGCATTGGGGATTCTGAGCAATAACCCTGCGGCCACCCCCGCAATCCCGCTGGAGAGTGGCTACTTCGACGTCAGCGTCCCGCCCGATTATCTGACAAGCGCAGACGCGAACTTCATGCTATCGTGGATTGACTTCTATCGATAGCCAATTCGCTACGCATTGCCACACACCCTGAAACAACTTTGGAAAGGGGCTCCACGTGCCAACCAACATCCCTCGCTCCATGATGGAGGCGGTGGCGCGCGACGCCATTGACCCACTGGCCCCTCTGCGCACGCGCTTTGCCCACCCCGACCCCGCGCTGATCTATCTTGACGGCAATTCGTTGGGGCGCATGCCTGTGACCACGGCCGCGCTCATGCAGGACGTCGTCGCATACCAGTGGGGCGACCGCTTGATCCGCGCATGGAACGAAGGCTGGTTCACCCTGCCCGAGCGGTTGGGCGGCAAGATTGCGCAACTGATCGGGGCGCAAGCTGATGAAGTGATCGTTGCCGATTCCACCTCGGTCAATCTCTACAAGCTGGCCACAGCGGCGCTGCGCGCCCGCTCGGGGCGCACGCGCATTCTCACCGACGATGGCAACTTCCCTTCAGATTTGTACATTCTGCAAGGCATCGCGCAGGAGCACGGTGCAACGCTCGAGGTGATCGCATCAGCCGACGGCATCCACGGCTCCGCCGGCGCGCTCATGGGCGCGCTGGGCGGCGATGTGGCGCTGCTCACCCTCTCACACACACTTTACAAGAGCGCGTACACCTATGACATGGCCGCGCTGACAACGGCGGCGCACAACGCAGGTGCGCTCACCTTGTGGGATTTGAGCCATGCCGCCGGCGCTGTACCCGTAGCGCTCAATGCCGCCGGGGCAGACCTGGCTGTGGGCTGCTGCTACAAGTACCTGAACGGCGGGCCGGGCGCGCCCGCCTTCCTCTATGTGCGGCGCGACCTCCAGACGCAGCTCTTTAACCCCATTCAAGGGTGGATGGGGCAGCGCAACCTCTTTGCATTCGAGGGCGACTACGCACCTGTGGATGGCCTGCGCCGCTTTCTCTCCGGCTCGCCGCCGGTGCTCTCGCTGGCGGCCATTGAGCCGGGCGTTGATTTGCTGCTGGAGGCGGGCATGGACGCGCTGCGTGCCAAGTCGCTCGCGCTCAGCGAAATGCTGATTGGCCTTTGGGAGGAGCGACTGGCGCCGCTGGGCTACAGGCTGCAATCACCGCGCGACGGCGCGTGGCGCGGCTCCCACGTGGGCCTGGGCCATGACGAGGCGTGGCGCATTGATCAGGCATTGATTCATCAGGCAGGCGTATTGCCCGATTTTCGCCAACCTGATACGATTCGCCTGGGCATTGCTCCGCTCTACAACTCCTTTGCCGATATCTACGCCGCCGTTGCGGCGTTGCAGCGCGTGGTGGAAGAGCGCCTCTACACCCAATACGCCGCCGCCCGCCCCGCGGTCACCTGAAGTCATACCGCCTAAAGTGATACGCTATGAAAACGCATTGACACAGAGGCGCAGAGAAAAGCAAGAAAGCGGAACCGCGCTACTTGTTCCTGCATTCTTTTTGCGCCCCCGCGCCTCTGCGTCAATGTCGTTCTCACTGTAAAGCCTACATGGCGCGCCCGCGCCGCGAACACCCAGCCGGAGGCATCTCATGGTCTCATCCATCGTTCTGATTAACGTCGAGCGCAACCGCATCAACGCCGTGGCCGAGGAACTGACGCAACTCAAGGGCGTCACCGAGGTCTTCTCTGTGGCCGGGCGCTACGACCTGGTAGCCGTGCTGCGCGTGCCGGACAACGAGGCGCTGGCCGATTTGGTCACGAGCCAGGCGCTCCAGGTGGAGGGCATCACCCACTCTGAAACCCTCATCGCCTTCAAGGTTTTCTCGCGCCATGACCTGGAGACCATGTTCTCCATCGGCTTTGAAGGCTAACTACAGGCTGTCCACAGACGCAACCTGACGGACTTTTGCGTGTGAACCTATGCGCAGCCTGCCTCATCTGTACAGACGCGTTTCAGCACTTGGAAAGGCGTACCCCATGGAGAGCGCACGCTCAAGCTGGCTTGTCCTGGCACTCTTATCGGCGTTCTTTGCCGCGCTCACAACCATCTTCGGCAAAATTGGTGTGCGTGAAATCCCCTCCAATCTCGCCACGGCCATTCGCACCGTGGTCATCCTGCTGCTGGCATGGGGCATTGTGCTGGGCACGGGCGAAATCTCGGGGTTGCGCAGCGTGGGCCAAAAGACGTGGCTCTTCCTGATTCTTTCGGGGCTGGCAACGGGCGCATCGTGGCTTTTCTACTATGCGGCGCTCCAGCGCGGCCCCGCCTCGCTGGTTTCGCCCATCGACAAGACCAGCCTCGCCATGGTGCTCATCCTCGCCGCGCTCTTCCTGGGCGAGCCGCTCACATGGAAGACGGCGCTCGGCGGCGGGCTGGTGGTGCTGGGCGCGATTGTGGTGGCGTTGAAATGATTGGTCAAATCGTAATTGGTATTTGGTAAATCGTAATTGGTAATTGGCTAATGGCAATTGGTGCGCAAATACGACCTCGCCAGTTACCAATTACCACTTTCCACTTACCATTTACCACTTACCATTTACCATTTGACCCTTTAAAAGGATCTCCGCAATGTCATACGAAAACATTCTCGTTTCCACAGAGGGGCGCGTGGGCATTGTGCAACTCAACCGTCCCGCCGCGCGCAACGCCCTTAACGGCGCACTGATGGCGGAACTGGTGGCCGCACTCGCGGCGTTTGACAGTGATGCGGCAATTGGCTGCATGCTCATCACCGGCAGCGACAAGGCCTTTGCCGCAGGCGCCGACATTAAACAAATGGCCACCGCCACCGTCGTCGAGATGATGGACAGTGAAATGCTGGGTGCGTGGGATGCACTGACGCGCCTGCATAAGCCCTTGCTGGCCGCTGTGAGCGGCTGGTGCCTGGGGGGTGGCTGCGAGCTGGCAATGGCCTGCGACATGATCATCGCCTCCGAGTCGGCCATCTTTGGCCAGCCCGAAATCAACCTCGGCGTGATCCCGGGCGCCGGTGGTACGCAGCGGCTGACGCGCGCCGTGGGCAAAGCCATTGCCATGGACATGATTCTCAGCGACAGGCGGCTCAGCGCCGGCGAAGCGATGCGCTTCGGGTTAATCAGCCGCGTGGCCCCTGTGGAGACCTACCTTGCGCTGGCGCTGGAAGTCGCGGCGGTGATTGCTGCCAAGCCGCCCGTCGCCGTGCGCACAGCCAAGGAGGCCGTCAACGCCGCCTACGAGTCCACGCTGGCCGAGGGAATGCGCCTTGAGCGACGGCTCTTCACGCTGCTTTTTGCCACCGACGACCAAAAGGAAGGCATGGCAGCCTTTGCCGAAAAGCGCGCAGCAACCTGGCAGGGGCGCTAACAACACACGTCTATCGTATAATAGCGGCCAAATCAGGACCGAATATGCCAGCATCTCGGACCGATTCCTGACCGAACATCGGACCCCATAAGGAGTGATTATGTCTAAGTCCCCCACCTTGTTGCAGGCGCTTGAAGAGTTGTTCGCTTCACAACAAAGCCTTCAACCCCAATTTGCCGGTGCATCCGCTGCCTCGCAGCAGGAACCCGTTGAGTTGGGTACAAGCCGAATGCTCTTCGCCGCCGACAACGACCCCGAAAAGCCCACAGTGCGCGTCACGCGCCGCCGCCAAACCACTTCGGACCCGAACAACCGACAAACGGCCGATGCGTCGCGCCGCGACACGGGCAGCGGCCAGCCCGGCCGCGCAAGCGGTTCACGCGGCTCCGGCGGCGCGCCAGTCAGCACCCTGCTGCCCATCATCCTGGGCCTCTTCGCCAACAAGAAGACGCGCCCCATTGCCGTTTTGCTGGGCATTGGCTTGCTGCTGTGGATGCTTTGGGGATCAATCTTCGGCGGTGGCGGCGGCGGGACGATTGTGCCTGACCAGCAGGCCAGCGCACCGGCTGTCTCATCGGCCGATGGGGCGCTGGGCAGCCTGGGCGGTCTGGCCTCCATCCTCGCGGGCGCTGGTGTGCTCGGCCAGTCCGTGCCCGAAGTTATGCCGACGCCGGCGGCCTCGGTGATTAGTGTGCGCCCCACGCCCGCCGCGGCGGTGGGCGCCACCGGCAGCGCTACCACCGCCGGTGGCGATACATGGACCATTCTTCTCTACGCCGACGCTGACGACCAGGTGCTCGAGCAGGACATCTTCACCGACTTCAACGAAGCCGAGCGCGTCGGCTCCAGCGACAACGTCAAGGTCGTTGCCCAGATGGACCGCTTCAAGGGTGGCTATTCGGGCGACGGCAATGTCACCGGCACGCTGCGTTATCTCATTACAAAAGATAATGACCTCACACGCATTGGCTCACGCGTTGTGCAGGATATGGGCGAGGTCGACATGGCCGACCCGCGCAGCCTCGTTGATTTTGTTGAGTGGGGCATGCAGAACTACCCCGCCGACAAGTACGCGCTGATCCTCTCGGACCACGGCATGGGCTGGCCCGGCGGCTGGAGTGACCCCACATCGAAGACGGGCCCCGATCGCGCCTTCCCGCTCTCGCGCGCCATGCCGCACGACATGCTCTGGCTGCAGGAAGTTGAAGCCGCACTCGCAACCATTCGCGCCGACACAGGTCTCGACAAATTCGAGCTAATTGGCATGGATGCGTGCCTCATGTCGCACCTCGAGGTCTACACCATGCTGGCCGACCACGCACACTATGCCGTGGCCTCGCAGGAGACAGAGCCGGCGCTGGGCTGGGCCTACGCCGCCTTCCTTGCGCCGCTTGTGCAGAATCCTGCCATGAGCGGGGCCGACCTGGGCCAGTTGATTGTGCAGACCTACATCGACGGCGACCAACGCATTGTGGATGATCAAGCGCGCGCCGAATTCACGGGCGGCGGGCGACCGGGGGCAGGGCTCTTCGGTGGCGCACCCCCCGCCGAGGCTGTGGCGCGCCAGCTTTCGCAAAACGTGACCCTGACCGCGGCCGACCTGAGCCAGATTCCCGCGCTCAACGCCAACCTTAACAACTTCCTCGTGGCGCTCCAGCAGTCTAACCCGAAGGCTGTAGCCAAGGCACGATCCTACGCGCAAAACTTCACAAGCATCTTTGGCAGCAACGTGCCCCCCTCCTACCTGGACCTGGGTCACTTCACACTGCTTGCGCTGCAGGCGACCAATGACCCCGCGCTGCAACAGGTGGCCGAACCGCTTGTCAACTCCATTAACGACGTTGTGGTGGCCGAGAAGAGCGGGCCGGGCAAGCCGGGTTCCACCGGCATCTCAATCTACTTCCCCAACAGCGACCTCTACGGCTCCGATGCAGCCGGGCCGCGCTCCTACAACGTGGCCTCCGCACGCTTTGTCGATGAATCGCTGTGGGACGAATTCCTGACCTACTTCTACACGGGCAACACCTTTGCCGGCGACACACGCAGCGCCTCCATGCCTGCTGATGGGGCCGCCGTGCGTTCACCGGGTGCTGGCGGCATTACGCTTTCGCCCGTCACCCTCTCGGCAGACACAGCCGCGCCCGGGCAGCCGGTGCTCATGAGCGCCGATGTGGCGGGCGAAAACATCGGCTACATCAAGCTCTTTGTTGGCGAGGTGGACGAGGCCGCGCAGTCTGTACGCCTCATTGACTCCGACTACCTCCAGTTTGGCGAAACGCGTGAAGTCAATGGCGTCTACTACCCGGATTACGGCGCAACAGACTTCAAGCTCGAATTCGAGTGGGAGCCTTATGTAACCGCCGTGACCGATGGCACGACCAATGCCGTCGCGCTCTTCAATCCGGTGAACTATGGCGCCGATATCGCGACTGCGCAATACGCGGTGGATGGCACCTACACCATGGCCGCCGATGGCACCTCGATCAGCGCACGCGCCACCTTCCGCGCCGGTGTTTTGCAGGAAGTCTTCTCCTTCCAGGCGAGCAACGGCACCGGCTCGCCGTGGGAGATTGTCCCCGCCGCGGGAGACAGCTTCACCGTCAGCGAGCAGTGGCTCGACATGGACAGCGAGGGCAATGTTATCTCCACAGCCTATGAGGCCGGAGCGACGGTGACCTTTGGTGAGGGCGAGACGTTGCGCTGGACCGAACTCAATGCCGCCGCCGGGCAGTACGTGGTGGGCTTTGTGGTGGAAGACCTCGACGGCAACGAGAAAGCCGCCTATGCGCCCATCACGGTGACGGCCCCGTAGGCTACGCTCTCGGCATTAATGCAGGCGAAAGAGCGAGGCTTCCGGTACCGGAAGCCTCGCTCTTCAATATGGCGCAAGCGCATGGAGTTGGTCCGATTGGCCCCGGGTGCGCGTTTGCGGTGCAAGCGCAGTGGCGTTATGGTACTCTGCGCAGGGCGGGCGCTGGTCGCCTGCACACTATGACAGTGACACATACTGGTGAGGAAGCAGATTTAACGCAAGCGCTATGGCCGAACCAAACGATCCCTTTGAACTGATACCGCGCAAGCCGCGCAAGCCCGCTGCCGGCACGCCTCCGCGCGCCGCACAAGGCGCGCCGCCCAGCCGCCCCCAAACCGACAACCCATCGGCAAGCAGGGCCGGGGCCGAGAATGCGCCGAGCGACGACTACCCCACAGGCGAGTATCCCCACGATTATCGCCGTCCTGCGCCGTCTGCAACCCAGCCGCAGGGTGAATCGCCCTATGCGCAGCCCTACTATCCTGAGCAGACAGGTGATTATCCGCCCGAGTACGTGCCGCCCAGCCTTTTCCCCGGCGCGCCGTCTGTAGAACCGTACACGGGCGCGCCGCCCGTTGCGCCGCAGCCGGTTCAGCCTGCCCAGCCCAGGCAGGAGCCTTACGGGTACAGTCCATTCCAGCCTGCGCCACAAAACCCGCCGCCACTGAATCCGCCGGCCTATGGCGCGCCGCCTTCCGGTCCGCCGCCTT
>DIAV01000212.1:0-625 GCA_002415895.1 Anaerolineales bacterium UBA5069 | reverse complement strand
CGCCGCCTTCCGGTCCGCCGCCTTTCGGCCAGCCGCCCTTTGGCCCGCCACAGCGCCCGCAGCCGCCTGCACCGCGCCAGCCTGCACCGGCGCCTGCACCCGCACGCGCACGCAGCCGGCGCGGCCCCGGATTGGGCCGCGGCTTTGTGGTTGGCCTGCTCACCTTTGTGGTCGTCAGCGCCTTCTTCATTGGCTTGGGGCTGATCGGCTATTCGCTGATTGCCGCCGACCTGCCCGCGCCCGACGATCTCGACGACCGCGCCAGCCACTTCCAAACCACGCGCATTTACGACAGCGAGGGCAATCTGCTCAACGCGGCCTTTGACCCCAACGAAGGTCTGCGCACCGCCGTTACCCTCGATAAAGTTGCGCCCATGCTCGCGCAGGCCACCGTTGCCACCGAGGACGAGAACTTCTTCAATCACCCAGGCATTGATCCTGTGGCGCTGGCGCGCGCCCTCTATTATGTCTTCCGCGAAGGCGACATTGTCTCCGGCGCGTCGACAATCCCGCAGCAGCTTGTCAAGATGACCTTCCTCACGCCCGAGCGCACACTCACGCGCAAGCTCAAGGAAGCCATCCTTGCCTCCGAAATCAGCCGCCGCTGGAGCAAGAACCAGATCCT
>DIAV01000145.1 GCA_002415895.1 Anaerolineales bacterium UBA5069 | reverse complement strand
GTTTGGTCATGTAGGCGTAGGCCTCCTCGGGCGAGTGGATGTCCGCTTCGGAGACAATCTCCATGAGGGGAACGCCGGCGCGGTTCAGATCGACATAGGTCGCACCGTTTTCGTGCACCGAGCGCCCCGTGTCTTCCTCGAGATGGACGCGGTGAATGCGAATGCGCCTGGACGCGCCATCGGGCAGCTCAATGTCAAGCCAGCCATCCTCGCACTGGGGCAATTCATATTGGGAGATTTGGTAGCCCTTGGGAAGATCGGGGTAGGTGTAATTCTTGCGCGCGAAGACTGCCGTCTCGTTAATGCGGCAGTTGAGCGCGATCCCCGTCTTGATGGTGGCCTCGATGGCGGCGCGGTTGGCCACAGGCAGGCTGCCCGGCAGCCCCAGGCACACTGGGCAAGTGCGCGTGTTGGGGGGCGCACCTGCATAATCCGTGGCGCACGTGCAGAACATCTTGGAGTGCGTTTGCACCTGCGCGTGCACTTCCATGCCGACAACCAGTTCGTAGCCGGTGGCGGGTCGATCGGCAGTGGGCGTGGCGACAGTGGGCGTGGTGACAGTGGGGGCGTGGGCTGTGGGTAGGTTGCTCATGGGCAGGTAGGCTGAGATGTGGATGAGAACAGGATGGCAGCATATGCGAAAATGGGATGGCAAATGGCGCCACAATGGAACAACCATCGCAGGCGCAACGTCGCAACCTGGCGTACTCTGATGTAGAGTACTCGTGCGCGCTGCGCCTGCCCCGTGCGCCCGTGGCTGCAAACATGCGGCCTGGGCGAAAGCCGATCATACCAGATGGCGCGACGAACCGCAAAGGATTTTGCATTACGCCCCTGCATTGCTGTGGCAGCCCCACTCCCAACGCCCATGAATCGAACTGACAGAATGTCCACCATAGACAAGGCGAGCCTGCGTAGAGCAGCTTGGCTGCGCGTTGCGCCCCACCGTTATCTACTTGGCGTAGCAGTTCTGCTTTTCTTCTTCGCGTCCGGTTGCCACCGGAGTGAGGGCGCGGAAGGCACGGAGAGTGTGGCCGTGCCCACCTACACCCCCACGCCATCTCTGGCAGCGAATCCTGCAGGGAGCATTGCACCCGTCGCGGGCGCACAGGGTGACGCAGCGGTTGTCATTGACAGCGCGGGTGGCCCCCTGGTGGCGCAAGCGCCCGGCGGCGCACCGCCGGCCACCCTTGCGCCTGCTGCTGCGCCCGCGGCTTTGCCACCGCCTTCAGCCACCCCCAACGACGCCGCCATCACAGACCCCTTGTTCCTGCTCAACACGGGGCGCGAACTCTTCCGCGTGGGCAACTATGATGCGGCGCTGACAACCCTCAATGAACTGCTTGGCCGCGCAGGGCTGGATCCCACAATGGCCATGGAGGCGCGCTTCGAATTGGCGCGCGCGCTGCTGGCCAATGGTGCGCCTGCTGAAGCGCTGGCTGCGCTTGACCAACTGGACGCCGCCACGCAGACCGCGGGCACGGGCGCGGCGGATTTCCTCGGACGCGATACCTTCCTGCGCGCGCGCGCGCTCGACGCCGCCGGCTCGCAAGATGCCGCGATTCAGGCGTATTGGGCCTTCCTCGAGAGCTATCCGTGGATGAACGAGTATGTGCAGCCGCGCATTGCCGATGCCTATTTGACGCTGGGCAACGTGGATGCCGCCGCCGAAGCCTTGCGCCGCGCCTCGGACGCTTCGGCCAACCCACCTGCCAGGTCGCGCCTGCTCGAGCGTGAGGCGCAGGTTTTCAATGATGCCGGACGCCCCGCCGATGCCGCCGGTGCATTGCTTGCCATTCTTGATTTTGCACAGAACAGCGTTTATCGCGCCAGCATTCGCTATCAGGCCGGCACGGCGCTGGCCAGTGCCGGCAATGATCCCGCTGCCATTGAGCAGTGGCGCGCCGCCACCGCCGAAGCCCCTGCCACCTCGTCCGCCTATCTGGCGCTTGTGGAACTCGTCAACCGCAATCTTGACTTTGACCTTGTGGACCGCGGCTATATTGACCTGGTTGAGGGCGCGTATCAGCCTGCCATCTACGCCTACAGCACATTCCTGGAGAGCGCCGACGTCAGCGATCCCCGCTACGCGTCGGCGCTGCTGGGGCTGGCCGAGTCCTACATCGGTGTGGAGGATCCCGCGTCAGCCTTGCCCCTGCTTGATCGCGTGATCACTGAATTTGCTGCGTCGGACGTCTTTGGCCAGGCGTGGCTGGATAAAGCCTCCGCGCTGGCGGCACAGGGGGATGAAGCGGGGGCGCGCCGCGTGCTGCGCACATTTGCACGCGATTATGCCGCCGACGCACTGGCCCCCGAAGCGCTTTGGCAGAGCGCTGCCATGGCGCTGCGCGTGGGCAATGACGTTGAGGCCGCCGTTGACCTGCTGGCGCTTGTAGAGCTCTTCCCCCAGAGCACGCGCGCCCCGGATGCGCTCTACGCCGTGGGCACGGGTGCACTGCGTGCGGGGTTGCAGGGCCAGGCTGTTGTCACCTACACGCGTTTGCAGAATGAGTATCCCGACTACCGCTGGCCGGGTGTGGCATACTGGCTGGGCCGCGCGCATGCGGCCAACAATGAACCCGAGGCCGCGCGTGTCGCGTGGCAGGCGCTGGTTGATCGCGCGCCCGACATCTACTACGGTGTGCTTGCGGCGCAGGCGCTCCAGGGACTGCCCACCACCGACGCCGCCATGTTGCGCAACATCAGTCAGGTTGTTGGCCCTCCTTCGCGCATTGCCGGTGATGACGGCAGCCAGGCCTTTGCCGAGCAGTGGCTTCAGCAGTGGGACGCGTTCGCCGGCGTAAGCAATCCCGCCGCGCTCGCCGAGGCCGTGGCCGCCGACCAGGACCTGCGCACGGGGCGGCTGCTCCTGCAGGTGGACGATCGCACCAATGCCACGGATGCGCTGGACCGCCTCTATGAGCGCTACAAGGATGACCCGCAGACGCTCTATGCGCTTGCGCTGGAATTTGCGCGCATCGGCGCCTATCGCCACAGCATTACCAGCATGTCGCGCCTGCTCCAATTCAGCCCCGCGGGCCTGGTGGAGAACGCGCCGATCTTCCTGCAGAGCTTTGTCTACCCGCGCTATTTTGACGAACTGATTACCTCCGAGGCGCGCGCCCACAACATGGACCCCTTCCTTTACTACGGCATGATCCGCCAGGAGAGCCTTTTTGAGGAGGGCGCGCGCAGCTACGCCGCCGCCCAGGGGCTGGCACAGATCATCCCCGACACGGCGCGCTGGGTAGCAGACCAGCAGGGCCACCCCGATTGGTCAAACGATCTCATCTATCGCCCCTTTATCAACGTCAATTTTGGCGCCTACTACTTTGATTGGGTGCGCCTCTATCTGGACGGCAACGAAGTCTCGGCGCTGGTGGGCTACAACGCCGGCCCCGGCAACGCCAAGACGTGGCGCGACCTCTCAGGCGCGGATGATACGCAGTTCGTGGAGATACTCACCTTCAGCGAGCCACGCCTTTACGTGCAGCTCATTACAGAGAATCTCTACCACTACACCCGCCTCTACGGCACACCCTGATCTACATTTCCAAACACAAAGGCTGCAAATTCGACAGATTCTCACAGATGAAGGCAAAATCTGAGTGAATCTGTCGAATTTGTGGCGCCTTCCCACCTGAGGAGAGTCAATGATGACTGACCGTCGCGCGTTTCATGACAAGATCATGACGATTGAGCGCTATATCCTCGATCAACAGTCGGAGCACCCCGAAGCAACGGGTATTCTCACGAATCTGCTCTATGACATTGCGCTCGCCGCCAAGTTTATTGCCAGCCACACCAATCGCGCGGGTTTGGCCGACATTCTGGGCAGCACGGGCGAAATGAATGTGCAGGGAGAGGTGGTGCAGAAACTGGACGAGTATGCCGAGCGCACAATCTATCGCCTGAATGATCACACCGGCCGCGTCGCGGTGATGGCCTCTGAAGAAGAGGACGACATCATCCCGATTCCGCCCCACCACACAGCGGGCAAGTATGCGCTGGTCTATGACCCGCTGGATGGATCATCGAACATTGATGTGAACGTGAGTGTGGGCACAATTTTTGCCATTCACCGGCGCAAGAGCGAAGGCGGCGCAGGCACGCTTGAAGATTGTTTGCAGCCCGGGCGCGATCTGGTGGCTGCGGGCTACGTTGTCTACGGCTCCAGCACCATGCTGGTCTACTCAACGGGCAACGGGGTGCACGGCTTTACGCTGGATCCGCGCGTAGGTGAGTTCTTCCTGTCGCATCCCAACCTGCGCTTTCCAGCCAAGGCAAAGTACTACAGCGTCAATCAGGCCTATGCGCGCCGTTGGTCGCCTGGTGTACAGGCGTATACCGACTGGCTGCAAGGGGGGCAGGAGAGTGGGTTGTCGCTTTCGTTGCGCTACATCGGTTCGCTGGTGGCCGATTTCCACCGCAACCTGCTAACGGGCGGCGTCTTCTACTATCCAGCTGAAGCGCGCGCGCCAGGCAAGGGCAGCGGCAAGTTGCGCCTGCTGTATGAGGCCGCGCCGCTGGCGTTCCTGGCGCAGCAGGCGGGGGGTTACGCCAGCGACGGCACGCAGCCGATCCTGGAGATGACGCCCACGAGCCTGCACCAGCGCGTGCCGCTCTACATTGGCAGCCGCGACCTGGTGGAAAAGGCCGAGGCGTTCATTGCGCAGTACGACGCGCAGCTGCTTTAGTGGCTCATTCTGCAAGTGTGCGAGGCATTGTGAATCCCCGCATCAAGCAGCCACATGGCGGGCATGTGATGTTTCACGTGAAACAAAAGGAGGCCGTCGGGATCTCCGACGGCCTCCTTTTGCACCAATTTCAGCTTGTGTGGGAATCAGACCCGCAACATGCCCCGAAATCCCCTTGCTGCATAGTAAGACTCAGCGCCGTTGTGATAGACGAAAATTGTGTTATAGCGCCGATCACCAAAGATCGCGCCGCCGAGCTTGCGAATATCGGGCGCCGTGACCAGCCAGCTTGACGTTTTTGTGTCAAAGGCGCCCAACGTCTGCAACGCGCGATATTGCTCTTCTGTCAGAAGCTCAATGCCCATGGCCTCTGCCATATCCAGCGCGCTGCTCTTGGGCTTGTTTTCTTTCCTCGCATTCAACGCGGCGCGGTCATAACAAAGACTCCTGCGGCCGTCAGGGCTTTCCGCTGCACAATCACAAAGCAGGTACTCGTCCGTCTGCTTGTCGTAACCAATTACATCGGGTTCGCCGCCCGTGCGTTCCATTTCATGCAGCGACCAAAGCTTTTCCGGGTGCGCTTCCAGCTTTGCGCGCACAGTGGCCCACGCAAGATCGTGATGGCGCTTCATGTGCTTCTCAAAACGGGCCTCCAGCGCACTAAGCAGTTCTACCCGTTCTTCCGGTGACAACTCTGTCGTCGTTTCCATCATCATTCTTCCTTTTCTCGATGCGCACGTGCGCGTGTATTTTGCATTACAGCGCACAGCACATCGTCTGTAGACCAAAGGCGTGCAAAGGCAGGTGCGATTTATAGCACGAATCGATTCGCTTGGGAAGCGTCGGCAACGCCGGCCTGCTACCCAGGGGCCCTGCCGCTGCACGAAAAAATGCGGGGCATGCGTTTGCATGCCCCGCATTGTCATCACCGTTCGTCCTTCAAGCCCGCGCTCCGGCTGGAGCGAATGTCTAGAGGTAATCGCGCAGCTTGCGGCTGCGGCTGGGATGGCGCAGCCGGCTCAGCGCCTGGGCCTCAATCTGGCGGATGCGTTCACGCGTCACCCCAAACTTCTTGCCCACCTCTTCCAGCGTGTAGCAGTAGCCATCCACCAGGCCAAAGCGCAATTGCAGAATGCGCACCTCGCGCGGTGTCAGGCTCTGGAAGATTTCGTCAATCACCTCGCGCAGCAACTGCTGCCCCGCCGCCTCGCTGGGCGCGTCGGCATCCTCGTCCTCAATGAAGTCGCCCAGGTAGGAGTCTTCCTCCTCGCCCACGGGCATCTCCAGGCTCAGCGGCCGCTGGCTCACGCGCATGATATGCTCAACCTTGCGCGGCGACACTTCCAGCCGATCGGCAATCTCGTCGGTGGTCGGGTCGCGCCCCAACTCCTGCACCAACTGGCGGCTTGTACGCGTCAGCCGGTTAATCTGCTCGTACATGTGCACGGGCACGCGGATTGTGCGCCCCTGGTCGGCAATGGCACGCGTCACCGCCTGGCGAATCCACCATGTGGCATAGGTGCTGAACTTGAAGCCGCGCCGGTAGTCAAACTTCTTGACGGCGCGGATGAGGCCGATGTTGCCCTCCTGGATCAGGTCCAGGAAGGGGACGCCGCGCCCCACATACTTCTTGGCCACGCTCACCACGAGGCGGCTGTTGGCCTTGATCAAATGCTCCTGTGCCTTCTGCCCCTCGCGCACCTGGCCAAGCAGCCGCTCGCGCTCGTCCCAGTCATCCACGCCCCCCTGGAGCTTCTTGCGCGCGTCGCGCCCCTTCTCCATGCCCTTGGCGAGGGTCACTTCCTCTTCGGCCGTGAGCAGCGGCACGCGGCCGATCTCCTTGAGGTAGAGGCTGATTGAGTCGTCTATCTCAATCTGGCTCAGGTCAAAGGTGTCCTCTTCCACAGGCTCATTCTCGACCTCGGTGAGGTCAATCGGCTCTTCCTCTTCGCGCGTCTGGCCCACCTCAATCCCCTGCTGGAAGAGCGCGTCGAAGATATCCTCCAACTGCTCCATGTTGTTCTCGGCATGGGGCATGACGGCCAGCACATCGTCAATTGAGACAAAGCCCTGTGTGTGTGATACCTCGACCAACTTTTCCAGCGCTGCCTCAAGGCTCAATGCGGGTGTCGGTGCGGCAGGCTCCTGTTCCTCAGGCGCTTCGACTGCTGCAGATGCGATGGCAGGCGCTTCGATCTCCAGATCGTCTCCGACCTCGAATTCCGGCTCTGCGCGGCGGCTGAACTGTCTTTGCTTTGCCATGGGTTGGCTACCTCCGTCGTAAAGAAATGTCATAATGAGACGTCGAATCAAAAACGACTCGACGGTCCGCCATGGAATAAATGCGCGGCGTAATCCGCAATGAGCCATGGCTCGAGTACTTCAAGCGTGCATTGCTGCATAAACCGCATTGATCACAACGATCTGTTGCGGTGCTACCCTTTTGCGGTGCTACACTTGCCAATTGCGTGTGCGTCCAGGCGCACATCGCCCCATAAATTACCTACATAAAAACGCAAACTGCGGCAATAAAGTGCCGCGCCTTCCTGTTGCCTCTTATGTATCGCTGCAGGACGCACCTGTACGTGCGCCGACGATCATTCCAATCTATCCTTAAAGTCCCAAATTTGCTGTTGTCTGGCATACGATGCGCCACATGCTCTGCAACGCACTTGATCCGCCGCGACGCGCTCCATGCCCTCGTGACTGCATTCCGGGCACGCGAACAATTGCGCGACCTCCTCCGGCGCAGCGCCGGCTGCCGCAGCAGGGGCCGCTGCCGGTGACTGGAGCTGCACAAAGACACTCGGCGCCAGCGGATAGCGACCGCCCACATTGAAGAGCGCTGCGTCAATACGCGCCAGCCGTTGCGCGCTTACGCGCTGCTTGATGGGGCCGGCGCGGAAATGCGACACCGCATACTGGCGGCGCACCAGCAGTCCCGCCTCGCGCAGCTGCTGCTCCATCCATGCCGGATGAAAGTCATAATTGAGCTTCACGAACTCCACCGGCGCCTCGTTCAGGGGCGACCATGCCTGCTTCCGTGCGGCCCAGCGTACAAGCGCTTTCAGATTGCGCTTATTGGCATACTCGAGCACAGCCATGCTGCCGCTGTGCATGGTACGGCGCAACTGCGCGAGTGCAGCGGGCACATCGGCCAGATGGTGCATCACCCGCACCATGACCAGGCTGTCCAGCACACCCGTCGCCAGAGGCAGTTGATAAATGTTGCCCGCCACAAAAACAAAGCGGGGGTCATGCCCCCAATGTTGTACGGCATCCTGCAGCAGGGTGCGGCTGTAGTCCATCAGCACGATCTGCGTGTAACCGCGATATAGATCGGCAAGGCGACCAAAGCCGGCGCCGATTTCGGCAATGCGCCGCCCGGTTGGAGGCAACAAAGAGCCGAGCGCCAGACGTTCAGTCGCGTCCTCATAGTCGCGTCCCTGGCCCGCCCAGAACTCGGTCTTGTAGCCACTGCCTTCATAGTCAATCACCGGCACGGCAGCCGCTGCACCGGCAGAGGCAGCAGCGGGCGCGCCGGTCGTATGCGATATATGCGTCACAAGGATTCCATTCCTGCAAGCGATGAATCGGCATCCGCCACAGGGCGGGCAGGCCCTGGAAAGAACGCGGTGGGAAACCGCCCACCGCGCTTATCCCAAACGTCATTTGGGATAATAGCACCCTTTTGATGCACATTCAATACCCAAATTAATGTAGTCCGGCACAGTGGGTTGCAAATNNGCGCCTGGCCCGCTTGCATTTCAAATTGAGGAGCGCATGACCATATGAACGCAGACGCCTTTCGCCATTTCTACAACTATCACTTTGCCGAGAACCGTACGCTGTGGGACGGGTGTATTGCGCCACTGACGCATACGCAGTTCACGCGCGCTGTGGGCTACTTGCACGGTTCGGTGCGCAGCCAGATTGTGCATCTGCTGGAAGTAGATGATGCCTGGTTCAGCCAATTGCGCGGCGTAGAAGCGCAGGCCCCCGTTGCAGACGCGGATTTTGACGATCGCGCGCTGATCCGCGCCCGCTGGGATGGGGTGGAGCAGATGATGCGCGGCTATCTGGCGGCTCTGCGCGATGACATGCTCTTTACGAAGCCTTTTGCCGAGGGTGAAGACAAGGATCTGCTTCTGTGGCAGGTGTTGCTGCATGTAGGCAACCACGGCACGGACCACCGCGCGCAGTTGCTGCGCGTGCTTAGCGATTTGGGCGTCAAGACAGGCGCGCAGGACTATATGTTTTACGTCTACGACAACCCATGAGCGCGCCAGCAAAGCAAGGCATTGGCCCATGCCAAGCCTTGCTTTGACGATTGGCAGGGTCTCATGATCCACTCCCTGCCTCGCGCCGCACGTACCACGTCACCGTGGCCAGCACAATCGCCATGCCCAGCACCTGCACCCAGCCGTGCAGCCCCTCATCCAGAAGCAGCATCCCCAGCAGCAGCGTACTCAATAGCCGCCACCCCATGAGGCTGCTGACCACGGGCGCGCCCAGCTTGCGCAGCGCCACAATCTGCAGGCCGTTGGCTCCGCTCAGGATGAGCAGCGAGAAGACAAGGAACGCGATCCAGTCAATCGCCTGCAAACCACGCCACGCGCCCCAGTCCTCGCCCAGGATGAAGGTGAACAGGAGCGAAACCACGAAGATGACACCGCTCTGAAAGAGCAGCACGCCCAGCGCCGACACGGAGGTCGTCATGGTGCGGCGCACAGCGATCATGTAGAGTGCGAGGAAGACGGCGCTCGCCAGCGCGAGCCCCAGTCCCAACAGGTCGCTGCGCGCGAGCGCGAAGTGCAGCCCCTCTCCAGAGAGGTTGCTGCTGAGCATGAGCAGCGAGCCCACAAAGGAGAGCGCCATGGCGGTAAGCGTGCCGCGCGGCAGCCGCTCGCGCAGCACAAAGTAGCTAAGCAGCGCGATCAGGAAAGGGGTCATCAATGTCATCAACTGGACATAGATGGCCTGGGTGTAGCGGGCCGCCATGACATTGGTAACGCTGCGCACTGTCACCACGCCCGCGAAGACCCAGAGCGCGCGCGAACGCGCAATTGTTGGCCCAAAGCGACGCAGCCCGAAAACCACAAAGGCCAGCGCCAGCGGCAGGTAGGCCGCCGAGAGCAGCACCATGCTGGGGAGGTCGCTCTGCGTTTGCAGAAAACGCGCAAGCACGGGGTAGACACCCCAGCCCGTGTGCGCCAGCAGCGCCACCAGTAGCCAGGGTGTAGCGCTTGTGGCAGGGGCCGCCGCAGGCGCAACCGGCGCGCGCCGCGCCGGGGCTTGCTCGGATGATGTGTCGTTCATGCGCGCACAGGCCGGTGAGTGATGCGGCGTTTGCGCCTGCCGCGCAGCGCTGCCCCTGCCAGCAGCAGTTGTGTGACTGCCGGCCACACCCATGCCAGATCGCCCGGGCCATCGGGGCCCGTGCGCGCCTGCGTGCGCGTTATGTGCAGTACACGGTAGTCACGGGTAAGCTCGTCCAGTTCGCGATCACTCATACGGCGGGGGTCAATGCCCGCGGCATAGGCGGCAAAACCGCTGCCCAGCAGTGCATCGCGCATGCGCGCCAGCCGTTCGCTCGGCTCCGTAATCTCCGTAGCCTCGCCCACCCACCAACCATCGGGCAGCCAAAGCTCGACGCGCGGCTGCGCCAGCAGATTGCGATACCAATCAGCAACGCTGCCGAAGCCGGAGACACAGTAGACTTCTCCATCCACGATGCAGTAGTTGACCGGTGTGCGCCGCAACAGCCCCGACTTGCGCCCGCGATGCACAAGCACCATGTAGCGCCCCAGCACCGCGGGCCAGAGGTTGAGCCACGATCCCAGCCCCAGCCGCCAGAGTAGCAGCATGAAGCGGTTCAGATAGCGAAAGCCCGCACGCAGAAGCTGGTCACTTTTGGCAAGACTGGGATTGTCCATAGGGTTCATCTTGATTCGCGTGACTGGATAAAGAAAAAAGCAACTGCGGGAACACAGATAACAGCGGAAGAGGCAAGGATAACAGCGGATACCGCGTGCTATCTCTCTATTTTCCGCGGTTATTGCTGTTCCCGCAATTGCTTCACTCTGCTGCAATGACGTTGCAGCCAGTGCGCGACGCACCCATTAATCTGCCAGCACGTAGGCCCAGATCAGCGGCACAACGATGGTTGCGTCCGACTCAATGATGAACTTCGGCGTGGTGATGTCCAGCTTTTCCCAGGTGATCTTCTCGTTGGGCACAGCACCCGAATAGGAGCCGTAGCTTGTGGTCGAGTCGCTGATCTGACAGAAGTAGCTCCAGAGCGGTATGTCATGCTGTTCCAGATCCTGGCGCAGCATGGGCACTACGCAAATGGGAAAATCGCCTGCAATGCCGCCGCCAATCTGAAAGAAGCCCACGGGCTGCTGCATGGCCTCGGCAGGGTACCATTCCGCCAGCGCCATCATGTACTCAATGCCCGTGCGTACTGTGTGCACATTCTTGATATCGCCGCGCATGACATGCGAGGTGAAGATGTTGCCCGATGTGGAATCCTCCCAGCCCGGCACAAAGATGGGCAGATTCTTCTCGGCTGCCGCCAGCATCCACGAATTGGCGGGGTCAATCTGGTAATCCTTCTCCAGGCGGCCGCTGCGCAGAATGCGGTAGAGGAATTCGTGGGGAAAATAACGCTCGCCCGCCTTGTCCGCCGCGGTCCATTCGTCGAGCAGCGCGTCCTCAATGCGGCGAATGGCCTCTTCTTCAGGAATGCAGGTATCGGTGACGCGGTTGAGGTGGCGCTCGAGCAAGTCGTGCTCATCTTCGGGGGTGAGGTCGCGATAGTTGGGGATACGCACATAGTAATCATGTGCGACGAGGTTGTAGATATCCTCTTCGAGATTGGCCCCCGTACAACTGATTGCATGAATCTTGCCGGCGCGGATCATTTCGGCCAGCGAAAGCCCCAGTTCAGCGCTGCTCATGGCTCCGGCCATGGCCAGGAACATCTTGCCGCCATTGTTGATGAAGGTTGTGTAGCCTTCGGCGGCATCGGTTAGCGCGGCCGCGTTGAAATGGCGAAAATGGTGGCGAATGAATGCTTTAATGCTGTTGGCGTGCTCCATGTATGCCTTCCTTCAGGACAAATCAGTGGCAAACACATCTTCGTTGCGCGAAGGTGCGCGAGGGTGCGCGCTGCGCGCACTTGTGTTGCGCGTGCTGGGTGTGCAACGGTTACGCTTCAGGCTGTCGCAGGGCTCGCACCGGCGGGCTTGTTGCTGCTCCAAAGCTCGGGCTGGTTGGCCAGGCCGCCATATGGGGAGGTGGGCGTGGCCGTTAGATAGCCGGCGCCTTCGGCCTGGCGGTTGTGCACCATGGCGTAGGTGATGGCCTTGTAGAGCAGCTTGGCCGTTGTATAGTCAGCAGCGTGCTGGCCCGCATGGGGTGCAAGCTCCACACAGTCAATGCCCACAATCTCGGCGCACTGCGTCACGGTGTGCAGAATATCAAGCACCTCGCGCCAGCTCAGCCCATCAGGCTCGGGCGTGCCGGTCGCGGGAACGAGTGCCGGGTCAAGGCCGTCAACGTCAATTGTTACGTAGACGTTGCTGCCGCGCAGGTCGTCGCAGAGTTCGCGCTTCCAGGCCGGGCTTTCATGCACCTCATTGACATACCAGACACGCACGCGGTTCCTGTTGGCGCGTGCAAACTCCACCTCCTCGGTGGAGACGGAGCGCACACCGAATTGGAGCACCTGCGCCACGCGCGTGTCGTCGAGCAGACGGCGCGCCATGCAGGCGTGGCTCCAGGGTGTGCCCTCATACTCTTGGCGCAGGTCGCTGTGGGCGTCAATTTGCACGACGGTCAGCGGTCCCTCAATGGCATCGAGCAGCCCGCGCACCACACCAACGCTCACCGTATGCTCGCCACCCAGGGCAACGACAAACTTGCCCTTGCGCGCAATGTCGGCAACGGCGGCGGCAATCTGCTCCACGGCGCGCGCGGGGTCGCTGTCCAGATCGGGCGCGGGCAACGTGTGAATCCCGTAGGCGGCCACAGGCTCGGCATCAAATTCGCGGTCATAGAGCTCCACTTGTTGCGAGGCGCTGATAATGGCGGCAGGGCCATTGGCCGTACCTGCGCCGTAGCTGACAGTCGCCTCGAAAGGCAAGGGGAGCACAACCACGCGCGCGCGCTCAAAAGCGCCGTGCGCGTCGGTGAGGCCGAGGAAGTTGTTGGGAGTCGCGTGGGGCGCTGCGTCTTGCGGCGTCGCGTCTTGATGCGTCATTGCAGGTGTCCTCTCTTGTTACGTCATTGTCACAAGTGGAAAGGGGTCACGTTGCCCCGGACAAGGCCCGCCGCAACGATCAATGATTATTGATCGTTGCGACACCCTCTAAAGCGATACCGCTATGAGAACGACATGGACGCAGCGGCGCGGAGGCGCAAAGAAATGCAACAACAAGCAAGAAGCAGTTTCTTGCTTGCTTTTCTCTGCACCTTTGCGCCGCTCCATCAATGTCGTTCTCACCGTGGTGTCACTTTAGATCAGAATTGCGGAGGCAATGGTGGTCGTCCACACGCCGCCCGGCTCGGCCGTCACGGCCATGGTCAGGCTGGTGGTGTCAACAATTTCGCCACCCATGAGGTACTGCTCCTTGCGCGCGTTGTAGTCTTTTTCGGCGTCAAAGGGAATACCCAGGGTGGTGGCAAGCATGGTGGCGGCCAGGTCTTCGGCGTAGTCGCCTGCTTCCTGCTCGGTTTGGCCGTAGGTGTGATGTTCGGAGAGATAGCCGTACTTGGTGGAATCGGTGGGGCGCGCCACCCCCAGCGACGAGGCAATGCGCCGTCCGGGTTCGTTGCTGGCCATTTCGGCAATCACGGCGAAAACAATCTCGCCCGGCTGCAGCAGCTTCATCCCTTCATCCTTGGTCACGATCTGGCAGGACGGGGGGAAGATGGAGGAAACGCGCACGAGGTTGAAGTAGGCAATGCCCGCATCGCGCAGTGCCAGCTCAAAGCTGGTAAGTTTTTCGCGGTGTACACCAACGCCGCGGGTCAGAAAAAGTTTGCGAGGAATGAGTCGCATGAATGGAGCCTCTCTGCTTGCGCCCGTCAATAGACGAACCAACATTCTGTGAATATGATCAATCAACGATGCGCAATGCGCAAGACAACGCAGGGCAGGGCGCAGCTGTTTGCGCAGCAGGCCCGATTTGCGCCGATACGCCGCTGCCTGCAGACGCAATCAATGGTACGGCGCATTGCCGCCCACGTCAAAATAGGGGCATGGCTAAGGGTCAATTGCAGCGGGGAACTGGGCCGGCCCAGCCACTGCTCTCTCATGCGCTACTGTATGGAAATGGGATCGCCCATGACAGGTGGGGGCGCGCGCCGCACGACATCGAGCAGAGCCACCACTGTGGCAGGCAGTTCGCGCGATTCGGACCATTGGATTGATGCGGGTCCGTAGACACGGCGGTCGGCGGCAACCCCCTGCACATCCATACCCAGCGTGGTGCATGTAAAGAGTGCGCGCGGCAGGTGGAAGCGCTGCGTTATGAGCAGCGCCTGCTCCACGCCAAAGATGGAGCGCGCACGGTAGCAGGTGTCATAGGTGCGCCGCCCACCATAATCAGGCTGCATGTCGGCCAGTGGCACACCTTGTTGGGCGGCGTAGGTCATCATATCGGCGGGCTCGTTGTAGTCTGCAAAGCGATTGTCACCGCTAAAGAGCAGCTTTTGCACCGTGCCTGCATTGTAAAGCTCCACAGCCGTGTCCACGCGGTCGCGCACCATGGCGCTTAGCCGCCCCTCGCCATAGACGCGCGCGCCAAAAACAATCGCCACGCGCGTGGGCGCAGCATCGCCAACGGCCACAATATCGCGCGCGAAGCGCTGTTCCACCCATGCCCGCCATGCAAAGGGGAAGGCAATCCCCAGCAGCACCAGCGCAAGCAGCACCGTGGCTACCCACCAGCGCGCCTTCATGGGCGCACCGCACTTTTCATTACGCTCAACACGCTCACCATTGGACCTGACACATTTCTCTCAGCCTGTACTCAGCTTGTATTTTGTGGTGCGTCCGGCACATGTGCCGGACGCACCAATTTAGTGACAAACGGACAAACGACAAGCAGGCAGCGCCGTTGGCCTCACCGCCAGGCGCGCTGTCTGCTTATTGTGCTGTCAGATAAAGCCCGGAACGCTCCTGCAGGTCGAGCGCAGCATTGGCTTGCGCCAGCGCGTCGCTATCGGCGTCCTGCTCCTCAGCATTCTCCTCCTGCGTGTCTGCGCCGGCGGGTGCGCGCAGCTCCTCGGCCTCCATGAGCGTGCGCTCGCCTGCTTTGTAACGTGCGCGCGCGGTGGCAAACTGCTCGTCGCTCATGCCCATGGGCTTGTCCAGCCAGCCGCGCGCGCGCATGAGCGTGTACTTGACGGACTTGTACGCGCGCTGAAGCAGGCGGTCATCATAGATCTGCGCAAATGTTGAAACCGCTTCCTGCGGGCTCAGCGGTGCGAGGTCATACAGGTTGGCCAACTCTTCGCGATGGTGGGTAATCCACAAGTACATGTCCGCTTCCGTGCGGTCGGGAAACTGCTCCAGCAGCTTGTAGTCGCGCAGCGCTTCAACCACGGGTGTGTAGACATTGTCATACCAGCTGGTGACGGCCTCCGCCCAGGTGGAGATGCGCCAGTCGCTGCCTTCGCGCTCAAGGTCCAGATTGCGCAGGTACTGGTGCACAAAGATGTGGCGCAACAGAATGCGGTAGCGGCCAGGCTCCGTAATAACGACGTTGTTGTCGGGGCGCAGCACGTCAAGCTGCGTCTTCTCCAGATACTCGGCGCGCTCGATCTTGAGCAGCCACTCGTCGCGCTCAAAGTCATCGAGCGTGAGCGGGATATCGGTTTTTACTTCTGTGACATAGGCCTCGATGTGTGTCAGGCCATTGGCGCGCGCCACGCTAATGCGGTGGTTGCCGTCGCGCACAAAGTAAACTTCACCGATTTTGTAGACTTCAATGGGCGGATAGCCGGTCTGCGAATTCAACACCTGGTCCACGCGCAGCCAGCGTTCCTTGCTGATATTTGTGCGCGGCAAAAACTCACGCGTGAAGTCGCGGTAACGTCCCACGCTGCCCACAATCTGGCTGAGCGGGATCATCTGCGTGCCCATTTCAATTTGCTGATATGCTTTAACGCGCCGAGCTACCTCCTCGTAGCTCACGAGATTGGTTGTTTTTCCTCGGATCAACCCCAGCAGATCCTGCATCTGCGCGGCCTGGTGGCTGCGCCGAAAGCGTTCGCCGGAGTCGTGGGCGGTTTCAATTCCCATCGCCCCCTCCTCTCTCCCAACGTGCGGCCTGCCCATGCAGTCCGCGTGCGGCATCATTCTATGCCAAATACTCTATGCAAAATAGCTGCATGTACATCTCCATGCAACTACGCTTCAAGGCTCAGTCTGGTCGCGCGCTCGCGCAAAACAGCCACCTCACCCCCGGCCCCTCTCCATGCGGAGAGGGGAGAAAAGCANNTGTTTTTTTTTTTTTTTTTT
>DIAV01000208.1 GCA_002415895.1 Anaerolineales bacterium UBA5069 | reverse complement strand
ACGTAGGTCAGCGCCGCTGCATCCAGCACCTTGTCCACACCCTGCACCTCTTCGGAAGTCAGGATGCCGTTGGTCACGAGCACCTGCTTGGCGCGGCTGCTGGCATTGAGTTCAACCGGCAGCGTAACCAGCGCAAAGAGCGCCGTTGCACCAAAGAAGAGGATGCCTACCCAGGCCAGCGCCGTGAACTGCAGGAGGAGGCCAATAAAGAAAAGGATTGGCCCCACCATGCCGCCCACGCGCACGGCGGGCACAATTGCGCTGCGCAGCTTGAGTGGCCCGTAGTTGGTCTGATCCTGCAAGGCATGGCCCGCCTCATGTGCAGCCACACCCACAGCGGCAATGCTGGGCGCATCAAAGACACCTTCGCTCAGGCGCAAGACCTTGCCACGCGGGTCGTAATGGTCGGTCAGCTTACCCGGCACACGTTCAACATCAACGCCTTGCAGGCCGGCGGCGTCCAGCAGCATGCGTGCTGCCTGTGCGCCCGTCAGCCCCCGCCCGGAATAGACCTTGGAGTAGTGGGCAAAGGTGCTTTTGACGCGAAACTGGGCCCAAAGCCCCAGCAACAGGGGCGGAATCACAAAGAGAAAGTACATGGGGTCAAAATACATGGTTGAATCAGCTCCTTAGGCTGAGCCGCCGCACAAGGACGATTACGAGCACAATGGCGTCGCGGCTGATATACATGCACCAGCGTATCATCACTACGTGTACAGTGTGATTAGAGTTCCATCAGAATTGCATTAGCGTGTAGCCTGCGCGTTGCATCACTTCAGCGGCGGCGCGCGAGAGCGATCACCTGTCCCAGCTCGGGCGCGCGCAAGAGGGCGCTGACGCCCACGAAAATGGCAACGCCACCCAGCAGCGCGCCCACATCCACAGCCAGGCGCACGCCCTCGGGCTGCGCCGCCGCCCACTGCGCCAGGGGATAGAGCGCCGCGCCCATGGCCGCCGCCGCCAGCGCCGTGCGCCCCACCGAAGCCGCCAGCGCGCGGCCGTCCAGCCCGCCCAGCCGCCGCCGCAGCAGCATGAGCAGCAAGAAGGCCTCCAGCAGCGTGGCCGTGGAGTTGGCCAGCGCCAGCCCGCCAAAGCCCAGGGACTGCACCCACCAGATGCCCAGCAGAATATTGAGCACCATTGCGGCCACACCCACGAGCACCGGCGTCCACGTGTTGTGGAGTGCATAGAAGGCCCGCACAAGAATCTCCAGCGCTGCGTGGCCCACCAGCCCCAGCGCATAGAAGAGCAGCGCATAGGCCACCAACGTCGTGCTGTCGGCTGTGAAACTGCCTCGCTCGAGCAGCAGGCGCACGATCATCGAGCCGAAGGTGATGAGCCCCACCGCCGACGGAATGATCAGGAAGAGCACCGTGCGCAACGCTTGTGAGAGAGTGCGGCGCATCGCGTCGGCATCGCCTGCGGCAATCTGTGCGGCAAAGGTGGGGAAGACCGCCGTGGCCACCGACTGCGCAAAGATGCCCAGGGGCAGCAGCATGATCAGCCACGCGTAATTGAGCGCACTCAGGCTGCCCGTCGCCAGCCCGCTGGCCAGAATGGTGTTGACGAGAAACTGCATCTGTACGAAAAGCAGGCCCAGCACGCGCGGCCCCATCAGGCGCAGCACCTCGCGCACACCGGCATCGCGCA
Source organism: Anaerolineales bacterium UBA5069 (assembly GCA_002415895.1). Taxonomy (GTDB): domain Bacteria; phylum Chloroflexota; class Anaerolineae; order Caldilineales; family Caldilineaceae; genus UBA5069. Next base: position 2,711 of record DIAV01000208.1, on the reverse strand, counting down.
CATCAGCGCTGGGTGTATACACAGCCCCCGTGCGCACAAGTTGGGGCAACTGGACAAGCAGATGGCCCACGGCCCCCGCCACCACGCCCCAGGCCAGCCCCATAATGCCCATGCGCGGGGCCAGCCACCACGCGCTGCCAATAATGGCCAGGTTGTAGGCAACGGGCGCGGCCGCAGGCCACAGGAAATGCTGCGTGGCATTGAGCGCGCCCATCACCAGCCCCGACGCGCCAAAGACCACCGTGCCTGCAAGCATAATGCGCATGAGTTGCGCCGCAAGCACCTGCTGCTCCGGCGCAAAGCGCGGCGCGATTACATAGGTGACAAGCGGCTGCGCAAAAAGGATGGCCGCCGCTGCCAGCACAATCAGCAGCAGCGTCACCAGGTTGAGCACGCGGCTGAAGAGCAGCCATGCCGCCGGCTTCTCCTGCTTGACCCAGTAGCCGGCAAAGACAGGGATAAACGCGCTGCCCAGCGCACCACCGGCCACCAGTTGGAAGAGGAGATCGGGTACGCGGAAGGCGGCGAGGTAGGCATCGTATTCAGCCGATGTGCCAAAACGCGCGCCAATGATGATTTCGCGCGCCAGTCCGGTAAAGCGGCTGATGATAAAGAAGAGCATCACAACCAGCGCCGCGCCCGCGACGCGGCGCGAGACGGCGTTTGTAGTCGCGGGGCTTGTCGCACCAACGCTTGCTGCGCCGGCGGTCGATCCCGGCGCGCGCACTTCGGGCGCGCCCTCGGCAGACGCTTCGAGCAGTGGGGGTGGGGGCGGCGGTGTCATGCTCATGGCGTAGATTATAGCCGCAGCCGTTGCGCAGGGCATCCCCACGCGCAGGGTTGCGCGCCCTGGATCACGGATAGTTGTCGTAGCGGAGGGCATCTCGACCCTCCGCTACGCTTGCCGACGCATCATGGGTCTCTGAGGAGTTTTGAGAAGCCCGTACGCCCTGGATGTGGTGCTTGTCAATTTAGAACGCATGACCTACAATTGCAGCGCATTTGCAGCCGGACCGGACCAGGCAACCGCAACCGATCAAAGTACGACAATAAAGCCCTATGAGCAGCAACTTCATGGCAATTAGCGCCTGGCGCGAAATTCTTGCCCGCATCTTTGGCAATCTGCCGGCGCAGGACAACGTCACTCCCGAGTGGCTGATCAATCCCGCCACCAAACGGCGGCTCAAGCTCGACAAGCTCTATACCGATTTGGGGATTGCCGTGCGTTTTGAGGGATTGACGGCCAAGGGACAGGGGCGCCAGAGCGATTGGGAAGCCGCCGAAGCCGAGCAGCGCGACGGCACGCGTGAGGAAATTTGCCGCCGCCATGGTGTGGAGCTTGTGCGCATTGACAGCGACGGCGAGGACCCCGTCAAGACACTGGATGCGCTGCTGCGCGCCATTGCACGCGCAGGCCGCACCATTGAGCAAAGCAGCCGCCCGGCTGGTGAAAAAGCGCGCTGGATGACCGTCATCGGCGCCGCGCGCGACCGCGCCAATACTGTGCGCATGAGCCTCGCACGCGACCCCGATCAGGCCATCACCAATCTCGCCGACGCCTGGCGCGACCGCGAAACGGTGCTGGCCGCCACGCCGGACCCATCGCCGCGCCCATCACCAACGGCCGGCAAGCGCCTGGCACTCTATGAAGGCCAGCGGCTGAGCCATGTGCGCTTTGGCCCCGGCGTCGTGACGGCGCTCGCCGCCAACAGCGACGGCGACACCAAGGTGACGATTCTTTTCGACGGCGCAGGCGAGCGCACACTCCTGCTCTCGCTGGCGCATGACAAGCTTGAACCCGAAGCGTAAAGCAACCTGTGCGCAGGCCGGCAAGCGCGTGCGTTTCGGCAACCATTTGCATATAAGCCAAGGGCGGGGAAACGCGATTTGCACGTTTCCCCGCCCTGTTTTGCATGGATGATTGCAGTTGTGCCCTAACTTCGCACGTGTGCCGCGTTAACCCTCAAACGGTTCGCTTGGATAGCCGCTGCTGGTGTAGGCGCTGCGTGTGTCGGGCTGGCTCTCCTGATGCATGCGCAGAAGCAGCGCGGCGGTCAGGCGGGTGTTTTCCTCAACCGCCAGCTGCATACTAATTGACTCGGCCAGGGCAAAGTAGAGGATGAAGAGCAACACACCGCTCAGCGCGGCGACCACGGCCGCCAAAATGCCGCTTGCGCCCGCACCCAAAAGATTGAGCACCTGCCCAAGGATTGGGATACTGACGACACTGGGTGTTTGCAGAACAGTTGTGAAATTGCTCAGGCCTGCCACAACAGCGCCCAGAATCGCGAGAATCAGGACAATCCACGCGATCACCTTGAGTAGGGCCGCGACAAATCGAAGCACGCCAAAGCGCTTGGGAACAGTCATTCCATCCTCCCGTCTGGTTCGTGGGCTATCAGTTCGGTTGTACGGTTCTGAAATAAGAGTCTGTAACAAGAGATGGTGCGGGAGCACCCCGGGGGCGCTGCCGGCCGCATTCATGTAGATGAAGCGAACCATGCAAAAAACATTCTACACGATTCCGAGTAAATGCAATAGTCGTGTTGCGACCCTGGCAGGGCTCTCAAAAGTCAGGGATTCGCGCATGCACGCGCAAACGGCACCTCACCCCCGGCCCCTCTCCATGCGGAGAGGGGAGCACAGCAAGCACGTCGCGTAGGCTGTCTCTTATACACATCTCCGAGCCCACCAGACTAAAGAGAGTCTCG
>DIAV01000027.1 GCA_002415895.1 Anaerolineales bacterium UBA5069 | reverse complement strand
ATGTTTAGAGATTCGCGAGGAAGAAGTCGGCAATGCGGCTGTAGCAATCGACCTTGTTCGCATAGGTGATCACGTCGTGCCCTTCGTCGGCGTAGACGATGTAGTCGACGCTTTTGCCCTGGGCGCGTAACTGCTCCACAACGTCCCGCGACTCACGCTCTGTGACGCGCGGGTCGTGCGCGCCCTGAATCACAAGCATGGGGCAGGCAAGGTTGTGCATGTAGGTGCTGGGCGAGCGCTCGCGCAGGAAGTCGGCTTCTTTTTCGGGGTGTCCCACGGCGAGGTAAAAGTAGGTCTTCCACGTCTCGGGAAGGCGCTCCATGAATGTGAAGAGGTCATAGGGGCCAAACATATCTACAGCGGCCTTCCAGCGCTCGGGGTGGCGCCCTGCAAGCGTCAGCGTCATGTAGCCGCCGTAGGAGCGCCCCATGACGCCCACGCGCGCCATGTCGAGGCGCGCATCGCCGCGCAGGAAGTCGAAGGCGGCAATATGATCAAGCCGATCCTGGCCGCCCCAGTCGTGGTCCACCATCTTGGTTTTGGCCAGGCCATAGCCTTCGCTGCCGCGCACGTTGGGCACCCACACAGCAAAGCCCTTGAGCGTGAGGTACTGGATCATGGGCATGGAGAACCAGGTGAAGTCGGGGCGCTCCTGGCTTTGCGGGCCGCCATGGATGTAGAAGACCACGGGGCGGGGGCCGCTGTAGCCCAGCGCAGGGGCGGGCATGTAGAGGCGCGCCGCCATGCGCAGCCCGTCGTGGCTGATGTAGGGCATAGACTCACCCATTGCCAGCCACTCGGTGGGGATGCCGACCGGACGCTCGTTTGTTAGGCGCTTGAAGCTGCCATCGGCTTCCAGAATGTAGAGCTGCGAAGGTGACGTGGTAGAGGAGAATGAGAGCGCGTAGCGGCCGGTTGCTGCTTCATGGTGGAGCGCTTCGGCAACGCCTTCGGCCAACTCACCCTCACCCACGAGCACGCGCCGTACTGTGAATGTGCGCGCTGCATTGTCAAAATCGCCTTCATAAATCCACGATGCACCATCAATGTTGTACGTGAGCCGCAGGGGTTCGCCCAGGCCGCCGTCAAGCGCGCTCAGTTCACCCTCGCCGCTGTGGCGCAGGCCGATGACCTCAACGTCTTCCGGCTGATTGGGCGCGTCCAGGGTGAACCATGTCAACCCATAGTTGTCCCTAAAGAGTGTGGAGACCATGAGCACGCCGTGGTCAATCAGGCGGGGCGTGCGAATGCCGTTCAGCATCTCTGCGCTGTCGGGGCGGTCTTCCATGGGTATGCCAAAGAGCACACTGCGCTCGCCGTTGCGCCAAAGGTAGAGCACCTGGTCGCCCACCGTGTTGGAATCGACCAGCAGCATTGTGGCGAAGTTGGCATCGTGCGATTCCGGCGCGCCATGGTGAATGCTCGTGCCCAACAACGTGAGCTCGCGATTGCGCAGATTGGCGGCGTAGCTCTCGTACACGGGGCTTTGGCGCGTGTCCACATGCAGGAGCGCAATACCCGCAGCCTCATCACAGGCGGTGCAGATCACCTGCATGCCCGCGAAGCGATCACCAAAGAAAGGCTCGGGAATTCCGCCATCAAGCGGCACGAAAACAGGCTGGTAGTTCTCGTCGCCATCATGATCGAGCATGAGCAGGATGACACCCATGCTGGGGAGCACCTGAAAGACAACGCTCCCCTCAAGGTGATGTGGGTTGGGCAGTGCGACATCCGCCGGCAGCAACGGTTCGGGCATGCCGCCCGCAATTGCCATTCTGTAGAGGCTGAGCCGCCCGGACATGTTGCTGATGAAATAAACTTTGTCGCCAACTGTTTGCGGCGCGAGAAAGAGGCGCGCCGACAGCAATGACTCTACGCGTGGGCTGGACATAAGGCAGATTTCTAGTGAATGGTCGCGGTATAGCCGTGACGAAAATGGTTGTGGGTGTTGTCAATTGTGTGTCATGCAGACTATGCAGACAATGCAGACTAGGCTTCTTCGTTGTCACCAAGGACGCGCCGTTTCACGCTGGATGCGCTGCTCTGCACCGCGGCCCCCAGAATGACGGCCGCGCCCTTCCACGTGTCCAGGCTGAGCAGGTCGCGAGGTGACTCGATCACCGATTGCGCAAACTGAACGATAAGGTCCATGCCGGGTATCACGGAGAGGCGCTTGCCTGCCTCCTCGAGCACGCCCTTGGCTCCCGTGGCGGCGCTGTAGTTGAGGATATACCACAGCCCTTTCCATGTGTCGGGGTCGAGCAGGTCCTCCTTCTTTGTGCCCTCAAGGTTGTGGGCAATGTCCTTGAGCAATTCGGTTGGCAGACACGCAGCCAGCTTGCTTGCGTTGCTCTTGAGCATCTCTGCCAGTGCCGACGGGCTGAAGGGGGGCGCCTGGTAACCTGACTTCTGCTTGATTTCGCTGGCGTAGGCATTTAATTCGTCGGCAGCCGCCTCGGAAACGGCGGCGAAGTCGGCGCGTGTGTCGGCGACGACGGCATCCACCTGCGCTGCGCTCTTGTGCATATGGCAGTAATCCAGTCCTTCGCTCGCGCGGTTGCGACAGCGATCGCCGCTCTTGGTGAGCGCTTTGCACTGTGCCGGCGCCGGCTTCACGTCTGGGGTGTCGCTCATGCTTGCTCCTGGGCAGTGGGTGAACTGCCGTCCTGCTGGTTGGTTTGTTCGGCGCGTGCTGCGTCGAATCATGACTGCTTGTCTGCTTGTTCAGCCTTCTCGGCGGCCTTGCGTGCCGCCTTTTGCGCTTTGGCTACCGCCTTGAGGCCGCGTGCTTCTTCCTTGCGGGCTGCCTTCTGCGCCTTCATTTCAAGCTTGCGTGCGCGCGTGGCGGCCTTTTCCTGTTCTTTGGCGTGCGCTTTGGCCTCCTTGCGCCTGCGTTCGGCAAGCGCGCGTCCTGGCCCGTCTACGATGCGCCCCGGCCTCGCACCGGTGTGCGCGCCTTCCGCCAGCACGCGCACGCCGTTGACCCACACATCGCGCACGCCCGTTGACAGGCGGTGCGGTGCTGAGTAGGTCGACTGGTCGCCGATGGTGTCAGGGTCAAAGATGACCAGATCGGCCATACAGCCGGCGCGCAGGAGGCCCCGATCGTCCAGACCCAGGCGCGCGGCTACGGCGCTGCTCATCTTACGGATGGCATCCTCGAGTGACAGAATCTGCTCGTCGCGCACGTAGTTGCCAAGCACGCGCGGGTATGTGCCGTAGGCGCGCGGGTGGTATGGACCGAGTGGTTCGGCCCATGCAGGATCAAAGCCGCCCGCATCCGTGGCAATCTTGATCCATGGCTGCTGTAACTGCAAGCGCACGTTCTCCTCATCGAGCATGAAGTAGATGGTGCTAATCCACTGCTCTTCGGAGAGGCAGAGGTCCATGACGGCGTCTACCCAATCCTGATCGCGGCGGGCGGCAATTTCGGGCAAGCGCATGCCGATGTACTGCTCGTTCTCGGGTTTGCGGAAGCCAATGGGCATGACACCCTGGGGCGTGCAAAGATCTGCCATAGGCTCCCAATCGCCGGAAGGGTGCAGCGTTTCCTGCTTAATGCGTGCACGCATCTCGGGATCGCGCAGATTGGCATAGAAGCGGCCATCGGCCTGCGCCCAGGGGGGCAGTACGGCAGCGAGGCTTGTGCTGGAGGCGGTGTAGGGATACATGTCGGCCGTGACGTCGAGCCCGGCCGCACGCACGTCCTGGATGGACTCAACCACGGTGAGCAATTTGTGATAATTGCGCGCGCCTGCGGCTTTGAGGTGGTAGATTTCCACGGGCAGCGCGGCGCGCCGGCCGATCTCCAGCGCCTCGGCAACGCCTTCGTAGAGATGATCGCCTTCTGACCGCAGGTGGGTGATGTAGATGCCGTTATATGCCGCCACAACTTTGCAAACATCCACAATTTCGTCGGTCGCGGCAAAGGCGTCGGGTGCATAGATGAGCGCGTAGGCGACGCCAAACGCGCCATCCTCCATGGCCTCCGCCATAACGCGCCGCATGGTGTCACGCTGCGCCTCATCGGCCTTGCCCATGGCCATCCCCATCGCATAGGCGCGCAGCGTGCCGCCGCCCAAAAAGGAGCCGATGTTGACGGAGACGCCGGTCTCCTGCACAGCGGCCAGCCAGTCGCGGAAGCGCGTCCAGCTCGCCATGCGCTCGCGCCAGCCGGGTGTGTCGAGCGCGAAGAAACTCAGGGCGAGAGGGTCGGTAATCAAGCCGCCAAAGGGTGCGGGGGTCCACCCTTCGCCCATAATCTCGGTTGTCACGCCTTGCGTGANNACTCTGGAGGGCAGCCGAGAACGCGCCGCGCGGGCCAACACCGGCAATGCGATCGCCGGCAATCGCAACCTCGCCGTAGAACCAGGGGTTGCCCGTGCCATCGACAACGCGGGCATTGCAAACGAGAAGGGTGATTTTGGCCATGGGCGGCGTGCGACAACCTGTTGACTGGATGATTGGTTGATAGGGTGCGGCGAGGTGCGGTGCGCGTTATTGTACATCAAACGGGCTGGTGCACGAGACTCATGCGTGCAGGCCATGCGTCGCTACCCCAGAAGCACGCTTGATCGTATACCAACCGTCGTTTATCAGTCTGCAAAGAATCGGTATATAGCCGTGCTGAATGCGGATAAAAGTTGCCCTTCCGCCTTGTAGACTGCGCAATTGTCTGTTAGCATAGCGGAACGTATGAATACATCCCCTGCAACGTTGTACCCACGCTTATCGCACTACCCGTTTCGCACCGGACTTCTCGCAGCCTGCATCGCCCTTATGGCCTCCCTTGTGTTTCTGCCGCGCCCTGCGCTTGCGCAGGAGGACGGACTGGGCCAGTTGGGGCCGCAGGCGCAGGCAATCGCTCAATCCATCAACCTTATCCGCTCGCAAAATGGCCTGGGCCCGCTTAAGGTCCACCCGCTGTTGAACCAGGCGGCGCAAAACCACGTAGACGACCTCATTGCCAATGGCATGTATGGCCACTATGGCAGCGATGGCAGCAACGTGCGCACGCGCGTGTTGCGCACGGGCTATGCCAGCGGCCTGGTCAGCGAAAACTGGGTCACCTCCGGCAGTAGCCAGAGTGCAATGGATTGGTGGATGAATGACTGGATCCACAAGGTCAACATTCTGGACAGTAGTTGGGACGAAATGGGCGTTGGCGTTGGCCAGGTGGGGAACGGCTACTTCATCTACGTGACTGATTTTGCCAATGCTGACGGCAAGGATACGAGCGTTGCCGTTACGCCACCGGCAGAGGTGCAATCGGCCGCGGGTGCTGACTATGCGTCTGAAGTACTCCCCGCCGAGGGACTCGATTACACCGTGCGCGGTGGTGACACGCTGCTGGCCATCGGCTTGCGCTATGGCATTGAGTGGCAGGACATTGCCCAGGCTAACAACATGGGCGAGCAAGACATTCTGAGTATTGGACGCACGCTGCGCATTCCAGGTCTTGGCGCCGTGGCCGGCAGTGCGTCGGCTGAGCCTGCCGCCGGTGGGCTGCTTTACACCGTTAAATCGGGCGACACACTGATTACGATTGCCAAACGCTATGCGATTGACTGGAATGATATTGCTGCTGCCAATCGCCTGAGCGACTTCTCGGTGCTGCAAATCGGCATGCAATTACGCCTTCCGGGCGTGGCTGAAGAGGGTGAAGAGGAAGACGCCGCACCCGTTGCTGCAAGCAAGTCGGCCACAGCCGCCGTAACGGTTGTGCAGAGCAGCAGCGTCTCGTATGTGGTGCGCGCAGGTGACACGCTTTACGGTGTGGCGGTACGCAACAACGTGACGTGGCAGGCGCTGGCCGAAATCAACGGTCTGGATGAAGACTCGCTCATTCAGATTGGCCAGAAACTGCAATTGCCCGCGGTTGTCGCGGCCGAAGCTGTGGCCGAAGAAACCGCAGCACCGGCAGCACTAGACGTGGCAACTGCACCTGTGGCCATCCAGTTCACGACGGAATTGCTGCCTGTGGGTGCGCAGTCCGTGGGCGGCGCAGCGCCAGGCGGCCGCACCTACACTGTGCAGCCGGGCGACACGGTCATCAGCATTGCTGTGCGCAACAACATGAACTGGAAGGAACTGTTGCGCATCAATGGCCTCGACGACAATACACTGCTGCAGCCCGGACAAACATTGGTGCTGGGCGACTGAGGCAGAGACATCAAACGACAGAAATAGCGGCTTAGCGCCTGTGCGTTAAGCCGCTTCTGTTTTGTGG
>DIAV01000324.1:7400-7946 GCA_002415895.1 Anaerolineales bacterium UBA5069 | reverse complement strand
GGAGATCAACCGCCTGCTCACCGATCAGCTCGCCGACCTGCTCTTTACGCCCTCGCTGGACGGCAACGAGAATCTGGCCCGCGAAGGCATTCCCGCCCACAAGATACACTTTGTGGGCAATGTGATGATCGATACGCTGGTGCGCTTGCGCCCGGCGGCTGAAGAATTGTGGCCCGCACTCTGCGCGCGCTACGGGCTGAGCCGCTTTGGTCTCGTCACGCTGCATCGCCCCTCCAATGTAGATCAGGAGGCGAGCCTGCGTGCGATTCTGGAAACGCTCAACGAAATTGGCCGTGATCTGCCCCTGTTCTTCCCCATCCACCCGCGCACGCGTGCGCGCCTGGAAACGTGGGGCCTGGCGGATCGCATCCCGAACATTCAATTGGCCGAGCCGCTGGGCTATCTGGACTTCGTGGCGCTGCAGGCGCACGCTGCGCTGGTGCTCACCGATTCGGGGGGCGTGCAGGAAGAGACAACCTGGTTGGGCACGCCGTGCATTACACTGCGCGCCAATACCGAGCGCCCCATTACATTAACGCACGGCAC
>DIAV01000324.1:0-7235 GCA_002415895.1 Anaerolineales bacterium UBA5069 | reverse complement strand
GCTTGCGGGTAAAATGACGCGCAGCGAACCGCCGCCCCTGTGGGACGGTCATGCCGGCGCACGCGTGGCTGCTGTGCTTGCTGCACCCAAACCGGCGGCGCCCTCAGCGATTGCAGCAGAAACGGCCATAGCATGAAAGTACTGCTCATTCACCAGGTCTTCACGCCGCCGACCTCGCCCGGTGGCACGCGCCACTATGAGTTGGCACGCGCGGCCCAGTCGCGCGGGCACGAGTTCACCATCATTGCCAGCGACATCAGCTACAAAACGGGTGAGCGCACGGTTGATGGGGTGCGCCTCTCAACCCGCCAGGATATTGACGGCATTCATGTGGAGCGCGCCTACACCTATCCTTCGCTGCACCAGAGCTTTATGTGGCGCGTGGTGGCGTTCCTCAGCTTTATGACAACGTCGTTGATTGTGGGCCTGCGCCAGCCCAGGAGTGATATCGTCATGGGCACAACGCCGCCCATCTTTCAGGCCGTCAGCACGGCACTGATTGCGGCCATATGGCGTGTTCCCTTTCTGCTTGAAGTGCGCGACCTGTGGCCTGAATTTGCCATTGACATTGGCGTGCTGCGCAACCCGCTGCTGATTCGGCTTGCGCGCTGGCTTGAGTCTTTTCTGTATGCACGCGCCTCGCACATCCTCGTCAACTCACCTGCCTATCGCGACTATTTGCTTGCGCGCGGAATTGCACCCGCGAAGATCTCGCTGGTGGCGAATGGCGTCGATCCGGATATGTTCAACCCCGATGCCGACGGCAGCAGCGTGCGCGCACGCTGGGCGCCCAATGCCAAGTACATTGTCACCTACGCCGGGGCCATGGGCATGGCAAATGACCTGAGTACACTCCTGCAGGCTGCGGCGCAACTGCGCGCCTTCCCCGAGATTCAATTCTGGCTGGTGGGCGACGGCAAGGACCGCACGCAACTCGAGGCGCTTGCGCGCGAACTTGAATTAACAAATGTGCGCTTTACGGGTACGATCCCCAAGAATGAATTGAGCGCGGTGTTTGGTGCTTCGGACGCCTGTCTTGCCACCTTAAAAGATATCCCCATGTTTCGCACCACCTATCCCAACAAGGTCTTCGACTACATGGCGGCAGGCAAGCCAACCGTGCTGGCAATTGATGGTGTCATACGCAGTGTGATCGAAGAGTCCGAGGGTGGCATCTTTGTGCCGCCGGGCAATCCCGACGCGCTGGCCGCGACCCTGCTTGCCATGAGCCGCAACCCGGCGGCGGGCGTGCAAATGGGCAGGAACGCGCGCGCATATGTTGTGCGCCATTTCAACCGTCACGACCAAGCGCTGCAGTTTGTGGCGCTGCTTGAGAGACTGGCTGCGCGGGGAGATTAGCAGCTGCGCAGCAACCGGAGACTCCTGATTCATGTACCGCCGCTATGGCAAACGACTCCTTGATATGATCGTGGCTCTGCCTGCGCTGATCCTGCTCTCGCCTGTGCTGGCAGTGCTTGCGATCATGGTGCGCGTCAAGCTGGGCGCGCCTGTGCTCTTCCACCAGGTGCGGCCCGGGCTGGCGGGCGCACCTTTTCGCATGGCCAAGTTCCGCAGCATGACCAATGCGCGCGATGCAGCGGGCGAGCTGCTGCCCAGTGCCGAGCGCCTGACTCCCTTTGGCCGCTTCCTGCGCAGCACCAGCCTGGATGAATTGCCCGAACTCTGGAACGTTGTGCGCGGCGATATGAGCATTGTTGGCCCCAGGCCGCTGCTCATGGACTATCTGCCGCTCTACTCGCCGGAGCAAGCGCGCCGCCACACTGTGCGCCCGGGCATTACCGGCTGGGCGCAGGTGAATGGCCGCAATGCCATCTCGTGGGAGCAGAAATTCGCCTATGACGTCTGGTACGTCGATCACCTCTCGCCTGCGCTTGATCTGCGCATCCTCTTCATGACCGCCGCCAAGGTCGTGCGCCGCAGCGGCGTGAGTCCCGATAATCAGGAGATTATGACGCGCTTCATGGGTACACCCGCCGCGCAGAGCGACGAGCGTACAGAATGAGCCGCTGCCGCGCGCAGGCGCAAGCGGCGCGGCAGCGCATTGGGGCAGTGCCCCCAACACGGAAGAGTTCGGCATGAATCTCTCTGATTTCTATCCACAATCCAGTGTTCACCGCGACGCTTCCTTTTTGTGGACGATGCTCCCCACAAGCGATGTGCCGCACTCAATCTGCTTTGTGCAGGAGCAGCGCTTTCTTGCCCTTGTGCAGCAAAACCCCTGCATTACCGCCGTCATCGTGCCGCCTGCGCTTGCGGATGTTGTTGCCGAGCCGTTGGGCGTGGTCGTTGCCGACAATCCCCAGCAAGCGTATTACGACCTGCACAACGCGCTTGTGCGCGACTACGGCATGGCTGTACACACAGAAAGCTACATTGACCCCACAGCGCAGATTGCCGAAACGGCGCGCATTGGCCGCTGCGTACAAATTGGCGCGGGTGTCAGCGTTTCCGAATATGCAATCATTGGCGACTATACGATCATCGGTGCAGAGACCCTGATTGGCGAGAATGTGGTGACAGGCACGCGCGGTTTGCAGAACCTGCGCATTGATGGCCGGCTCTACCCTGTGCAATTTGCCGGCGGCGTGCGCATTGGCGAACGCTGCCAGGTGCTGGCCAATGCCATTATCCAGCGCGCCTACAATGCCGTGTACACGGAAATCGGCGACGACACGCAGATCAGCGTCAAGGTGTCGGTGGGCCACGCCGGCCGCATTGGTCACCACACAATGATCAGCGGCAACACACAAATATCGGGCGGCGTCACCATTGGCAACCATGTTTGGATTGGGCCCGGGGCCACGCTGACCGACAGCATTCGCGTGGGTGATCGCGCACGCGTGCTGATTGGCAGCGTTGTGATTGAAGATGTACCCGCAGGCGCCGTTGTCTCCGGCAATTTTGCCTCCAGCCACCGCAATCGCCTGCGCGAGTATGCGGCCAGGCGCAACACGTAAGCGCGCCGCAGGGAGTTTACTGAAGGGGACGAAGATGGCTGAGCGAGACTTCACATTCTGTTTCAAAGGCAGCCGTGACTATGTGCACGGCACCGACATGTACAATGCAATGATGCCGTGGCTGCAGGAGACCTGCGCGCCGCACATCGAACAGATTGATCTCGCCATCCACCAGATCGTGCGCCATGGGCTGACGGGCACGCTGCACGCGGTGGACGCCCCGCTGGAGGGATCCCCCGCGGTTGTGCTGCGATTTGCTGCCGAGGGGACGCGCTATAAAGCGACCTTTGTCGAGAACACGACACCTGTCGATTGCCGCTATGCCTATGATGAGGACGCGATTGCGGTGGGCGCGGCCATCGACGTGCCGACACGCACGTTGCACATACGCAACGCCAGCGCCTACAGCGCCATCGAGGTGCTGGTTGCACTCAACAAACAGTTGGTGCAGCACGTTGTGCAGGGGCCGGGCAAGTGGTACTTCACACGGCTGGTGCTGCAGCGTCCCTTGCCGTCGGTTGCCGACGCCGCAATTGCCCTGCAGGTTACCGCAGTCATGGGCGCACGCATGACGCGTACAGCGTTGCAGGTCAATGGCCAATCGATTGGCGAGATGTACTTCACAAAGGTTGCCCCCGCATGATTGCAGATTCGCAGGCCCTGGGTATTGCTGGAATTGGTGTTTACTTGCCGGTAGAGGGCGTCTCCAACTTTGCGCGCATGAACCAGTTCGAGGTTGATGAGCGCTTTATCAACGAAAAGCTGGGCGTGCGCCGTACACTTGTCAAAGATGCAGATGAAGCCACATCGGACCTGGCTGTGCGCGCCGTGCGCGCCCTGGAGGCCGGCAGTGCAATCGACCTGGCCGCTGTCGAATGTCTGATTGTGGTGACACAGAACCCCGACTACAACCTGCCGCATACAGCCGCCATTGTGCATGGCAAGCTGGGGCTGCCCGAACGCTGTGCAGCGTTTGACATTTCGCTTGGCTGCAGCGGCTGGGTGTATGGGTTGAGCGTGATCAACGCTTTCATGGCGCAAAACGGCATGCAGAGCGGATTGCTTGTCACGGCGGATCCCTACTCCAAGATCGTGGACCCGAACGACAAGAATACCGTCATGCTCTTTGGCGATGCAGCCGCCGCGACCTGGATTCACACCGCACCGCGCTTCTGCAGCGGGCGCTTTACATTTGGCACGATTGGCGCTGATTACGAGCATCTCATCTGCCGCAACGGGCAATTGAGCATGAACGGGCGCGGCATCTTTGACTTTGCGGCGCGGCGCGTGCCCGAAGACATCCGCCTCCTGCTTGAAATGAACCAGGTTGCGATTGAGGATGTGGATCGCTTTCTGCTGCACCAGGGCTCGCGCTATATGCTGCGCACAATTGCCGCGCGCCTGCATGTGGCAGAAGAACGCGCCGCCTTTGTTGCGGCCGAGTACGGAAATACCGTTTCATCTTCAATACCCATTATGCTGGCCGAAATGCTGGACGACGCCACCGTGCGCACAGTGGTTGTGAGCGGCTTCGGCGTGGGTCTTTCCTGGTCCAGCGGTATACTGCATCGTGTGGCGTAGGCTCACTGCGCCCGCTCATCGCACGGAGGCGTACTTCGCATGACTGTAACAACAGAGCAGATCCTGGAAATTATCCGCAAAGCCGATATTCCCGAAATTGATGCCGACACCCTCCAGAGTGACGTCACATTCCGCGACCAGGGTATTGATTCGCTGGATGCCATGTCGATCTATTTGAACGTGGAAGAGACCTTTGGTTTCAAAATTCCTGATGAGGACATTGAGGGGCTCAATTCAGTTGCGGCCCTGGCAGCATATGCCAGCCGTGCTGCGGCATAACTTCCCATTTTCGGCTTGTCCTGATCGCTCCGCCTCCAGTGTGGTCTAGAATTTGTAAATGAGTGCAACCAAACGCGCAGTGATTGCAGGTGTGGGCAGTTACGGGCTTGTCTATTGGCATTACCTCGTGTATGACCTTGATTATGAGGTCGTGGGCTACCTGGATGATGATCCTGCCGTCATCGGCACAACGGTACAGGGCGTGCGGGTGCTCGGTCGCACCGATGCCTGTGTCCTGGCCCAAGGGTGTGATCTCTTTGTGGCCGTGGGCAATAACGGCGCGCGCATGCGGATTATGGACGGCGCGCGCGCGGCCGGCTTGAACACACCCGCACTGATTCACCCATCAGCGCTCATTCCCAAAGGCACGCAGATTGGGCAGGGAGCCGCCATTCTGGCCGGGGTGCTGCTCATGCCTTTTGTTGCCGTAGGCGATGATTGCATCATCAGCATGGGCGCGAGGGTTGCCCACCATACTCGGCTGGCACGCGGTGTCTTTATCTCTACGGGCGTCAATGTGGGTGCAGCCGTTCAGCTGGCAACCGGCGCCTTCGTGGGCATTGGCGCCACCGTGATGACAGGCGTACACGAGATTGGTGCACACGCAGTCATCGGTGCAGGCTCGGTGGTCATTCGGGATGTGCCCGAACGGGTAACCGTTGCCGGTGTGCCGGCAAAGCTGGTTGCCAATCACTGACAAAGGTATTGCAGGCAAATGTCTCGCTGCACAGCGCACGGCACTGTTGCGCACATGGCGTGCAACGGTGCTATGCTGCATTCATATGTAGCACACCCTTTCATTGGCTGTTGGTTATTTTGTACTTAAGGAATCCATCATGGCCCAGATTACCCAGGAAGACGTCCTCAACGTTTTGCGCGAAATGAACCTCCCCGGCGTCTACGTCGATTTCCTTGACGTCGAACAGCCCTTTATGACCCAGGGCATTGATTCGCTCGACGCGCTCTCCATCTTTACGCAGGTGGAGGAAAAGTACGGCATCCAAATCCCCGATGAAGACTTCAACAAGCTTGATTCGGTGAACGATGTTGTGAACTATCTGAATACGCACTTCGCCGAGCGCGCCGCATGAGCGCGCCCACAGGCGGGCCACCCGCGCCGCCGCGCATCTACCTCTCGCCGCCGCACATGTCGGGGCGCGAGCAGGTCTATGTGAACGAAGCCTTTGCCACCAATTGGGTTGCCCCCGTTGGCCCCCATGTGGACGCATTTGAGCAGGAGTTTGCCCATGCCGTGGGCGCGCGCCATGCTGCCGCCGTTTCATCGGGCACGGCTGCGCTGCATTTGGCGCTGATTCTGGCAGGCGTGGGGCCGGGCGACGAGGTGCTTTGCTCAACGCTGACCTTCGCCGCCAGCGCCAACCCCATTGTCTATCTGGGCGGCCACCCCACCTTCATTGACAGCGAACGCACCTCGTGGAACATGGACCCGGCGCTGCTGGCCGAGACTCTGGCGGCGCGCGCCCGCAGCGGCAAGCTGCCCAGGGCGGTCATTCTCGTCCACCTCTACGGGCAGAGCGCCGCCATTGCCCCCGTGCAGGCCGCGTGCGACCGCTACGGCGTCACCCTCATTGAGGACGCTGCCGAGGCGTTGGGCAGCACCTACCATGATCGCGCCCCCGGCGCCTTTGGCAAGCTGGGCATCTACTCCTTCAACGGCAACAAGATCATCACCACCTCGGGTGGGGGCATGCTTGTGTCGGACGACAGTGCCTTGGTGGCGCATGCGCGCAAATTGGCCACGCAGGCGCGCGACAACGCCCCGCACTACCAGCATTCGGAAATTGGCTACAATTACCGGCTCAGCAACATTCTGGCGGGGATTGGGCGCGGCCAGCTTGAGGTGCTTGAAGAGCGCGTGCAGGCGCGCCGGCGCAACTTTGATTTCTATACCGAGCGGCTGGGGCGCATGGCGGGCATTGAGATGATGCCTGAAGCCCCGTGGGGCCGCCACGCGCGCTGGCTCACCTGTATAACGGTGGACGCAGCGCAATTCGGCGTTGACCGTGAGGCGATTCGGCGCACGCTGGAGGCGGAGAACATCGAGGCGCGCCCTGTCTGGAAGCCACTGCACATGCAACCCGTCTTTGCCACCTGTGCCGCCGTGGGCGGTGATGTGGCTGCGGACCTCTTTGCGCGCGGCCTTTGCCTTCCCTCCGGCTCGAGCCTCACCGAGGCTGATCTCGACCGCGTGTGTACGCTGGTTGAGTCGCTGCACACGAATTAGGGTTAATCCAGGGCGAGTGTAAACGAAGAGCGCTACCTCACCACCGCGGGCAGTAGCACGCGGTGGTTGAGCGCGCCCGGGAGCGGCGGCCGCGGTGTTGTTGAGGGCGTGGCTGTCGCCGGCGTGGACGGTGTCGATGGTGTCGATGGTGT
>DIAV01000225.1:10614-11442 GCA_002415895.1 Anaerolineales bacterium UBA5069 | reverse complement strand
GCCCTGTGTGATGACAACATTGAAAGCGTGGCTGGCCGATACGCCGTCAAAATCGGCAATGTCGAAACTCTGGGTTATGAGCGTCCCCGAGCCCTTGGTGAATGTGTTGGGCAGGCCATAACAACCTGAAGATAACAGCCCGCCCATGAGCACCACGGCGGCTGCCAGACTGCGTAAAGCGATCATCGATTCCCTCCTTGGGTCAAAACCTTCACTGATGCGTCTGTCTGTCTGTACTTGGTACGGGTCTGTTCCACCCGAAATCTGCGCTATGCGTCTGCATGGCTTGCGACGGCTGCGTTGGCGGCAGCGTTGGCGGCAGCGTTGGCGGTCACCTGTGCACCCTTGGTCTGCGGTGTGAAGCAGACGATAACCCATTTCTGCGCGGCCTGGCGCAGCGCGTGGATGTCGAATACACCATCGTGCATAGGCGCCTTGAGCAAGCGCGCCGTGCTCGGTGAGAGTGCCAGAACGTGCGCGAGCGCCTTTTCCACTTCGGCAGGCTGCTCAATCAAATGCCCAATGGCTGCAATGGGTCGACGCTTCATTTCCAGTGCTACAGGCTGGTCGCCGCGCAGATTGCGCCACCATTGACGCTCGCGGGCGCTCAGCACCCACAACCGCTCGCTGCCGTCGTCCATTGTCTCGCGTGTGTAGTTGACGGGCGTCGTGTAGCGCCTGCCGCTGCGTCGGCCCGTGAAGGTGAGCACCATCATGCTGCCACTAAGCGCGCCGTGCAGGGGCGAGCGCAGCAGGCCCAGCATAAATCCATTGAACGCCATGCTTTTGTCTCCGTGTCGTTTGCGCCATGCAGAAACGCCATGCAGA
>DIAV01000225.1:0-10491 GCA_002415895.1 Anaerolineales bacterium UBA5069 | reverse complement strand
GCCATGCAGAAACGCCATGCAGAAGATAGCCCTTTGGTTGGGAGGTGACCACTATCTATGGTTAGCTTCCTGGGCTGTTGGTCGGCATTGGCGCGCAGTGTCGCGGTTCCCGCCACATCGCGTGTCACTCTGACAACGTTACGCACGTGCGCCTGGTTCGGTTGCGCGCAAAGCTGCGCCGCTGCACATGCAGGGCGTCGTCAGTTATGGATTGTCATGGTGAGGGGCGCGGCTGTGGATACTGTGGCACGCTGCCCGAGCGGGGTGAACTCCGGCTCGACTAAATCTTCTCGAAGTGATCGACGTTGAGCACAAAGATGGTTGCACCGCCAACGTGCTTTTCCACGGGCGTGGGGATGTTGACTTCGCCAGGCTCCATGACGGGCGGCAGCGGCGTCACATACTGCACGCGGTTGGGGCAGCTTTCGCGGATGATGCCAAGCACCTCATCCACCTTGTCATCGGCCACACCACAGAAGATGGTGGTGTTGCCCACGCGCAGGAAGCCGCCTGTGGTCGACGTGACCGTGGCCGAGAAGCCGCGTCGCGCCAGTCTGTCAAGCAGGTTGCGGCTGTCGTCGCTATTGATAATGGCCATGATCAATTTCATTGTCAATCTCCTCCTGGTTTTGGCTGCAGCGGATCGGCGCCAGGCCCAGGATCAGGCATGGGCGGCGAGCGCCTGCAGGACGCGCGCAAGGATCTGCGTGTGCAATGTGGCAATGGGTTGCGCGCCGTCGAGAATGAGCCAGCGTACCGGGTCGGCCTGCGCCAGTACATGATACCCTGCGCGCACCGCTTCATGAAAGGCAAGTGTATTGGCTTCGAGCCTGTCATGCTCGCTCGCCGGAATGCGGCTGAGTCCTGCGGCCACATTAATGTCCAGGTAGAGCGTCATGTCCGGTTGCAGGCCACCTGTGGCAAAGGCATTCATGGCGCGCAAGTCGTCCAATGGCAGCGCGTGGCCGTAGCCCTGATAGGCAAGCGTGCTATCACCGTAGCGGTCACAAAGCACCACGGCGCCCTCAGCCAGGGCCGGAAGAATGACTTCATACACAATCTGCGCGCGTGCCGCCACATAGAGCAGCGCCTCGGTGCGCTGGCTCATCTCGGCGTATTCGGGTGAGAGCACGAGCGTGCGCACCGCATTGCCAATGCGCGTGCCCCCCGGCTCGCGCGTGGCAAGCACATGCAACCCGCGCTCCTCCAACGCTGCGCGCAGCAGCAGAATTTGCGTGGTCTTGCCGCTGCCATCCGGGCCTTCAAAGCTGATGAAGAGGCTCACGTGGGTCTCTTTTTCTGTGCTGGATTTGTGAGTTTGATTTGGGAACTTGCTTGCGTGACTGAGGCGCTTCGTTTTTCGCATACGGGGATCAACAGGGGGCGCCGCGCATGTGCGACGCCCCCCTGTATGGCTGCTACTTGCGGAAGATGCGCACCCTGCGATAGGGCTCGCGCCCGTAGGAGTGGCTGATCAGGTTGGCCGCACGCACAAGCTGATGCTGCTGGCTGCGGATGCCGGCCGCCTGCGGGCTCAGCTCCACGTCACTGGCCCCATTCATAATGCGCTGGATGCCCAGTTGCGTCTCGTGCATGGCCGTGTCGAAGGCGTCTGTCGAGTCCTGCGTCAGGTGGAACATGTCTACCAGACACTGCTCCATCTGCGTAATGGTGTTGCTGCGCAGAATGTAGATGGGCTTGCCCCTGCGCTCGGCCTCCACCAACGGCTGCGGTTGCTGCCGATAGTAGTTCTTGAGCGTCACCACGGCGTCGGCCTGGTTCAGGTGCTCCACAAACTGAACGGGCACATTGAGGCTGGCCGCAGCCGTGCGCAGGCGGTTCTGCCCAATGCCATAGGGATAGATGCGTGCCAGGCGGCGTTTGCCCGGCTGCTCGTCACCATTGGCGCCTTCACCGGTGTTTGCGTCCTCCAGCAGGCCGGTGGTTTCGTCGGCCCAGCCGCCGTTGGCTTCAAGCGCGCGATGTCTGCCCAGGGCCGACATGCCCACATTCCCGCTTGCGCCGGGCCCGCCTGACATGGACGCACCGGACAGTGAGCCACCCGCCGTGGAGCCGCCGCTCGCAACGTAGTCTGCGGTTGGCACTGAAGCGGGAAAGGACCCATTGCGCGCGGGTGTGGTGGTTGCATAGCTGTTCTGCTGCGCGCCGCGCGTGCCCGCTGTCTTGCGCCCCGACATGTCGGCCCCGCGCGTGCTCTGCGGCGCCTCGGCGGCCTCCACCTGCACGCGCCCATTGCTGTCCAGCGAACGCACTTCAGGCGGAATGACGCGACCGCGCAGCATGGCATCCACCGCCGCGCCCACGTCGTGATGAATCGCCATGCGCTGGCGATCCAGAATCTCAATGAGAACGTCGAAAGTGGGCGGCGCCTTGCGCTCGAGCACGCTCTTCTGCGTGCCGCGCCGGCGCGCCTCTTCGTCAGAGAGCGTTACCGACTCGATTCCGCCGATCAAATCCGACAGGGTGGGATTCATGAGCAGGTTCTCGAGCGAGTTGCCGTGCGCCGTCCCCACCAGTTGCACGCCGCGTTCGGCAATCGTGCGCGCGGCCACAGCCTCCAGTTCGCGGCCGATTTCGTCAATGATGATGACCTGCGGCATGTGGTTCTCCACCGCCTCAATCATCACCTCGTGCTGCAGCGCCGGATCGGGCACTTGCATACGCCGCGAGCGGCCAATCCCGGGATGGGGGATGTCACCGTCGCCTGCTATCTCGTTGCTGGTGTCCACGACGATCACGCGGCGATCCTCGCCGCGCACGCGCGCCGCTTCGCGCAGCAGCGTTGTCTTGCCCACACCGGGCCGCCCCAGCAACAGGATGCTCTTCTCACTCAGCACAATGTCCTTGATGATGTCGATTGTGCCGTAGACAGCGCGCCCTACGCGGCATGTCAGGCCAATGATCTGCCCCTTGCGGTTGCGGATGGCCGAAATGCGGTGCAGTGTGCGTTCGATACCGGCGCGGTTGTCTCCGCCAAAGTCACCAATGCGACTGATGACCTTCTGAATGTCCTCGGCGCTGACTTCAGCGTCGCCCAGCGTGACTTCGGATGTTGAAAAACGCGCTTCGGGCTTACGCCCCAGGTCCAGAACAACTTCGAGCAAATCACCGCTTTGCTCAAGCGCCTCAAGGTGCATGCGTACGCGGTCAGGCAGTACAGCAAGCAGAACGTCGAGGTCGTCCGTTATCTGCAGTGTCGTCATCTCTAGGTCCAAATGGTCTGCTGCACGATGTTGCGCGTTACGTTTGCCGGTTTTGTTTGCAGCAAAGCGATCTGCGTATGGCTGCATCGTGCTGGAATTGGAGGCTGGATAGGTGGCAGGGTGGGATACAGATTCCGTACCGGAGTTCGGGTAGAGAGCGGGCTGCACATCATTTTGCGCATCCCGTCGCAGTTGACCCGTCTCGTTCCTGCTGGGCTTGCGGGCGTTCCTGGTTTTGCGTTGCCCCGGCCCCAGCGTTGCCAGATATGGTTTCAAAGGTCTCTCTGGTTCCTCGTCGAATCTACATGCAGGCGCTACAAGATGGCCCTGCATGCAAGCTAATTATCGTTGTGCGTGTGGTGCGCAACGGCATTGCTGTGCGCATTCTTTCCACGTTGTGACGCACGTTATGTGGCATTAAATGCCCGCCGACCGCCCGTCGACCGCCCACCGACCGTTCTGCAGCGCATGTCAACCTCCTTGTGCAATCAACCTGGCCGGTGTGGCCACGCCTGTGCTACATACCTGATACCTGTGCTATCGACGATATGCAGCTTCGTCCTGTTCCACGTCCTGGCCCTGCGCACGTAAAGCTGTCGAGCTTGTCGCCGCCGTATGGGTGTGTGCGCTGCCGGTACGGTGACGCAGCAGCGGCCCGCCCATCCCGCGCACGCTGTCGGTGCGGATTGGCGGTGGACTGTATCCGCCTGCGGTGACGACGATTTCAGACGCCGGCTCCACTACAAGTTGGCGGACATTCTCAGTTTCGACCACGCGCTGGAGCAGATGCTTGACCATTTTGGCGTGATCGGCAAAGGGCGCAAAGCCAAAATCGCTGAGGAGAGGACCCAGCCCACCCTGATAGTCGCGCACAGGGATGTAGATTGGTCTGCGTCGCCGCTGGTTCTGCACGAACCGAAGCGCGTTACCAAGCAGCGCCTTGGCCGCGTCAGCGTCGGTGCGGTGGGCATCCGCCCACAGTTGCATCCAGACGCCTGTGCGCGTGGAGACGACCCGCAGGCAGCCGTTCAGTGCCTCGGCTGCGCCGGCGCCGTCGCCGCTGACAAAGGTTTGCACATCACCGCCCAGCCACCAATCGAGAATCGGCGGGCGCGAGCCTGCATCAACAAGCACGCCCTCAGCACGCTGCACGGCGCGCGGCGTTACGCGTGCGTAGAGGCGCTGCAGTTCCCATTCATCGCTGCGCTGCGCCATGCGCACGTGGGTTGTCGGCGCACCCGTTGCGCGCTGTGCCGCGGCCGCGTGCAATGCAGGAATTGACGCGTGCTGCGTCGCGTAATTCGCAACCTCATTGGGCGCAAGTCGCCATATGCTCTGCCTGGCATAGACACCGAAGCCGACGTGCGCAAAGGTATTGACGAGCAGCGGCTGGTCCGGCACGTCCGCATAAATGCGCGCCGTGCTCTCTTGTGTGCCCTCAACAATACAATGGGCAAGCAGCTTCTCCCATATGGCCGGGTGGCCGGTGCGGGTGTCCAGCGCAGGGGCGAGCATGAGAATGTCCACATCGCTGCGCCCAGGCCGACGCTGCGCCTGCACAAAGCCCGAACGCGCCAAACCGTGCCCGTTTTGGTGCAGCACGTAGGTGGCGACTTTGGCCTGGTGCAAAGGGTTGCCGGCTGTTAGTGCAGCCCAAACCGGCGAGCGAGGTTGCAGCAAAGCTTGTGCAACATTCAGCTTGGGAGCCTGCCTTTGCAGGCGCTGCAGAAGGAATGTGTCGCCGGGCTGAAAGGGGCGAATCACCTGTCTCTATGCTCCATAACCTGGGCCAGCCTGGGGCCGGCCCAATGCAAATCCGTCCCGCTGCGGGTCCGTCTTACCACAAGTGCTGCGCAATACATATGTTCTAATTTTCCACGCGCACATTGTAGCCCAATTCAGGGTTGGTTACAAGTAACCCGCGATACACTAAACGTTATGTTAATAAAGTCTTAACCCGAAAGCGTTGCCTTGCGCCTCTGGGCGTGGTAGACTCGAGTGTGCACAGCCACGGTTGCGTCCCCTTCCACGTGAAAAGTAGCGTATGCGCCGGCGCGAAACCAACCAATGTTACATTGCGTAGTGATGAGGGCGTGTAGACTGCAAACGGGCGGCCTTTGCATTTTAGGCAAGGTCAGCGCCTCAGCGCCAGCGGGCGCCGTGCTGCAATGCCACGTGTCGCAGGTGCGTACAATGCGGCGGCGCAGCCTATCCACCCGCAAGCAGTCGGAATCGTGCAAAACTCCCTTGCGTTAAATCATCATCCAAGCCATTCCATGAAAGGAATCGACCCAATGCGTAGGATTTTGCTGGTATTGACCCTGCTGGTCGCGCTTCTCGCCATGCCTGCAGCCGCCTTTGCTCAGGATGCGCCCTCGCAGCCGCCTGTTCCCTGTGGCGATCTTTCCGATGACGACTGTACATTGCTCCAGGATTCCAGGACTGCCAGTCAGGAAATCACCTCCTATGACGCGACGATGGATTTTGCCTTCGCGCTGACGGACGTGCCCAGCCTGCCCAGTGACATCTCCTTTGGCATTGTCTCGGACGGCAGCTTTGCATTTGACCCCGAGTTCATGGCCCAGGCGCTGGAATTCCAGGCCAGAATGCAGGACACCGAAGTTGACCCCGCCTCGATGATGGAAGAGACAATGGCGATGGGTCTTGGCTTCTACGAAAATGCAAGCTTCGACATAACGCTGGACATTGCCCTCTCGCAGCAGGTTGCGGCGCTGCTTTCGCAGCAGGCCGGCGTAGCCATCCCCGAGACGTTGAATCTCCCGCTGCGTCTGGTTGACGGCTTCTTCTACGCCAATCTCGACGATCTGGCGCAGGTCGTTCCCGGCCTCTCCGGCTGGATTGGCTTTGATATCGTTGGCTTCCTCGATGCCACCATGGAGCAGTCGCTGTCTACCCTTGAAGATGGCATGTCCGAGATGGACCCGGCCACAATGGGAGCCATGATGGGTGGCAGTATGGGTGCGAACCCCGAAATGCAGGCCGCGGTTGAGGCCAACACCCAGGTTGAGCGGCTTGACGACACGACCGTTGGTGATGTCGAGGTCGCCCAATTCCTCCACACATTTGATCTGGGCGGCTTCCTTGCTGACCCGGCTGTGATTGACATGATCGTGCAGCAGGTGCAGGCACAGGCCGCCATGCAGGCCGAAATGGGCCAGGACGTGCCGATGACCGATGCCGATGTCCAGATGGTGGCCGACATGCTGCCCATGCTGGCCCCCATGCTGCTCTCGGGTCTGCAGTGGGCAACCGTCAACACCATTGGCCTTGACGATCTCTTTGTTTACACAACGGAGACCAACGTGGAGTGGGACCTCGGTTCGCTCATCAACATGGCAGGCGCCATGCTGGGTGAGGGCTCTACGCCCGCTGTCAGTGGCTCACCCTACTTTGCGCTTAACGTTGCTGCAGAGAACAGCAACATCAACGGCGATGTGACGATTGAGGCGCCCGAAGGCGCCATGATTGTGCCGCTGGACCAGATGCTTGAGGGCGCTGATTCGTCCATGTAGAGTTGGTTCTTCCGGTCGCTTGCGTGAACAAACAGAGGGCTGCCCGTTTGGGCAGCCCTCTGTATTTGCAGCTAAACACCACCGCGCCCTATCGCGTCCACAAAATGCTTTGGCTGTGCCAGTCGCCCACATCCCCCTTGAGTGGGGAGACAAGCTGCGCCTGACCGCCACTAAGCGGCACAGCAAAGAGCTTCCACGCGCCGTCGCGATTGCTGAGGAATGTAACCCACTGCCCATCCGGGCTGACCGCCGGTGCGGCGTCAATGGCTGCGCTCTCCGTTAGGCGCGTGACCGGCCCGGCGGCGCCTGTGGCTGAGACGTCAACGCGGTAGATCTCCATGTTGCCGTCGCGCCCATCGCTCATGAAGACAATTGAGGAGCCGTTGGGTGACCATGCCGGGCGATTGTCACCGGGCACGTTGGTGAGCGGCGTGCGCTCTGCGCCTGTGCCATCCATCAGCCAAATTCCACAGCCGTTGCCTGTGTCGTCACAGCCACGATGGGCAATGCGATCGGCAACAGGGCTCCACGCAGGCGCCTCACCGAAGCTTAGCGTTGAGACTTCGCCATTGGCTTCCGCCCAGACAGCGTAGAGGCGCCAGCGGCGGTCGCCCTCTCGGTTGCTCGCAAAGACAACGCGTCCTCCCGTGGGGTCCCAACTGGGCAGTGTATCTTCAGAATAGTCGGTAATGCGGAAGAAAATACCGGTTGATGGATCGAGCGCGCTAATGCCGCCCTGATCGGTGCGCATGTTGCGATAAACGTACCGCAGGCCATCGGCGCGCAACGAAGGCTGCGCGCCATCCTCAATGACGACAGTGGCCGCACCGCCGGCGGCGGGCTGGGCAAAGATGCGCGTGCGGCCATCCACCCCATCTACAGATGAGTAGAGTATGCGGCCAACAGTGGGCCCTGCGCCGTTGACCGGGCGCGCGACCGTTGTGTCGCCGGCAATTGGCGTCTGCGTTGTCGCTGCGGACGGCGCGCCTGCCACTGGCGTGCCCCCGTTTTGGCAGGCGGTTGTCGCCTGCGCCAGACTTGTGAGTAACGCTGTGCCCGGTGTGCCCACGGCTGTTGCGCTTTCAAACTGGGCGGCTGCGGTGCACCAGTCACCCTCGCCGGCAAGGCTGTCGCCATAAGCAAGCAAGGCCTCGGCCAGGCGGGGTGTCACGTCTCGATATTGTGGATCCGTGGCATACATGCGCGTGAGGATTGCCACGGCGGTGGCCCAGTCAACATCCCAGGCTGTCAATACATCCAAATAGTCGGCAATGAGCGTGCGCTCGGTTTGCACTTCAATAACGGTGGGCCGGATGGTCAGCGCCTTGTCATAGTAGCTTAGCGCGGCTTCGAGCTGGTCCTCATTGTCACGTTCCACCGCCAGATTCACATAGCCATCAAAGAGCAGGCCGGCAATTGTGGGGTTGCCACTGGCCTGCGTTGCCAGTGGTTCGAGCAGCGAAACGGTTTCTTGCCAACGTCCTGCACGTGCAGCCGTTTGGGCGCGCGCCAATTGATCCGTAACACTTGTTGCGGGCAGTGCCGGCGCGGTGGTTGCAGGCGCCACCTGCGCGCCATTGGCTGGCATGGCCGGCAGGGGTGTGAGTGCAACAGCATTGGCAGGTGTGCCACCCGTGGAGAGCACGGCCTGGGGCCGCAGCAGCGCGCTGCTGTCCGCCTGATCGCTGGCTACGGCGGCCACCGGTGCGGCCACGCCTGCCGGTGCAGTCGCCGTTGGGATAGCTGCGGCCGGCTGCGGCTGGCTGCCCGTCGATACGGCAAGCAAGGACTCAAGCCCTTGCCCGGCCGCAGCATTGCTCGGGTCCAGTTGCAGCACATGGCGATATTCGTCTATCGCTTCGGCGGTAAGGCCGTCGGCGCGGAGGTCGGTCGCCCTCTGCAAAGAGATGGCAATTTCCTGCTGGCGTTTGAGTTGCATCTGCGCCTGGCCGGCGCGCACACCCAGCACGAGCGATAACACGACGATAGCCAGGGCCAGCAGCGTGACAGCTGCCATAATGCCTGTTGCCCAGCGCGGAAAGCGGCCACGCGGTGATCCACCGCTGGGTGCTGGATTATTCGGGGGTATGGGTGTCCCAGGAGGCGCATTGGGCGGCACGGCGCCTGATTGTGCCCATTGATCATTCCCGCGTGGGTTGTTGCTTTGTGTCACGCGTCTTTTCCTCACGCATCAAAAGCGGCGCTGCGCTCTGCGCATCGCGTGTGCCGGCGCCTTATTTTGTCGAGCCAGGCAAGGCGTATGTCAGTATACTGCCGGCGACGTTTTCCAGGTGCACCGCAGCCACTGGTCGATCCAACTCGCGCGCCGGCCAGGCGATATGCTGCGCGGCCGACGGATTGAGTGACACTGCCATGCGCGCGACTTCTGCGCCCGCTGCATCGAGCAGGAGGATGTCAGCGTCAAGCGGGTGGGCCGCGAAAAGCGCCACTGTGACACCATCTGCATTTGTTTGCACATCCAGCGCGACAAGCTCGTTGGCCGTTGCCAGGTCGCCCATGCCAGCCACAGGATACCAGCTTTCGCGCCATGAGACTGCATCGCCGGGGGCAAGTTCACTCTGTTGTGCAAATGTGGGCGCCAGCCCGCCGTGAAGCTCCACATAGCCGGTGGCATCATCAGTGTAGAGCGCTGCACTGAGCGCCGCCGAGCCCCCTAACGCGAAGATCTTGCTACCCTGCGCCACCCCAGCAGGGAAAGTGCGCACTGCGCCCGCATCCTGCTGCGTATCATAGACCGCTGCAAAGGGCCCGTGTGCGGCAGGCGACTCGAACATGCCCGCATATTGGCTCCAGGTTGCCAGGCGACTCAAGTCGCGCCCGTTGTAAATGGGCCAGGTGACGCGCTGGCCCGCAGCGGGCAGCCGCACATCGCCCGTGGAGTGCACCATCATGCTGTCAGTCGGCAGGACGAAGTGAATTGCAGGCGAGATGCCTGCACCGCTGCCCGGCGCAAGCATGGCATTGTGCCAAAAGTTGAAGCGTTGCGACTGGTCACTCACGTTGGTAATTGTGGGCTCAATGGAAAAAGAAGCTGCGCCTGCAAGCAGTTCAATGGTAATGCTCGCAGTCAGTGCGCGCCCATCTTGTGGCGTGAACACTGTAACGGCAGCGCGCTCGGTGCTGAAGACGAGCGGGATGTAGCCCCATGCCTCACCCCACGCCAAGCCATGCTCCTCCACCGGCAGGTCCCACTCCAGGCCACCCAAGGCAAGCCATCCGGCCTGCTCGGGCGGACCCCAGGCCGTTGGCTTCACAACCTTGTTGTTATAGAACATGCGCGTGCCGGTTGGCTTGTGCACAACCTGCAGAATGCGCCCGCCGAGTTCGGGCAGAATTGTGATCAGCAGATACTGATTCTCAAGGATTAGCGTGGCATAGGTGCGCGCAACCGGAGCGGCGTTGGAAGCACGAAAGGCTTCAATGTCCGTACGTCGGTAGGGCCAATCATAGACGGGGCTGAGTGCGTCACTCTGAAACGCATCTACCGGATACGTTGGAATGGTTACCGAGGACTCGTAGAAAGCGACGGTGCCAACTGGCCCAGGTGCGCTGAATGCAGCTGCAGGCAACGAATCCACGTACTGCGCCACGCGCGTAGCTGCAGGCAGTGGGGTCATGGACGCAAGTGGTTCGGCCGGCTCAACTGCGGGCGATGCGCTCTCCACTGTCGAAGTCGCAAGCGCCGTTGCTGTAGGTGTCTCTTATACACATCT
>DIAV01000155.1:5211-8509 GCA_002415895.1 Anaerolineales bacterium UBA5069 | reverse complement strand
TTGAGCCGAACGCTTGAGCCGAACCGATGTTGCGCACCCTCTTAGCCCACAGCCGTTAAGAGGGTGCGCAATATCAAATGATTGAAATTTTCGCAGCACTCGAGTATTGACAAGCAGCGGAAGCTATGGTTTAATAGGTTGACAAGATAGTTGTAAGTTCTGATCGATGTAGGCCTAACTGCCGCTCGGACTTGCTGCCGGGTGGCATTTTTGCTGACCTGATGGGACACGACCTTCTTGCCGTTGCAGTATCCGTAGTCGTCGTGGTGTTGCCGCTTGTGCAGCGCCACAAAAATACACAAGGAGTGTATCGTACCCATGAGTCAGCAAACTGTTATTGGCACCGTGAAGTGGTTCAACGATTCCAAGGGCTTTGGTTTCATTGCCGTGGACGGCCAGAAGGATGTCTTCGTTCACCAGACGGCAATCATGACCCAGGGCTTCCGCACGCTTGCCGAAGGCGAGCAGGTTGAATTCCAGATCGTGGCCGGCCCCAAGGGCCCCAGCGCACAGAACGTGCGCAAGGTCGAGCGCTAGAGCTTGCTCCTGCGCCCGTGGTAAGCCGCAGCCCTGCGCTGCACCGGCTTCCACAGGGGTAATGCGCAATTGCGCAAATCGAAACAGGGACGGTGTGAACCGTCCCTGTTTTTTTGTGCCCTGCGTGTATGCGAAACGAGGCTCCCCCCATTGGGTTCCTCCCTTCGGATGCGCTCGCACGCGCGTGGCGCTTTGCCAATCTTTAAGCCGCATAACCGCGCATGATATACTGAACCACTTGAAGACAAATGCAGCGTTGCCGTATGGGCGATTCGGCTGCAACAGAACCGCGCGGGCTTGTGGCTTTTCGCCGTCCGCTGCATAAGGCAAAACAGAGGAAATTATGACGCTGAAAGTAACCACCGCGCCGCGTGAAGGCCGCCAGTTGGAAATGCAGATTGAAGTGCCCAAGGAGCGCGTTGATCAGGAACTGCGCAAGGCCGCAGCCGCTGTTGCAAGCCAGTATCGCCTGCCCGGTTTCCGCAAGGGCAAAGCACCCTACCACATTGTTGTTCAGCAATTTGGCCTTGCCAACCTCTACGGTGAATTCGTAGATTCGCTCGGTGACGAGGTCTACAAGGAAGCGCTTGCGCAGGAAAACATTCAACCCTACGCCATGGCCGCGCTTGAAAATGTGACATTTGACCCGCTGACGTACACGCTTGTGTTGCCGATGGAGCCGCTGGTTGATCTGGGCGACTATCGCAGCGTGCGTGTCGATGTGCCCGAAACCAGCGTAGCGAGTGACGCGGTTGACGAAGCGCTTGATCACCTGCGCGTCGAGCATGCAAGCTGGCAGGAAGTTGAGGGACCCAGCGCCTATGGCGATATGCTGACGACGGATGTCAAGAGCGTGATTGCGCCGGTGGCTGAAGGCGACGAGCCGATTGTTGTGCTGGATGAAACCGACTGGGATGTCACGCCCGATGCCGAGAATCCCATGGACCCTCCTGGCTTTGATGAGGCGCTGATTGGTATGCAGAAGGGTGAGACGAAAGAGATCGTCCTCGCCTGGCCTGCCGATAGCAAGAGCATTAACGCGGGCAAGGAAGCAACCTTCACGATCACTGTCAAACAGATTGAGCGCTACCAGAAGCCCGAACTGAATGACGAATTTGCCGCACTGGTTGATGCCGAAGCGCCGACGTTGGAGGCATTGCGCACCAAATTGGGCGAGGGGTTGCAGGCCAGCCAGGCCGAGGAGGCTGCCAACGCATACGCGACGGAAGCCATTGACGCGCTGCTCAAAGTGGCAACGCTTGAGTACCCGCCCGCAGTCATTGAGGATCAACTCGACAGCATGCTGCGCGACTATGAAATGCAGCTGCGCCAGGTGGGCATTGAGAGCCTTGCCGGCTTCTTTGAGCAGACCGGCCAAAGCATGGACGATTTCCGCGAAAGCCTGCGCGAACAGGCGGCTGTCTCTGCTGAGCGCAACCTGATTCTTTCGGAGATTATTCGCGCCGAGCAGTTGAAGGTCAGTGATGAGGAAATTGACGCGCGCGTTGCCGAGATGGTGCAGATTCCCGATGACGCCGACGAGGATGCGCTTGCTCAGTTCACCTCCATGCAGGGGCTGTTGAAGTCATCGTATGGCCGCGCGCTGGTTTCCAATGACATCATCCGCGAAAAGGCCGTCGCGCGCGTACAGGCCATTGCCCGTGGTGACGAACTGCCTGAGCTTGCTGCAGAAGTCGAGCCGACAGCCGAGGCCGCAGCCGAGGCCACGTCCAGCGCAGGGGCAGATGAGCCGTCTGCGACAGAGAGCGCCGCGTAGTTCCATCTCTAACGCAACGCAAACGCAGACTTGCACCCGGCTTACAGTCGCACACACTGCCACGCGTTAAGGTGAATGGGCGTCGTGAGGCGCTCATGTGCAGCAGGTAAATGCAAACCGCCGGGCCACGCACGTTGGCCAGTGAGGAACGGAGAAATCGTAATGGAACAATTCATGGGGCAAATGGGGCGGAGCCAACCGTCCGTTATGAACCCGTCAAATGTGATTCCCATGGTCATTGACAGCTCATCCCGCTATGGTGAGCGCGCCTATGACATCTACAGTCTGCTGCTCAAGGAGCGCATCATCTTCCTGGGCACGCCGATTACCGACCAGGTTGCCAACCTGATTGTGGCGCAGCTGCTCTATCTGAACAGCGAAGACCCCAATCAGAACATCAACATGTATATCAACAGCCCGGGTGGCAGCATCTATGCCGGGTTGGGCATCTATGACACCATGCAGATGATTTCGGCGCCGGTGAGCACCTACGCCGTGGGCATTACGGCCAGCATGGGCACAGTCATGCTCGCCGCGGGGGCCAAGGGCCGCCGCTATGCGTTGCCCCATGCCACAATTCACATGCACCCGGCTTCGAGCGGGGCGCAGGGCTACACCGAGGATGTGCGCATTGCCTTCCGCGAGCAGGAGCGCCTGCAGGCGCAGCTCTTCTACCTTGTGGGCCAACACACCGGCCACAGCTGGAAAGAGATTGAAGCCGAGTTCACGCGTGACCGCTACATGAACGCCGTCGATGCCAAGAATTATGGCCTGGTGGATGATGTGCTGGGCGACACAAGCAACATTGTGCTGCTCTCCAACGTGGGCGAAATTCAGGTCTCCAGCGACAACGGCGCCACGACCCCCAAGCTGCCCGAAAAGAGCAAGGGCGACAAGGGCGACAAGTAGACGCAGGCTGAAGCTCCGCCTTCTGCGGCACGCCAGCCATGCACAGAGCAATTACCAGTTACCAGTTACCAATGA
>DIAV01000155.1:0-5049 GCA_002415895.1 Anaerolineales bacterium UBA5069 | reverse complement strand
TGGTAACTGGTAACTGGTAACTGGACATTCATCGATTCTTCGTTCAGGGAAGTGTTTCGCCATGAGTACAACACCCACCCAAACAGACGCCATCTGCTCGTTCTGCGGCAAAGCGCAGAGCGATGTTGCGCGCCTGATTGCGGGGCTGGACGGCGCCTACATTTGTGATGAGTGTTTGCGCCTGGGTGGCGAAATTCTTGCTGAAGAGGGGCTTGGGGCTGCCGGCACAACGGCAGCGGCCAGCGCCCCGCGCGTGATTCCCAGCCCCAAGCAAATTGTGGCGCACCTTGACCAGTATGTGATTGGCCAGGAGCGCGCCAAGAAGGTGCTTTCTGTCGCCGTCTACAATCATTACAAACGTGTCTTCGGGCGCACGGCCTCCGGCGCGGCAACGACTGCCCCCGGCGAAGAGGGCGCCGACGCAGACGTTGAACTGACCAAGAGCAATGTCCTGCTGATTGGGCCGACAGGCAGCGGTAAAACGCTGCTCGCGCAGACGCTGGCGCGCCTTATTGATGTCCCCTTCACCATTGCCGACGCCACAACCCTCACTGAGGCGGGCTATGTGGGTGAGGATGTCGAGGCCATTCTCGTCGGTCTGCTCCAGAATGCCGGCTGGGACCCCGAACGCGCTGCCTATGGCATTGTCTACATTGACGAGATCGACAAGATTGCGCGCAAGAGCGGTGACAACCCCAGCATTACGCGCGATGTCAGCGGCGAGGGCGTGCAGCAGGCGCTCCTCAAGATCATCGAAGGCACCGTCTCCAATGTGCCGCCGGGGCCGGGGCGCAAGCATCCCCAGCAGGAGTTTATTCAACTCAACACGCGCAACATTCTTTTTGTTTGTGGTGGCGCGTTTGCACACCTGGACGATGTGGTGCAAAAGCGCGTGCAGCGGCGCGGCACACTGGGCTTTGCCGGGCGCGATGATGAAGTTGCGCCCGCCTGGCTGGACGCTGCACCTGCCGTAGAGACGGCGCTGCCTGAGGAGCCTGCCGAACGCCAGCGCGAAATCAAGCTGCGCAAGCGCGAGAAGGAGAGCCAGGATGAAGCGCGCCTGCTGGCGCTGGTGGAGCCTGATGACCTGCTCAGCTTTGGCCTCATTCCTGAGTTTGTCGGCCGCATGCCCGTGCTCGTCAACCTCGAGGCGTTGAACCGCCACACCCTCATGCGCATCCTCACCGAGCCGCGCAATTCGGTGGTGCGCCAGTTCACGCGCATGTTCGCCATGGATGGCGTTGCGCTTGAGTTTGAGCCCGAGGCGCTGGAAATTGTCGCGCGCGACGCGTTTCTGCGCCGCACGGGCGCGCGCGGCCTGCGCAGCATTGTCGAGACGGCGCTGCTCGATGTCATGTACGAGATTCCCGGCCACACGGACATTGTGCGCTGCCTGGTCACGCCGGATGTCTTCACACTCAAACGCACGCCCCGCCTTTATAACGCTGCCGGTCAATTGCTGGATATCAGCCCGCCCCTGCGCAAAGCGGCCTGATGCGCGCCCGCGCAAAGGCATCTGCACAAAACCAATGGGCCGGCGCACCATCTGCGCTATCTGTGCTATCTGGGCACACTGTGCCGGCCATCACCGCCATTTCCCACTCTGCTGCCATGCAGAACCCCGCGCCAGTGCCCACAGATCCGTTATCCTCCCCATCGCCTTGCGACCTTTCGATATTGATTGTCGCATGGAATGTACGCGATCTTTTGCGCGCGTGCCTCATCTCCATTGCGCGCGCCAGCCGCCCCGTGGGGGGCAATTCCCACCTGCGCCATTTTGGCCCCAGCGCAGCACCGCCATCCGGCCGCATGACAGGGCCGCCCGCCCCGCCGCGGGGCATTGGCGCGCGCACTGCCAACCTGGCCGCGCCCGTTGCGCCCCATGCACCCAACTTGCCGAACGCGCCGACGCTCGAGGTCATTGTGGTGGACAATGCCAGCGGAGACGGCACAGTCGCCATGCTGGCCAATGACTTCCCGTGGGTGCGCGTGGTGGCCAACAGCGAGAATTTGGGCTTCACACGTGCCAACAATCAGGCCTTTGCCGCATCGCGCGGCGCCTTTGTCTACTTTCTCAATCCCGACACGGAACTGCTGAGCGGCAACCTCTATGGCGACAGCCTGCACCTGCTTTATGAGGCTGTGTGCACGAATGCCCGCGTTGCGCTGGCCGGGCCGGAACTGCGCTACGCCGACAATTCGTTGCAGAGCAGCGCCCGCCGCTTCCCCACACCATTAACGGGTTTCTTTGAGAGCACGTGGCTGGCGCGCGCGTGGCCGCGCAATCCGTGGGCAAGGCGGCTGCACATGGCCGATTGGCAAATGCCCTTTGCCCACGATGTTGATTGGGTGGTGGGGGCGGCCATGCTCGCACGGCGCAGCGCGCTGCTGCAAGCCATGGAAAGCAGCGCGCAGGATGCATCCGTTAATACCGCTGTTGTTCCTCTGCGCGTGCCTCGCTACGAAGGCCCCTTTGACGAGGCCTTCTTCATGTACAGTGAGGAGATGGACCTTTGCCGCCGCCTCAAGTTGCTGGGCTGGCGCATTCTCTACGTACCGCAGGCGCGTGTGATCCACATGGAGGGGCGCAGCAGTGAGCAGGCCGTGGCGGCGCGCCACTTGAACTTTAATACCAGCAAAGTGCGTTATTGGCGCAAGTGGTTTGGCCCCCGCTGGAGCAACAGGCTGCGCCGCTACCTGTTGCTTGAATATCGTGTACAGATGACGCTGGAGCGCGCCAAGTGGCTGGTGGGAAGCAAGCGCCCGCTGCGCAAGCAACGGATTAGCGCCTATAAGCAGGTGCTTGCCTCACAGTTGCGGCCCAGGTAGCAGCGCTGCAACTGCACCGCACCCAGCACTGCCGATCAAGGAGGTTGCCCTTTTGACTGCACGCGACCGTATGCTGGAACAGCTCCGCCTGCTCTATGGCGACAACAGCGAAGCTGTTGCCGCGAGCCTGCACGAGCGCATCGACCACTTCCGCCGCGCACACCCCCAGGCCATTCGTCCCGTAGAACTCACCGAACGCGACGCGCTGCTCATTACCTATGGCGACACCGTGCGCGCACCCAACGAAGCGCCGCTGCACACCCTCGAACGCTTCATCCACACACAATTGGGCGACCTGATTACAGGCGTCCATATTCTCCCCTTCTACCCCTGGTCTTCGGACGATGGCTTTTCCGTGATTGACTACCGCGCTGTCGACCCAGCGCTGGGCGCGTGGGCAGATGTGCGCCACCTTGCGCAGGATTACCTGCTTATGTTTGACGCTGTGATCAACCACGCCTCGGCGCAGAGCGCCTGGTTCCAGGCGTACCTGCGTGACGAGCCGCCCTACCGCGACTACTTTCTTGCAGCCGACACCACGTGGGATCTGCATGCCGTTGCGCGCCCGCGCACGCTGCCGCTGCTCACCCCGTTTGAGACGGCTGCGGGCACGCGTTTGGCGTGGACGACCTTCAGCGCCGATCAGATTGACCTTAACTACGCCAACCCGGCACTGCTTGTGGAGATTGCCGATCTGCTCCTCTTTTACGTGGCACAGGGGGCGCGGCTGATTCGCCTTGACGCCATTGCCTATCTTTGGAAGCAATCGGGCACAGCGTGTATTCACTTGCCGCAGACGCACGCTGTGATCAAGCTCCTGCGTGCGCTGCTCGACGAGGTTGCACCGGGCGTGCTGCTCATCACCGAAACGAATGTGCCGCACGCTGCGAATGTTTCCTACTTCGGCGCGCCCCTGCCTGCCGCTGAAGCGCCCCTGCCCGGCCGTACCGACGAGGCGCAGCTTGTCTACCAGTTTCCCCTGGCCCCTCTCATCCTGCACACCTTTGGCGCAGGTAGCGCAGCGGCGCTTGGTCGCTGGGTGCGTGATCTGGAAGCGCCCGGCCCCTTCTTCAATTTCATTGCCTCGCATGACGGCATTGGCGTTATGCCGGCGCTGGGCCTGCTGCGCGCCGAGGAGATTGCCGCACTGGCTGCGCGCACGCTGGCGCACGGTGGCCGCATCTCCTATCGCAACAACCCCGACGGCACGCAGTCACCCTATGAACTCAACATTACCCTCTACGATGCGCTGAATGATCCGGCGCACCCCGACCTGGACACGGATGTGGCACGCTTCCTCGCCGCACAAGCGATCATGTTGGCACTGGCGGGGCTGCCCGGCGTGTACGTGCACAGCCTGATTGGTGCGCGCAACTGTGATGTGTGCGTGGAGGCCACGGGGCGCGCCCGCTCCATTAACCGCGAGAAGTTTGACCTGGGCGAACTGGAGCAGCAACTGGCCGATCCCAACCAGCGCATGCGCCTTGTCCTTGACGGCTACCGCCGCCTGTTGCGTGTGCGCCGTGCACAGCCTGCCTTCCACCCCAATGTGCCGCAGTGCGTGCTGGCAACGCCCCCCGCCGTCTTTGCGTTGCTGCGCCAGCCCGTTACAGATGCGCCCGTACTGTGCGTTGTCAACGTGACTGCCACATCTGTGACGCTGCCATTGTTGATCGATATGGGGCTGCCCGCAGGCGGCTGGCGCGATTTACTGCACGGCCACACTTACGCGGATTTTACTGGCGAAACGCCGCTGCACCTGGAGCCGTACCAGACGCTGTGGCTGACGCCGGCCTGAGGGTGCTATTGCATGTGCGCGCCCCTGCGCAGCAAATTTGAGCGCGCCCCCGCTTGCGTCTATAATGGCCCTGCAGAAAGCTGTCAACCACGGTGCGCGGCAGCGCGCGCCCACAATTCCACGCCACGCGGAGTGTTGCTATGGCTGATGTCGTTGATATGACCCACGCGGATGCAACAGGTGCAGCGGCTGCGCCCCCCGAAGCCAGGCCCGAGATTGTTTTTCACGGCACCCCCAGGAACATGGTGATTGGTGTGACCATGCTGCTGGCCGGCGCATCCGCCTTTATGATGGGCATGACGGATGTCTTCTTTGCCGAAGCGCTGGCATGGACTTTCGTCATTTGGGGAGTCCTCTTCTTGCTGGGTGATCTGCTGGACTGGAATCGCAACTGGGTTGTGCGCGACGACGGGCTGCACATT
>DIAV01000401.1:14483-17305 GCA_002415895.1 Anaerolineales bacterium UBA5069 | reverse complement strand
GCCGATCTTCTCGTGGTTGCGGTGGAGGTAGCCCATTTCAGGCTCCAGCGCAAGCACGGTTTCGCCCTCAAGGCGCGTCAACATGCGAAAGACGCCGTGTGTGCTGGGATGATGGGGACCCAGGTTGACGACGACGCTCTGCGTATCCATTTCGCCATAGCCGCCGTGGGCAGGGGCCTGGCTCACCGGCACATAGCTGACTGGCTCTTTCCACGACTGCGGATCCCAGCCGTCGGGGTAGGTGCTATTCGACTTCCAGGGGAGTTTGTCTTCTGCCCAAATGTAATCACCGGCCGGGTGGCGGCTCTTGAAGGGTTTGATTTCCTCTTCAAAGTACGCCTCTTTCCAATCCTTGCGCATGGGGTAGCCCGCAAAGGCATCCCACAAAAAGACACGCCGCAGGTTGGGGTGGCCTGCAAATTTAATGCCGAAGAGGTCGTAGACTTCGCACTCCTGAAGGTTGGCGCCCGGGTAGACGCTGGTGGCCGAAGGCACGCTATCGCCCTCGGGGACGCGCACGTGCAGCCGCACGGGGCTGCCCCCCCTGGTTGTGCTGTAGATGTGATAGACGATGTCGAAGCGCTCGGCAATGCCCGCGCGCGCCTTGCCCTTGTAGGCTGAGTAGTCTACGCAGGTGAGGCTGGAGAGGAAGTCGTACCCTTCCACATCGCGCAGGTGCGTCAGGAATTCCAGCAGCTTGTCTGGGGCGACAAAGAGCGCGGCATCCGTCTCGTCGGCCCACGTGCCAATGACGGCGCCGGGTGCGACATCGGCATAGGGAAGGGTTTTCTCCGCGGCAGGGGCTGCGGCGACAGCCGTCGCGTCCGGTGCTGCTGCAACAGTATCACTCATGGCAATTCACCCTTGCATCAAAACAGCGAATGAAACGGAGATCAGGCGGGCTGGCGTGCGGCCATTGCCTTGGCCTTGGCCGCACGCACCTTGGCCTTGGCCTCGGGCGAGAGGGGCACCGGCGTTACGGAGCGGCGCGCACTCTCGCCGTCGCCCTTCGTGCCGCCGCCGCCGCTCAGCGTGACGGACTGAATCAACTGCACCTGGCGCGGGTCAAAAATATCGGCCCCGAGTACAGGAATCGGCACGGCCTCGCTGGATCCCTTGCGATACCAGGCAACCTTGGTAATGCTCTGGCGCTCCACCTTTTGCTGCAGCTTGAGGAGGCCAAAGATCAGCGCCTCGGGGGTGGGCGGGCAACCCGGCACGTAGACATCCACCGGAATGTAGGTGTCAATGCCGCTGACGACGTTGTAGCCTTCCTTGAAGGGGCCGCCGCCGGTGGCGCACGCGCCCATGGCCATAACATAGCGCGGCTCGGCCATTTGGTCGTAGATGCGCACAATTGCCGGCACCATCTTCTTGGTGACGGTGCCGGAAACGATCATCAGGTCGGCCTGGCGTGGGCTGGGGCGCATGACTTCCATGCCAAAGCGCGCCAGGTCCCAGCGGCTGGCCGCGGTGGCGATCATCTCGATTGCGCAGCAGGCCAGACCAAAGAGCAGGGGCCAGATGCTGGCTTTGCGGCTCCAGTTGTAGACATTGTCGAGCGTGGTGACGAAAACGTTGTCCTGCAGATCATCGGGCACGATGATGGAATCGTGCACAAGTTCCTGGATCTGCTCGCGCTTGGCGTCGCGGAACTTCTCAATGGGCACTTCGAGCATGACGAGATCCCCTCGCGGACATAATAGGGTGGTGCGGGATTCGCGCAAATGGGTCTGAGGGCGCTGCCAACGGGCTATCGGGAGGCCGGGCACGTGATTACTGCATCATACCACGGGCCGCGCCTTGTGAATGTTGGCACAACGACGATTCTACATGAGAGAGGGGCGCGATGCAAGGAGAATACGGTGCAGGCGGCAGTTATGGGCGGCGCGTGGTAAGGGCCGCAATGATCAGCAGGAGGGCCAGCACGCCTATATCGAGCAGCAGCGTTACGATAAACGCGCTGTTCAACTGCATGACAAGTGCGCCGCTCGCATCAAGCAGGCTGCCCACAGGCTGCAGGGGCAGGCCAATGAGCAGGTAAAGCAGTACGGCCAGGGCGATGTAGACAAAGAGGGGCTTGAGTGGCTCGCGATCGGGCGCGCTGGGCATCATGCCGTTGGCAATCACAAAGATGCCCCACGCCCACAGCGTTGCGTCGGGCTGGCGGAAGGCGGCCATGAGTGCTGCCAGCCAGTCGCCCACACCCTGCGCAGCAAAATCCTGCTCCAGTGGCGTGTCGCCAAACCAGGCACGCGCCATGAGCGCCACCAGCAGCGTGCCCACAAAGAGGGGCGCCATGCCTACCATGCTGTCGAGCAGCGGGCCGCCGCTGCGTGCCGTGACGCTGCCCAGCCCCACCATGCGCCCGCGTCGCTTGGGCCAGACAGTGAACTTGCCCGGGTGCAGCCCCAGAATCCAGGCCGTGACCCAATGCGCGGCCTCGTGCACCACAATGCCGGGCAGCATAAGCAGGAAGTAGACGACTATGGCGTAGTCTATGGAACCCGTCAGGTTATAGACGGCCTGCTGTATGCCAAGGCTGATGCGCGCGCTAAACCATGCCAGCGCCAGCAGCGACGCGCCGAAGAGCAGCAAGGCAAGCAGCGTGGCGTTGGTCATGAAGATGAGGGCGTGGGGCGTGGGTTGCTTGCAGGCGCGGGCAGAAGCCCGCGCCTGCAACGTTGATACGAAAACTGTGTCTACTTACTTACTCATGTTACGCAGTGAAGCGACTTGTACGCGGAAAGGACGGAAACAACGGAAAAAACATGAAACATTTGCCCTCTGCTGATCACCTTAGCTTGTGAAAAGCATGGCAG
>DIAV01000401.1:8133-14415 GCA_002415895.1 Anaerolineales bacterium UBA5069 | reverse complement strand
CTGCGTACAAATCGTTTTGCTGCGGAACTTGAGTTACTTATCTTGCGGAATGTCGGCTACCGAGGCCGCGCGATCAATCTGCTGGCGCAGTTCGCTTTCCTCGGCCTGTAATTGCTCAATCTGCACATCCATTTGCGCAATCTTTTTGGAGCGGCCACCGCTGCGCAACCGCTCGCGCTCCACGTTGCGCTGCAACTGCACAATGCGCGCCTGGACACTTTGTTTGCGTGCAATCAATTCGCTTCGTTCGGACATGGGTTCTGCTCCAGTGTCAATCCGACCAGGATGTCACGCAGTGGCGCACCTACGCCTCGGGCGTATCATCCGGCGGGATGAAGGACTGCTCGGAGAAATCGCGGATTTCGCGCGGCTTGTAGAGTGCATACGCAAGCCCCACGCTAATCAGGTAGAGCGTCATGAGCGGGCCCATGACAAGAGTCATGTTAACGGGATCAACCGTGGGGGTAATGGCAGCGGCGGCAATGGCAACCACGATAATCGCATGGCGCCAGTAGCCCAGCAACTGGCGGCCCTGCACCAGCCCCGCGCGCGCCAATACAGCCACGACCAGCGGCAACTCAAACGACACGCCAATCCAGAAGACAAGGCGCGTGACAAAACTAATATAGCGGTCGATGCTCCAATCCTGGCTGATGACTTCGCCCAGAAAGTTCTGCAGGAAGCCCACCGCCGCGGGCAGGAGCATGTAGTAGGCGAAGCTCGCGCCCACAACAAAGAGGACGACGACACCCGGCAGCATCCATAGTATGGCGCGCCGCTCGTGTGGATAGAGCCCCGGCGACATGAACGCGATGATGTGATAGATGATCATGGGCAACGCCAACGCCGTGCCCATGGTGAAGCCTACCCTGAAGAAGATGCCGATGGAGTCGGTTGGGCCCAGCGCCTGGGGTGTTTTGCCAAACTCGCTGAGCGGCCGGATGATCACCTGCAGGATGGGGCTGACGAAGATCATCGAAACGAGCGTACCCACAAGCAGCGCGCCCACAATCCACATGAGGCGATAGCGCAACTCAATGAGATGCTCCATCAACGTCATCTTGTCGTCGGTTGCGGGCTTGGGTGGGGGTGCGCCCGGGGCCGTCTGGATGGGTGAGTAGGCAGCGCTCTTCTGGCTCATGCCGGCTTCTCCGGCGAAGGCGCGGCGTGCGCATCCGGCTCAATGGGGGCGGCGGGCTCGGCCGCGCTGAGCGGCGCCGTCGAAACAATTGGGGGCGGCAGGATGCTGTGCACTTCCTCTACGACTTCCGCTTTGTCACTGCTCGCTGGACCATTGTCGCCGCCGTGGGGCGCGGGGGCCGCTTCCACCTTGGCCGGCGCAGCTTTGGGCGCCAGAGGTTGCTGCACAGTCTTGGCTGCCTCTGCCGGTTTCTTCGCCTGGTTCGTCTCAGGCTGGTTGGGGTCCAGCGCTTCATTGATGAGCCGCCGCGGGTTGATCTCGTCCAGCACCTTAAGCTCATCGCTGAATTGCGCCGTTAATTCGTTGCCCAGCTTGCGAATTTCGCGGATGTAGCGCGCGCCCTCCCGCATGACCGACGGGAGCCGCTCCGGCCCCAGCACGATCAGCGCAATGACTGCAATGAGGATCAACTCAAGCGGCCCAATGCCGAAGATGCCATCCATATGCTGCGCGATGCCCTAGAACGATTGTTTGCGTGCTTCGGCCAGCGCAGCACCCAGGACACCATTGACGAAGCGCGGGCTGCTGTCACCGCCGAAGGCCTTGGCCAATTCAACAGCTTCGTTGATGGCGACCTTGGGGGGTGTGGTGCCGTCGCTGGCGCCCAGCTCGTAGAGCGCCAAGCGCAGGATGCTGCGATCAATCGGGGCCAGTTGTTGCACCGGCCAATCGGGTGCAAAGCGGGTAATGAGCACGTCGAGCCGCTCGCGGTGATTCATGACACCGGCCACCAGCCAGATCAGGAAATCGGCCCCCAGCTCGCCCGGCGGATTGACGCGCAGCCGCTCGTATAATACAACGTCGGGGGCGTGGCCGGCGCTGTCAATTTCGTAGAGCGCCTGCAGGGCCAGCATACGCGCCTTGCGCCGCTGATCTATGAATTCGCGCGTCGCGCCATGGTGCGTATCGCCGACATTGGTGGCCGGCTCAGCAGGCAACGCGTCGCGCTCCTCGAATTCGTCCTGATCCGAAGATTGCCCGGCAGACTCGTGATTGGATAGGATCCAGTTCGACATACTTTCCTGTCATCAATCAACTGCAATGTACGGCACGAGACGAGGAACCCCCACAAGCAGAGACCTGCGCACCATCCGCGTTGCGTTACATCATCACGAGGCCGCCGTCCACGCTCAGCACGTGGCCGGTAATGAAGCTGGAACGTTCGTCGGCCAGAAAGGCAACTGCCCAGGCCACTTCTTCGGCAGTGCCCATGCGTGCCAGCGGCGTGTCGCGCAGAATGCGCTCGCGCATTTCATCGGGCAACACGTCTGTCAACGCGGTGGGAATGAAGCCCGGGGCCACTGCGTTCACGGTAATGTTGCGGCTGGCCACCTCGCGCGCAAGGCTCTTGGTAAAGCCAATCATGCCCGCTTTGCTGGCGGCGTAGTTGGTTTGCCCCGCCTGGCCCGAAATGCCCACGACGCTGGTCAGGTTGATAATGCGTCCCCACCGCTTGCGCACCATGCCACGCAATGCCGCTTTGGTCACGCCGTAGACGCTCTTGAGATTGGTGTTGATCACCGCATCCCAGTCATCTTCCTTCATGCTCATTAGCAGCATATCCCGCGTGGTTCCCGCATTATTCACAAGAATGTCCAACCCGCCCAACTGCTCGTGAACCTGCTTGACGAGCTCGGCGGCCTGCTGTGGGTCACTAATGTCGGCCTGAAAGAGCGCACATGCGCCGCCCGCGCTGCGAATCTGCTCGGCTATGCTGCCGGCGCCATCGGCGTTACCGCGATAGTGTACGGCGACCTGCGCGCCCCCCGCTGCAAATTCGAGCGCGGTGGCTGCACCAATCCCGCTGCTGCTGCCGGTGACCAATACGACGCGTTTCTCGAAGCGGTTTGCCCAATGGGGCGTTTCAATCATGGCACTCATTGATCATCCCATACTCTGATTGCACACGGGTGCGGCTGAACAAGCCCGCCCATTATACGCCCGATGTGCGCAATGTGCGAACGGAGGGCAGGTAAGGGGCCAAACCTTGCGTGCGTTACCTGTAAGCTAATATGATCTCCAGCATTCGTTGCGTCGTGCAAGGTCCCTGTGCCAACCAGTGCGCTTTACGGGGTCGCAGATTCATGCAGCCGGCAGGAAGAGAGTCCTTATGACCGCGGCAATCCCCACGCTGTCCGTCCTCACGACGGCGCGCCTGACGCTGGACGCCCTGACGCCAGCCGATGCCGCCGCCCTTTTCACCATGCAGAGCGACCCAGAGGTCACGCGCTATCTTTCCATGGAGCCGATGCATGATGTGTCTGAAGCCGTTACGCTGATTGCGGCACTTGCACGGCGAGCCGAAGCGGGTGAGGAGTTGCGCTGGGCGATTCGGCGTACGGTTGATGTTGTGGCCGGTGGCGCCGGTAGCGGGCGCATGATTGGTGTCATCAGCCTGAGTGAGCCGCACAACCCGCGCCGCCGCGCCGAGGTGGGCTATGGGCTGGCGCGCGACGTGTGGCGACAAGGCTATGCGCGCGAGGCCATGGGCGCCGTATTGGACTATGCATTTGGCCCGCTGCAACTCAACCGCGTGGAGGCGCTGGTCTACGCAGAGAATGAGCCTTCGCGCGCACTGTTGCGCACCCTTGGCTTTGTTGAAGAGGCCTACCTGCGCGAGCACGCCTGGGAAAAAGGGCGCTATTGGGATGACGTGATCCTGGCGCTGCTGGCCTCCGACTATATGGCAAGTCGTCACTGATCCAGCGCAAGTGTTGCTCTTTTGCTCATGAATGCGTCGCCGGTACGACCCTTCCAAGGCCACGCGAACGCGTTGCGCAAAAAGCGTTGCGCCGCGCGCGCAATGGTGCTACACTCAATATGCGCTGAGGCTTCATTGCCTGGCACTTCCCTCCTTCTGCGCCGCACGCAAACAACACGCACGCATCCCGCCATGATTCAACCGCGCACCTATCCCGAACTGCTGGCCAAGGCGCTCATGCTGGAGCCCGAGCCCTTTGCCGTGATGACCCACGACGACCAGCCAATCATTGAAGGGCTGGTGCTAACGGCGCTGGTCGGCGTTGGTGTGGGTGTGGCGCGCGCAATTGGCGGGTTGCTTTTCTCATGGGCCATGCCACCTGCGGCTGCGCTGGAGGCGGCCGCGCGCCAAGCCGCCGCAATGCGCATGCCCAACGGAGTGGGGATTGCGCTGCCGCTGCCTGTGGAAAGTTGGACCCTCTTCCGCCTATCTGCCGGCTACGATACAGGCTGGGCGCTGCTATTTAGCCTCATTTTCGCGCCATTCCTCATGCTTGTGCTGTGGCTGGCGGCTGGATTACTGGCTTATGCCGTTGGGCGCATGGCGGGCGGCACGGGCACTCTGCGCCAGGTGTTGGGCGCGAGCGCACTCGTGGCTGCGCCTGCCGTCCTCCTTTTGCTGACCTTTATCCCGTTCGTGGCCATCAATCCGCTGCTGCCAATAGTGTGGGGGCTGCTGATTCTCTACCGCGCGATGCAAAGCGCACACAATATGGCATGGCAGACAGCCGCATGGGCAACGGTGATTGCGGCTGCGCTGCTGCTGGCGGCCGGTGCCCTGCTGGCAGGGTCCGTGGGGGCGCTGCTGGTATGGCTATAGGGGTGCACCCCTGACGGCGCTGCCATTTTGCTGTTGCTGTTGATTTTTCACTCTTTGTTGCTTTGAACTGGATGCTTGTGGACACCGAGCCTTTGCCCACTGTGGGCAACGATGCAGCTGAAACCGAAGCACACACGCCACCTGCGCCCGTTGCATTGCTGGCGGCGCCGGATGACGCGCCCCCAACTGATCCTGCACCGGTTGTGCAGGCAAATACAGGGCCGGCGCCGGCACGCGTGGCTGTAGCGGCGCGC
The DNA here is from genome assembly GCA_002415895.1 of Anaerolineales bacterium UBA5069. Lineage (GTDB taxonomy): Bacteria > Chloroflexota > Anaerolineae > Caldilineales > Caldilineaceae > UBA5069. The sequence goes on along the minus strand of DIAV01000401.1, from coordinate 9,380 downwards.
TGGCTGCCTTCCACGCGCCAATTGGCCAATGCGGTGCGCCTGCGCATGGACGCCGCGCTGGGCCCCGCACATGAAGGCATGCCCTTTGTCCCCGGCTTGCACACGAGTATGCGCCAGGCCTTTGGGCTGATTGTGGTTGTAGGGCTGATCAGCGGCCTGAGCCGCATGATCTGGCAGTGGGTTGTTTTGGCACGCGCGGGCACGGTACTGCCGCTGGCGTGGCTGGGCGTGTGGTCCGGGCGTTATGCCCTCCGCTTTGCCGATGTGGATGCGTTCAGTTTCTTCAATCAACAAGTGAGTGGCCTTGCGCCGCGCGCCCCGGCATGGATTGCTGCCGGGTTGAATGCGCTGGGCGCGTGGATTAGCCTGCCCATGCGTTTGCTGGCCCTTTGGATTGTCTATGGGCTGCTTGTGCTGCTGGCAGCCAAACTCCTGGGCGCGGGGACAACGCTGCCCCGTTTATACGCAGCGCTGGGCTATGCTGCGCTGCCTGCACTGCTGCTTATTCTCTGGCCGTTGCCCGTGGTGGGGCTGGTTGTTGCGCCGCTTGTGATTGTATTGGCGCTGGTGGCCGCACAGCGCGCAGTGCGCGCTGCCACCGGGCTGGATTCTGTGCGCGCACTCATGGCGTTGCTGCTGCCACCGGTGGTGGCGCTGGCGCTCTGGGGGCTTCTTCTTCCAATTGCAGTGGCGTGGATTTGGTAGTACGATATGTGTGTTCCCCAAAGGGTTGTGTCTTGTGCAACCCGCTGAGTTGTGATTCATCGCAGCCGTTGTTTCTGCAGGAACTTTCCACGTTGAGTTATTCGATGGGTTGTTTTCGCAGGTAACGCATCAGCGCACCACTTCACAAAGGAGAACAGAGTATGTGGGATTGGATTCTTTGGATTGTACTCGGTGCAGTTGCTGGTTGGCTTGCCAGTATCATTATGGGCCGCAGCGGTTCGCAAGGGCTGCTCATGGACATCATTGCCGGCATTGTGGGCGCTGTGGTCGGTGGATGGATTGTCGGCCTTATTGGTTGGGGTCCCGCGGATGGATTCAACCTGTATAGCCTGCTGGTGGCTGTTCTTGGCGCCGTCGTGGTGATCTGGGTTCTGCGCTTGCTCATGCCGGGCAAGAAGGCTTGACCTGTTTGAGATTGAGGTTGTTCCAGATGTAGTGTGGGGAACAAACAGCGACGCCAGGCCGGCAAGGCCTGGCGTCGCTGTATTGTACGTGTTCCAGCAGGGCACTGCGGTGTATGC
>DIAV01000401.1:473-8032 GCA_002415895.1 Anaerolineales bacterium UBA5069 | reverse complement strand
TCAGCGTGCGATAGACGTCAGCGCGTGAGCGTGACGGCACGCGTGCCGTTGGCTGCATAGAGCCGGTCAATCTGGCTGGTGGCGAGGGCGGCCCCTTCGCTGAGCAGCAGCGCCACAGCAGCGTCATCGTGGCTTTCCGCATAGATGCGCAACACAGGCTCGGTGCCGCTGGGGCGAATCAGCAGCCAGCCGTTATCCTCCAAAATGTACTTCACGCCGTCCATGTTGTTGATGTGAGCTACGCGCACACCGGCCAGGGTAGTGGGCGGTGCGGCCATTAACCCGGCCACCAGTTCGGACTTGTTGAAGGGGCGCACGGGTTGGTCGGTGCGCGCATAGGCAAAGGGTCCCACATCGGGCGCATCCGTCAATTCGCCCAGCAACTCCACCAGCGACTTGCCGCGCACGGCCACCATTTCCGTCAGCAGCAGCCCCATGAGCAGCCCATCACCCTCGGGAATATGGCCGAGGACGCTAATGCCGCCGCTCTCCTCGCCCCCCAGCAGCACGGCTTCTTTGCGCATGTAGTCGCAAATGTGGTTAAAGCCAACGGGTGTTTCGTGAATGGGCAGGTTATAGCGCGCAGCCAGCCGGTTGAGCATTTGCGTGCTGCTCACAGTCTTGACAACGCTGCCGCGCTGCCCGCGGCTCTGCACGAGATACTCCACAATGAGCGCCATAATCCGGTGCGGGTCAATGAAGCGGCCCGTGGGATCAACCGCGCCAATGCGGTCGGCGTCGCCGTCGGTCGCCAGCCCGATGTGGTAATGGGCGGCGGCCATTTCGTCAATCAGTGGCTGCAAGTGGCGTGCAATCGGCTCGGGGTGAATCCCGTTGAAGCCCGGGTTCATCTCGCCGCGCAATTCGGTGACTGCGCAGCCCGCCTCCTCGAGCAGTTTGCGCAAATAGATGCGCCCCGTGCCATACATGGCGTCTACAGCCACATTGAGATGCGCGCTGCGAATTGCGTCAAAGTTGACCAGCCGCCGCACCTGCGCCTCGTAGGCGGGCAGCGGGTTGAAGCGCGTGATGAGCCCCTCGCCCAATGCCACGTCGCTCTCGAGCAACAACGGTTCGCGTCCGGCGGCAAGGTTGCCGGCAATGCGCCGCTCAACTTCCTTGCAATCGGCGGGGCTGGCGGAGCCACCAAACGCCGCCTTGAGTTTGATGCCGTTGTAGCGCGGGGGATTGTGGCTGGCCGTGATCATGACGCCGGCGTCGGCCTGCTTGTCCACAATTGCGTAGGAGGTGACGGGCGTGGGTGCGTCGCTCTGTGTGAGCCACACGGTAATGCCGTTCCCCGCCAGCACCTCGGCCATGGCCATCGCGTAGCGGTCGGAGAGAAAGCGGGTGTCGAAGCCCACAACCACAGTGGGCTTGCGGTCGCGCCCCGCTGTGGCGACATCTGCCAGTGTCTTTTCGGCAATGGCCTGCGCCACATGCCGCACATTGGCAAAGGTAAACTCATCGCTAATCACGGCGCGCCAGCCGTCGGTGCCAAAGGTAATTGCCATACGTCATTACATCCTTGTCGGCCATTGTCCAGCGGCAGCCGATACGCGTGCCATTGCGCTGCCGTTTGCAAAGTATACACCCTGTGACGTTGGAGGCTGCTATAGGCGAGGAAACGGCAGCATACGACTGGACCACGCAAGCCGCAGAGCCAAATCGCAACGCGACTTCGCGTTGCGATTTGGCTGTGGGTTTTACTGCGGTATCGCTTTAGTGCGAGGCGGTGCGTAATGAAGCCGATGCCTTGTTCGGCTCGGCTGCGTTCTCTTCCACTGGCTTGTGCATGATCTGCGGCGTGTATTCGGGGATGAGGTTCTGCAGGTTGCGAATGATGGCGTCGCGATCGTTGTCTTCGGCCGCCTGTGCCAGCGCAGTGATCGATGCATCCAGCGATTCGGGCACAAAGGTGCTGGCATTGGCCGCGATGAAGATTTTCTGGTGCTCGGTGCGCTCGTAATCTTCGCCGCTCGTAAAGAGTTCCTCAAAGAGCTTCTCGCCGGGGCGCATACCTGTGTATTCAATCTCGATATCGCGCCCAACTTCAAGGCCGCTTAGCCGAATCAGGTCTTCGGCCAGGTCGACAATGCGCACGGGTTCGCCCATGTCAAGCAGAAAGACCTCGCCGCCGTTGCCCAGCACGCTCGCCTGCAGCACCAGTTGCACGGCCTCGGGGATCGTCATGAAGTAGCGTTTGACATCCGGGTGGGTCACTGTAACGGGGCCGCCCGCCGCAATTTGGCGCTTGAAGGTCAGCACCACGCTACCGCGGCTGCCCAGCACGTTGCCAAAGCGCACGGCCACATAGGGTCGATTGCTGCGCGTGGCGGCGTCATGCACCAGCAGCTCGGCGGTGCGCTTGCTGGCCCCCATGACGCTTGTGGGGTTGACGGCTTTGTCGGTGGAGATCATGACGAAGCGCCCGACGTTGCAGGCCAGTGCGGCATTGAGCACATTGCGCGTGCCCAGTACATTGTTGGTAATTGCCTCGGAGGGGTTTTCTTCCATGAGCGGCACATGCTTGTGCGCGGCGGCATGGAAGACAACGTCGGGGCGAATTTGGCGGAAAAGGCGCAGGATGCGCTCGCCAAAGCGCACGTCGGCAATGTAGGCGCGCACCTCAACCGGTGTACCGCCGCGCGCCTGCTTCTCTGCCTCGCGCAGGAGTTCGTTCTGAATCTCGAAGATCGAGTTTTCGCCGTGGCCAATCAGGTAGAGGCCAAAGGGCTGGCAGCGCAGAATCTGGCGGCAGAGTTCGCTGCCGATGGAGCCGCCACCGCCCGTAACAAGTACGCGCTTGCCGCGCAGCAAGGCCTGCACGGCGGCAAAGTCCGTATGCACAGGCTCGCGCCGCAGCAGGTCCTCAATCTCCACGTTGCGCAACTGGCTGAGCGTCGCCGTGCCGTCCAGCAGCTCATAGATGCCGGGGATCGTGTGCGGATGGATGCCCGCGCCTTCGCTAATGCGCACAATGTCGCGAATCTGCACACCCGGCGCTGTGGGCATGGCGATGATGATCTCGTCCACACCAAATTTCTCGATGATGGCCGGTATGTCGTTGCGCCCACCCAGCACAGACACGCCGTAGAGGCTATAGTTGCGCTTGCCGGGGTCGTCATCCACCAAACCCACAACCTTGTAGGCAAGGGCTGGGTTGCTCATCATTTCGCGCAGGATCATGGCCCCTGCGTCGCCCGCGCCGGCAATCAGCACGCGGCTGGGCGTGCCCACAAACGCACCTGTACGCTGTAAATCCTGCGGGCGATAGCGTTCCTGAATCAACCGCAGCAGAAAGCGTGTGGCCCCCAGAAACGCCCAGGAGAAGATGCCCACCAGCAGCCACACCGAGCGCGACGGCATGTGCGGAATATCCAGCAGTGGCAGCAGACCAAAGTTGACCACAGCGAGGAGCGCCGTGCCCGCAATGGACGCCCCCGTGATCATCATCAATTCTTTTGTGCTGGCATAACGCCACAGGCGATAGTAGAGGCGAAAGGCGTAGTAAACCGGCAGGTAGACCAGCGGCGCGACAACAAAAATTGTCCAGTTGCGCGCAAGGAAGGGCCGGATGTTGATCAGCGCTTCGTACCGGATGACGAAGGCCATGACAATGGCAACCAGAATGCAGGCAAGATCAACCAGCATCAGGTAGCGCATGCGCACACTTGTGGCCATGCTGCGCGGTCGCGTTGCCAGCGGAGGGGGTGTTGATTTCATGGCAGGTTGCTTGTTCACTCTCTCACTATACCACGCACGTAAAGGTCAGCGCGAACCTAACAGGTTGGGTTTTGCGACACAATGATGTGGCCTTTGCCACATGCCGGCGCGCCTTCATGCGCGACAATGGGCTGCGCTACAATGACGCAGACGCTCTTGATTCACACGCGATCATCAACCGCTGGCTGGAAAGTGACTCTCCCCATGCTCTTTCTGAGCGCACTGGCCCAAGTTCTCCCCGTCTTCCTGCTCATTCTGGCCGGCGCTTTGCTGCGGCGGCTGCGCTTTTTTCAACCCGCCACAATTGCTGATCTGAAGAAGTTGATTGTGAACGCTACGCTGCCTGCAGCGCTCTTTCTTGCCTTTGGCACGGTGCAGATCCAACCCGCCTATTTGCTGATTGTGGCCGCGGTCTTTGGCGCGTGCCTGCTGGTGCTTTTCCTCGCCCGCCCACTGGGCCCGTGGGTTGGGGTGGATTCCGTCTACTTCCCTTCACTGCTGACAGGCTTTGAAGCAGGCATGATGGGCTACGCGATCTTTGGCGCAGTCTATGGCGCAGCGAACATCTACAAGTTTGGCATTGTCGATCTGGGACAGGTGCTTTTTGTCTTTTTTGTGCTTGTACCCGGCCTGACGCGCATGGCACAGCCGGATGGCTCGATTTCATTCCGCACGACACTGCTGGGTTTCTTGCGCACGCCCGTGATTTTGGCAATTGTGGGCGGGCTGCTCTTTCAGGCGCTGGGGCTGACTGCGCGCTTTACAGCCCACCCTCTGCTCGATGGCATGCTGGAGGCCGTGCGGCTGCTGGGGGCCATGACGACACCGCTGGTGGCGCTGGCGATTGGCTACGAACTGACCTTGCGCCCGGGCGCACTGCGCGCCCCGGCACGCACAGCAGCGCTGCGCGTGCTCATCTGGCTGCCTGCCGGCCTGCTCTTTGCCTGGCTGGTTGTGGGCCGCCTGCTGGGGCTGGATCCAGTTTTCCAGGCTGCCGTGCTGACCATGGTGCTGCTGCCCGGCCCCTTTGTGATCCCGATCTTCATGCGTGCCAACCCCGCCCGTCCTCTGCAGGCAGAGGCGGATGCCAATTACGTGGTCAATACACTTACATTGGGCACGCTCTTTACACTGGCAGCCTATGCGTTTGTGCCGCTGCTCTTCCCGCCCGCATAGCGCGAACGCGGCGAGGTTTCCGACTGTGGACGCGGTGCTTCAACGTTTAGGCGCTGTCCGCTTCGGCCGGCACGGTAACGCTCTGCGTGCGCACGCCCTGGCCGGCGCTGATTCTCACAACAAGCATCTGGTCGGGCCGCGCGCCGGCAACAATCGTGGCTGTGCCTGCGTCGTCCACGGCCAGCGCAGGGAAATTGCCGGCCAGCGTGAAGCGTCCGCTGGCAACGGGCTGGAGTCCGGCCACGTGGGCCACATGCAGGTTCATGGCGTCGCCCTCGCCTGCCCACATCCACGCCAGCAGGCGGCCATTGGGCGAGAGTGCCACACGCTCGAGCGGCGTGTCGAAGGCGCGCTCATCAACCACCTCCACGTCGGGCAGCGCATTGAGCGAGAGGCGCGCCATGCGGTCGCGCTGCGTAATGACCAGATCGCCATCTTCAAGCGGGTAGAGATAGGCGTGGGGTGTGAAGGGCAGCCCCTCCCCTTTCCAGAGCACAGGCAGATCGGGCGTGAGGCCTACACTGCCTGTAAAGGGGGTGCCGTCGCCGCTGTACGCGCCACGCCCGCGCACGCCGCCCAGCAGCACGCGCCCGCGCGCCTCATCCAGCGCCATGTGGTAGACGGCCAGCGCACCCAGCGCCAGCCCATCGGGCGGGCCGAGTGGCGTCAGGCTGTCGTCATCGCCCACGCGCCACGCACAGAGCACCGACTCGCGTTCACCGCTGCGCAGTACGGCCACCAGCACTTCGCGCCCCAGCACCCAGCGAAAGAGTGCGCCCGGCAGGGCCGCGCGCACCTGCGCCAGTGCGGACGCGCCCACACGCAGCAGCGCGACGGCGTTGCCTGCGGCCACGGCCAAACGTGCGTCATCAGGCGCAAAGGCCACGCCGCTGCCATGCGCCGGCAGCGCAATGTCGCGGCGCGCTCCTGTCGCGGTGTCGATGAGGGCGAGCACATTGTCTTGAACCACGGCAGCCTGCGCGCCCGACGGGCTGAGGATGGGCGCTGGCGCATTGGGGAGTCGCATAGGCCTATGCTTTCAGCGTGCTAGTCAAAGAGGGAGATACTCGCCAGCTTGGAGAAATCGGCCATGTCCTTCAACTCCTCCAGCACCTTGGCCAGGGCCGCGCCCTTGAGGTGCGCCTTGATCTTCTTGATCATGGCCTGTGAATCGTTGAAGATATAGTCGGCGTCTTCGCCGTTCAAATCGTTGACGGCCGCGAGCAGCTTGACAACGCCGGCATCCGTCACATCCTCCACCTGTCCACCTACAGCAACCGGGGCCACATCCTTGCCGCCCTTTGTGGCCAGCAATGTCTGTGGCGCCTTCGTGCCGATTACGTCCAGGGCGCGATAGAAGTCATCGACGCGCGGCGAATTGAACTTGTTGAAGGCTTCCGTGTCGGGGTTCCAGTAGTTGACCACCTCATCGCGGAAGGTGCGCCCGCCCGTCAGTGGCGTATCGGCATCCCAGTTGCTCTTGGTGTAGTCATAGCCTTTATATATGTGCTTGAAGATCTGCAACTGGCGCTCGGTGAAGAGTTTGCCGTCATGCAGCTTGTCGCGCGTTGTGTTGTCCAGCTTGGCGTAGGGCCCGCTTGTCTCGCCCTCCTGATAGGAATAGGCGCGGTACTCCGTCTTGTAGCGGGTGAGCGCAACTTCGGCCTCATAGGTCTTGCGGGCGCTCTCGCCGGCGGTTTTCTGCCCTGTGGTGCCTGCGACTTCGTAGGCTGTTTTGGCAGCATTCACCTTCAGCGTCGCGCCGGTGGCATCAAATGCCGCGCCTGCCGTATGCGTTGCCGCGCCGGCGTCGCGCCCCTTGTTGAAGTCGGCGTCATGCTGCACCTCGTGGCGCAGCGTCTCCCACACGGTTTCTTTGCTGGCCTTGGCAGGGTTGGTGATGACGACCACGCCGGGTACGTTCCAACCGCCCGTCACCTTGCCATCCTGGTCCAGGTTAACATTAGTGTTGTCTGTTACGCTGCGCTCGTTGTACTTGACTTCGGCATCGAGAATGTCGCCTGCTGAGCCCTTTAGGCCCCGTGGGAACCAGGCTTCATCGCGATTGACATTCATTTTGGCTTTGGCAATGCGCGCTTCGGAATCGCCCGTGGGGGTGACGGCATACAGTTTGGCCTTGCCCAGCTTGAACCATTCGCAGGTGTTTTTCAACATGCGCTCGGTGCTGGAAGCGCCTTCATTGAGATATTCCGTCAGCTTGTCACGGTCGATTTTGTGGGCAGCCTTGGCCTGCGCCAGGCCATCATCCTGCACCTGCGTTTCTTCAAGCGCCAGGCTGTCCTTCAGTTGCTTGATGAGCGGGCGGCGCTTGTCGGCAGTGGACTTGAAGAAACTCGTCACTGGCTGCTCGGCGGGGCCGTGCTTGGCTTCCCATTTGCCAATATCCTTGCCAATTTCCGCAATGTAGCGCAGCCGGCGCCCGTAGTTGTGTTCGGGTGCGTTCGTGTCATCGAAGTAGGCTTCGATAAAGCTGATGAGCGCGTCGTAGCTATCCTTGAAGATGATGCTCTTCTGCGCTTCCAGGACGTCGGCGGTGATGAGTTTGCTGGTCTTGCGCTGAATGGTGGAGAACGCGGGCGCGCTGTAGTAGTCCACCGCGCTTTGCGCGGGGGCGCCAGAGTTCACGCCCTGGCCGG
>DIAV01000401.1:0-360 GCA_002415895.1 Anaerolineales bacterium UBA5069 | reverse complement strand
GGCCGTTGCATCGGGGGGCTGTGCAGATTGCGTATGCGGGGTATCAACGTGGGGCGCGGGTGACTGCAAGGCAGCCCTACGCGCTGTCTGTGTACGCAACTGACGAGATGCCTTGATCATGTGCGCTTATCCGTGGTGGCTGGGGGATGCCCTGGGTGCATATGACGATGGAATCATGCGCCGCATGGTCAAATTCTCCATCAATTGCAAACAAGTATAGAAGTCCGGTTTATGGATGTCAATCTACTTTTGCGCCTTCTCTAGGGCCTCCCAAAAGTCAGCAAAGGGCAGGAGCGAGCGCATAATAGCAACCTCACCCCTGGCCCCTCTCCATGCGGAGAGGGGAACACAGCAACTGCG
>DIAV01000395.1:13431-18440 GCA_002415895.1 Anaerolineales bacterium UBA5069 | reverse complement strand
GCGGGCGCGCCCCCCCCGCCCCGGCCGCCTCGTCCGCGCGTCCGCCGCGGGCCCCCGACGGCGTGCCTCGCCCCGCGCGGGGGGGGGGCAGCCCACCCAGCGGGCCCCCCGCCGCCCCGCCAAAGAGCGTTGCAACACTCTCCTGTACAGCGGGCAGGCTTGATGTGGCAGCCGTGACACTGCCCAGCGCGTCGCGCAGTGGGGGTGTTGGATCACCCAGATTCGGTATAGAGCCCAGGGCGTCAAGTGCGTCGAGCGCACCGGCCAGGTTGGCGGCATCGTCAAGAATGCTTGTATCCAGCCCCGCCAGCGAGGCTGCCGGCGGTTCGGGTGGGGGAATGTACTTGCGCAACCGCAACACGTAGCGAAAGCCAGCGTTGCGCCCTGTCACTTCGGCTACGTCCAGCGCCTCAATAATGACGTCGGTCAAATCGGTGGCGGTGTTGATATCGGCCACAAAGGTCGTTTGTTGGCCCTTGTTGTAGAGTTCACGCACGCCCTCAAGAAACTGGTCGCGCGCAGCATCGCCAAAGCGCGAGCCGGCAATGACGACGACATTGGGCATCGTCCCCAAATCCTGGAAGTAGCTGCCGGCGAGGCCGGGAACTCGGTGCTCCACCAGAGCGCGCCGCTCGTAGGAGGCAACGGATTCGATGCCCTCCAGTGCAAACTCGCCAAGCATAGGGCGGATGTTCATGGCATCTCAATCCCATACGCACGCGCCTGGTGGCGCAAAATGGTCGCCAGGCTGTCGGCAAGCGCGTCGGGCGTCAGTGCTGCGGTGGCTTCGCCATCCGCAAAGGCAAAGCCCTGCGATGAAAAGTGCGCGTTGGGCACAAGCGTGCTGCGGCTGCCCGCGCCATATGCAACGGGTGGGTCACCTGCGGCCGGGGCTTCTGCGCTGGACATGAAATTCATTGTCTGTTGTGCATCTTCAGCAGAAGTGCGCCCTGCAATTGGTTTGCCCTCGGCAAAGGCCCGCAATGCAGCGGCTGTCTCAGCGGGCGTCATCGGTTGCCCCATTGCAGGTGCATGGGAGCCATGCGCGTCTGTTGCAGGGGGGCTGGTTGGGGCCAATGCAGGTGCACTTCCGCCCTGCGCGCCGAGCGAGAATGCCTCTGGTCTCTGCTCAATTGACGGCGCGGCCAATGCACGGCTGATCCGATCGCGCAGCAATGCTGCGCCCGACAATCCATGTGGGGTCACCGTGTTGTTGAAGGAAGCGGGCGCTGCACCCGGCCCGCCTCCACGGGGTGCAGAAACGGGGTTGGCAAAGGACGATGGCGGCGGCAGCACGGGCGGCACAGACGCAACGTGTGGCGGTGGCGCGGCACTGCCCACAAACGGGGCCAGTTGCAAGGCAGCACGCGCCCCGGGCTGCGCCGCCCAATGGGGTGTTGTTGATGTGCGCTCTTCTACGGCAGGGGGCGCGGCAGCGGTGATCAAGAGCGCACGCAACCGCTCACTGAATAGCAGGCCAAGACCACCATCAAGGAGGAGTGGTGGCAGCGCCGTACCCACCGGCGCAGCGCCTGTGTGTGCGGCGCTGCGCAGCCGTCGCGCCGCACGTTGCAGCGCTGTGTGCAGCCGCACCGGCCCATCGCTTACGGCGCGCAGGGCGGCGGGCAGTGTGTCGCTCATGGGGCCACCCCCTGCCGTCCACTCTGCAGCAATTCAAGATAACCCAGCAGTTGCCCAACAGTGAGCGTGCGCACTTGCTCAGGCGTCCAGTGAAAGTCGCGCGCAAGGATAAAGAATGCCTGCACCAGCGGCGCCTGCGTCATATCGCGTAGTTCGTCCTCGCTTGAAGTGAGCCCGCTGATGTGGTTGATGGATTCAACCAGAAAGCGCACCAGGCCACCGCTCATCTGGGCTACCTCCTGCTGTTTGAAGGCAGGCTCCACAGCGGCGCGCTGAATCATGAGGATGGAAGTAAGCACGTCGTCATCGCGCGCCGCTTTGGCAATCAGTTGGATATCGCGCACGGTCAGTGGGCGCAGCCGCACGCAGCGCCCGCTTGGCGCATGATCGCCATCCGCGGCCTGGGGATTGAGCAAATGGGCCGGCACCTCAACATCGAAGGTGAGTTCGCTGCCGGCCATCAGTTCTTCGGCGCTCAACAACGTCTTCACATATGCCCCCTTCAAATCCAGTGCAGTTCTCACGCGCCGCATGAGCCAGGCCGCCGTTAGCTTGGCACCTCAGTGTCGGCCATGCTGATGCGGCGCGCCTGGAAGGTTAGCTTCTCAAGCACAAAGTCATTTTCGGGCAGGTTGAATTGCCACGAATCGAAAATGGCCCCGTATACGGTGAGCGTGCTGTTGCCCTCCTCACCTTCGGCAAAGAAAGGGTTGTCAAGCCCAATGCTGATGTCAAAGGTGGGGATCTGGAAGCCGGCGCCTTCTTCTTCCTGTGCATACTGGCCCAACATAATGCGCAGGAGGGCGCCGTTGATATAGGCGCGATCCACACTGCCGCGGATGCTGATGTTGCCGGCGCGCAGCTCGCTGGGCAGGCGCGCGCCCAGTTGATGAAAGGGGCGCAGCTCGGTGAAGACCTGCACGTTGACGTTGACAACGCGGCCCACCACGTGCCCCTCCCCGAAATACTTGGTGGCGGTGTCGTCGTCCATGCCGTTTTGCTGATTGGGGATGGTCAGGCGGCCGTCCACGCCCGTAAAGTTACGTGTGTTGAACATGGCTGCTCCTTGCAGACGAAGACGCTGCCCTAACTCAGATTCATGATCACGCGGATGTAGTCAATGCTGAAGGTTGGCTGCAGGTCCATAGTCACCAGCACCTCGCCACGGATTTCCATGGCGCGATCGGCAAAGACCGTCAACTTGTAGTTGGTGAGAAATTCGGCGCGCACGCGGTCGGCAAGGAAAGCATCCAATGTCACGCGCAGGTTTTCGCGGACACGGTTGTTGTTGAGCAGGCCAATATACTGATTGCAGCGCTGGCGCGTGCCCTCCTTGATATAGTCAATGATGCGGCGGATGCTGATCTGCTGAAAGGCGCCGTCGTCGGTGGTGATACCACGCACGACGCGAATGCCCCGCTTGCGCTGAAGGGCAAGGACACGGTTTTGCACAAGCGCTTTCAGTTCACCGTAGTTGTAATCAAGCGCAAGCGCGTCAATGCCCGCCAGTGGCTTGTTGGTAAGACTGATATGGGGCAAAAATGAGGAAAGCCGCCCGGCTACGGCCGCGGCTGCATACCAGGGGGGGAGTGAGAGCTGCTGGCCCGTGTTGGGGTCGCGCTCGCGCAGACCGGGCGCCACAAGCACAAGGCGCTTGTCGGCCACGTCATTGGCATTTTCCAGAATCTTGGCAACCTCGTTGCTGTCGGCGCCAACAATGGCAATGCGCTCCCGGCCCAGATTTTCCGTCTGCTCAACATGGCCCAGCAGCGCCGCCTTGATCTCGGAAAAGGGCAGCCCGACAACGACCACAAGCTGGATGTCCTGCTCCAGCAGGGCATCCAGCGCCTCGCGCATATGGGTGAGGGTTACACTGCCATTCTCGCCGTTGCTGAAGGGCTGGAATCCCGCCGCCACCACCGGGATGCCGGTTGCAGGGGTTGTAGATTCGTCAACCGTGACAAGGCGCGAAGGGCTGTTTTCGTCCTGCAGGCGCTGCACCAGGTAGGCGATGCTGGGCACCATGTAGACTTCCTGCACATTGCCGTAGCGAAGCGTAATGCGCCGCAATTTGGGGGCGGGAACCCAATAGCTTGCATAGATGTCCGCCTGCGCGCCGGGAAGCGTTGGAAAGGTGAGGGTGCGGTCAGTCGGGTTCACCTGCACCACCTGCGCGGAGGGAGCCGCCTGCTGGAGCTGATAACGGCGCGGCAGCCCGGCATCGTTGACGCTCACACTACCCAGCGTTGGCTCCTCAGCAGTAGCGGGGACAAGCGCCTCGGCGGTGAGGCGCAGTGCACCGTTGGTGCGCAACACCCGTTCGTTGTCCACCAACTGCTTGGTCTCCACCTCCTCCACTCGAATTTGCAGCCGGTTGCCCCATGCGCCCGGCGTGCGTGCGCGCAGCGTGACAAGCGGTTGGCCGGTATTGCCCAGCAATGTGAAGGAGGAGGCTTGCGCCGTTGCGCTGTTGAGGGCGCGCCGCGCGTAGACAGTGCGCGCGCCGTTGTCGAAGAGATAGCGCAGCGCACGCACGAGGTGTACATTGGGCGCGTTGGGGGTGGGATCCCAATCGCCGGGTTCGCCGAAGAGGGCGCGCCCATCACTATAGCTACTGAGAATAGCAACGTCCGTACTGCCCATTTCGGCCGTGCCCACAATGCCAATGTTGCCTGTGGCGATCCTCCCACCTGCCAGCAGCCCTTCGGCGCGCACCTCGATGTAGGTGCCCGGCAGAATCATTTCCGTGCCCTGTTCAGCCATATGACCCCCTTGCACTCACCAATCGTTGCTATGTCTTGTAATGGGTGCGCGCAGCATGGTGCTTATGCTGCTTTCACGCGCGCGGCAGGCGTAAAGCGCCGACCACAGCCAGTGCGCTTGCTATGGAATTCCAACCGCCAGTGAAGGCACTGCGTAGCCTTCATGCGGCGTCGCCACATCAATACGCGTAATGGGGGATCCACTGGAAACGGCGATGCTTTCCTCAATTTCGGCGTCATAGCGGAAGGCAAGCACTTGCCGCCAGACGCCAAAGGGGCCGGTTGGTGGCTGTTGTTCCACCAATTCGGATGCCCCAATCGCCGCAGCCGTTAGGCGCAGAAAACCCAGAGTGCGGGCAACCGCATGATCGGTGTGCAAACGGCGTTCGGCGCGACGGGCCAGATCCTCCACCTGCGCAGCAGTGGTCGCCCACAGCTCTACCGTGGCGCAACCCGACCAGCGATAGAGCGGGATGTCACTGCGCCACTCCATGGTCCAGTGGCTCACCTCCAGCGCCGCGCCGGCAAGCTGAGGCGCGCCAAACTGCACGGCGGCGGCGGTTGTATCCACAGCAAACTCGTTGATTGCAGTCGGCTGCGGCACAA
>DIAV01000395.1:7499-13313 GCA_002415895.1 Anaerolineales bacterium UBA5069 | reverse complement strand
CGCAGGGTACGCAAACCCGGCAAAAAGCCGCTCGTCTCATCCACAGACACGGTGGCTGTGTGGAGTACGCGGACATGGCCCGCACGCACCGGCGCACCCAAGCCCAGGGTGCGCGGGCTTTCGCCCTCCAGCGCCAGGGTCAGCGCGGGCAGATCACCCAGCGAAGCGGGGCGATGCATGCCCAGACGACCCTGCGGCAAGACGCCATCGGGCATGGCGGCAAGCAATTGCATAAAGCGATCGGCCAGCAGCGTTAGCAAGGCTTCGCTCTCCCGTAACGTTCAATCGCGCCATCACCGCTGGTCTTGCCGGCAGGAAAACAACGTCTCAACGCAAAGTGCGGCAATCGATCGGCATATTTAGAGCAGTTGCTTCACCATTGCGTTGAAATGTGGCATGGGGCAGCGGCTGTGCGTGTCATTGCGGTAGCGCTTAAGGTATATGGCGCAGCAAGCGACGCAGGCGTGCGAACGGGCCATTACAAGGGGGGCGGTGCGGCATGTCCATGTCGCTTGCGCTCAATCCGGGCGCAAAGTAAACAATGAAGGCGTTCAACGCTTCAATCTCCGAAAAGAAGCGCTTGCGTCCCGAAGCCAAATGCTCGATCACACCGCGTACGGTGTACGGCGCACGGGCCGCAGGCTCCTGCCATACGCGCACGACAAAGACGTCGGTATTGTCTTCAAAGTGAGAGTGGGGCGCTTCGCCTGTTTCGCTGCCGCTCACAGAGCCTCCCGCAGATGACAGCCTCCGGGCGGTTGCGCGCGGCGCGCCGATGTGCGTAGGGTGCAGTCTAGGCGGGGCTTCTCACCGTTGCATCACCGCATCATCACGCAGGCGTAACACCCACGTGATGATGCGGTGATGCAACAGGCAGAGGTATATGTACCTGCAGGCGGGACGAAAGGGGAGACTACGAGGAAAGCGCAGCGTCGTGCAGGGCGGCCAACGCTATTTGCACAAGACGGTGCGTCTCCTCGAGCGTGCGCAGCGCGGCGGTGAGGTGCTGTGTCAGTTCAATGTTGGTAAGGGCGGCAGGTGGGGGCGGGGTGGACAGAGGGCCGGGCATACCCTGGATAATACGCAGGTGGAGTGCGCGAGTTTCGGCCATGGGGAAGGCGCCAAGTTCAGCCGCCAAGAGGGCGCGACAGCGCTCGTACTGGCGTAGCGCCTCGGGCGCCTGTCCCATTTCCAGGTAGAGGCGAATCAGCGCACGATGTATCTCCTCGCGCAGTGGGTCAATCTCCAGCAAACGCTGCGCCCATGCAACGGCGCGCTCCGGCTTGTGGCTGCTGTAATATTGAATCAGATGGGCAATGCCGTTTAGCTGAATGCGCCGAAGTTGCTCTCGGCGGAACAGCACCCAGTCGTCATAGAAACCATCGAGCAGATCGTGGCGGCAAAGCGTCAACGCATGTTCGAGGCTCAGCGCATCGGCTGCGCTGAGTTCACCCGGGGGGATGGACAAAACGCGCGCGGCTTCAGCCTCAAAGGTGGTGGCATCAACCCAGGCCGCGCTCTCCCAATTGAAGCCTACATCACCGGCGCCGTTGGTAAGCACATAGGGATTGGCGCCCGCCGCCGGCGTATCCTGCTCAAGCAGCTTACGCAATCGCCAGAGTGCCGTGTTCAGACAATTGTGGCTGCTGCTCGGATCACTGTTGGGCCAGAGCACATCAATCAACACGTCGCGTGGGTGATAGCGCTGTGCACTGAGCAGTAGATAGGCGAGCAATGCCTGTGCGCGCCGCGGCAAGCGAATTTCGTCGGACGCGCCGCCACGCTCCAGGCGCATGCCGCCAAAGAGGAAAATGTTAAGTTCACCCATCTCAACCCCCCCCGCAACCAACCAAAAAACGCAGGCGCGAGACTAGCAAGAACGGCCAAAATGTGGGGGAATCAGAGGGGACAAACCAGATTTTTGCGCCAAACTCAATCCGCGCGCAGCCATCGTTTGGGGTGGGGCACAACTATAGAGCGGGTTGCTCAGCATGTCAAACGCAAGCGCAGAAGGCAAAACACGGGCTGGAGATAGGGCAACTGACGGTGGCTTGACGCACATGCGTGATGCGCCCAGACGCGCCGCCCAGTTTCGCGCCGGCGTGGATACAAAATTGCTCCATAATGGCTGCACGCTGCGCTCACACAAGAGTGCCGCACCATCCCCGTCACTTCTACACATCTTCTCCTTATCTCTTCCGCATCTGCTCCATCAGCAGGGTGTACTGTGTCTCCATCATCGGGTCCGCTTGACCGCAGCTGCGGCCACACCACACGATTGGAGAACACCATTGTCTATGCAGGCGAGTGCTTTGCGCCGCTCGCGCAAGCGCCAATCTATTTCAAAAACACGTGTTGCCAGGCGGCTGATACAGGCATCCTTCCTGGCCTTTATCGTCTTTGCGAGCTTGCGACACTCCTTATTTGAGGAGAGCATGACTTCGGCGTCCATCGACGCCCTCTGTCCTTTCGGCGCTGTGGAAACCCTGTGGCGCACCTGGACGAGCGGTGAGTTCGTGCCCAAGACGCACCCTTCAAACATCGTACTGGGCCTTGCACTGCTCGTCTCGACCATCGTTGCAGGCGCCGCTTTCTGCGGCTGGATTTGCCCTTTCGGCACACTGCAGGATGGGCTCACATGGCTCCGCACCCGCCTCAAGCTTCCCGAAGTGCGCGTGCCCCAACGTATGGATCGCTGGCTGCGCTATGGCCGCTACCTGGTGCTTGCCCTCATCCTCTATATGACAATCAGCACCACGCGCCTTTGGTTTGCCGACTATGATCCCTATCGAACGATTTTCGGATTAGGCTGGCTGTTCGAGTTCAACCTTGTTGAACACTGGCTAGCCTATACAATTGCCGGCACTATCCTGGTGGGATCCTTCTTCATTCCGCGCTTCTGGTGCAAATATGCTTGTCCTCTGGGCGGGGTGCTTAGTCTCTTCAACCATGTCAGCCTCTTGCGCATCCATCGCACCGAATCTGCATGCAAGAGTTGCGCCCTCTGCAACCGGCCCTGCCCCATGGGCATTGACGTGGCTGCCGCGAACCCATTTGTCAGCGCCAACTGCATCAACTGCCTCGAGTGCGTGGAAACATGCCCGCGCCACGCCACGCTCGAAGTGTACTTCGCCCCACTTTCGTGGATACAGACATTGCGCCGTCCCCAGCAGCCCGCAACTGTGACTGCCGAGAGGAGCGCAGAGTAATGGTCAATCGATTCGTCGTGCCTCTGCTGGCTATCGGTCTCTTCCTCGGCGTCATCGGTGGCGCCGTGGCCAACGGCAACTGGATTGTAAGCGGCAAGGAGATGGTGGATGTGCAAAACCTGGTCAGCGGCGCGGAAGTCAAAGGATGGATGACGCTGCAGCAGGTTGCCGATGGCTTTGCCATCCCGCCGGCCGATCTCTACACGCTGAGCGGAATCCCCGCCGACATGCCCATGGAGACCGCGCTCAAGGACCTCGAGGGAGTGATTGAGGGCTTCGAAATCGCCCTCCTGCGCGAGGAGATTGACGCGTACCTGGGTGCGAGCAGCCCGCCGGTATCCGTTACCCCAGCCGGGACAGCAACGCAGACTGCAACAGAGGCTGCGACCTCTGCACCCACGCCCACCCCGTTGCCGCCATCAGATTCGCTCCCTGCCGGCATATCAGGCGAGACCGAAACGCATCTGCCCAAGGCCAGCGGCGCGGGTGACGGCACAGGCCCAACCCCATTGCCGCCCGGGGAGATACTTGCTGTGGCAGAGATTAAGGGCAAACACACATTGGCCGAGATTGCAGAGCAGACTAAGGTGCCGCTGGATGCACTGTTGGCCGCGCTGGACCTGCCGGCAGAGCAGGATCCTGCCGCAACCGTGCGCGATTTGATGAATGGCGGCCTCATTGCCGACGTTGACGCTGTGCGCAGCGCCGTAACCGACCTGCAGAGCGCGCGGGTGGACAATTGAGTATTGGGCCTTCGACGAGTTTGGGCGCCACAGCGGGGAGAGGCCGGTGGAGAGCCTGACCGCCGACGACATCCGCGCCCACCTCAAGCAGCAGGAGGCGCGCGGTGTCTCACGCCACTCGCTGGCGGACCGTTGGGCCATCCTCTCCACGCTGTGGACTTGGGCCAACGCCAGGCTGTGGCTGCCATAGACGGCATCCATCTTTCACGGCCAGTATGCTTGTGGTGGCTGGTTATCTCTTGTTGTTATCTGTTTGCACTTGTGTACAGGTTGTGGCTGCTGCTCGCATTAGGCTGATACCAGAGTGAAAGCAACACTGCTTGACGCAAGGGCGCGAGGTGGGCAAAGGCGCAAGGAAAAGCAAGAACAGGCCAAAGCCCAACCGGGGACATGCGCCCAGGCACACAAGCGGGCGCGTACGGTGCTTGCCTGCTGCTGTTGTTCCTCGCGTCCTTGCCCACCTCGCGCCCTTGCGTCAAGATGGTGTTTTCACTCCGGCATGACTTTAGTTGTTGTTAATGCGGCGCTTGTGCAACACGTCTATCCAACGGCGGCCGCATCAATTTCGGCAAGCAGCGCCGTCGTGCGTTCCACCATGAGCGCGTCGCCCAGCGTGGCGAACGTCTTGAGCGCTGCGCGACACCAGTCGCGTGCAGCATCGATCTCCCCGGCCTCAGTGGCGGCGAACGCGAGAAGCACCTGCTGCTCACCGACGAGTGGTAGATCCTCCAGCCGTTCGGCGATTGCGACAGCAGCAAGCGACGCGGCTTTGGCTGCATCGGCCGCGCCAGTCTCGGAGAGTGTCGCGCCCAGGTGGCCGTAGAGGCGCGCCTGCGCGGCTTCGTCATGAAGCTGGTGCGCCACATCCAGCGCAGCGCGGCAGTCGGCGACCGCCAACTCCCACTCTTCCTGCATGTAGTGCGCAAGGCTCATCTTCTCCAGCATAACCGCCTGCCACGCCCAATTGTCTTCTGCGCGTGCCAACTCCAGGCCGCGCTTCAGGTAATGCAGCGCCCGCTTTGGCTGCTCATGTTCCATGAAGAACGTGGCCGTATTGAGCGAAGCCGCCAACGCCACCGCTGCCATCTTCTCGTCGGCGCAAAGCGTCAACAGCGCGTCGGCGTATGTCTGCACCATGCCGACATGGCCGGCGGCCGCGTGCCCCTGCAGCATGGCGTCGAGCGCGTGTACGCGTGCGCCTGGGTTGTCTAGCGCATCGGCTTCGTTGAGCGCAATCTCGAATTGCTCCAGCGCGACGTCGGGCTCGCCGTTGGCCAGCATGACGGAGCCCAGGCCAATTCGGTAGCGCAGCACAGATTTTGCCAGGTTCATGCGTTCCGCATAGTGGAGGGCGGCGGCAAAGGAGTCGGCTGCTTTGTCAAGCGACTGCAGCGTCAGGAAGAGCGCGCCAAGCTTTCCCTCCAGGTGCATGGCGCGCAACGGATCGTTCGCCTCCTGCGCCATGGCAAGCGCCTGGTCCAGCCGACCGATAGCCTTTTCGATGTCGCCACGCTCCGCCATCAACTGGGCAATATGCCCCAGTGCATCGCTCTGCAGCGGCTTGTGGTCAATCTCGCGTGCCACGTTCAAGGAGCGAAAGAGCGCCTTTTGCGCCAAGTGTGTGTTGCCAAGCTGGGCAAGCGCAAGGCCCTTGTAGCCCCACAAACGGGCATTCTCCTCATTCAGCCCGTTTGCCTCGGCAATCTCGATGGCTTCCTCTACATGGGTAAGCGCCTTGGGCGCGTGGCCCGCTTGCAAGTAGCTCTTGCCGACTTCAAGCTGGGCCGCAGTGATTGTGGCGGCATCGCCGGTGGCGCGTGCTTCTGCAAGCGCACGCTCGCGCACTGCAATGGCTTCAATGG
>DIAV01000395.1:6277-7387 GCA_002415895.1 Anaerolineales bacterium UBA5069 | reverse complement strand
AATGGCCTCAATGGCCTCAATGGCGTCGGTCGTGGAATTGTTCATAAGTGTTGATGTGGATGTTCCGTCAGGAAAGGAGAGCGCCGCTTGTCTGAAGTGTGGCAAGCTGTTTGGTAACGAGGAACGCCTCGGTGTCGGGCAGACTCTCTGCCAGGGCGATGCCGGCGCTGCTGCCCAGCACCATGAGCGCCGTGGCGAGTGCGTCGGCGTCCAACGCGGTGGGTGCTACGACGGTGGCGCTTGCCAAATCAAGCGGCGAACGGCCGGTGTGCGGGTCAAGAATATGGTGCATTACAAAATCGGGCGACAGGTGGTTCATGTAGTCGCCGGAAGTTGCGGCGGCTTGCCCGCGCATTTGGAGCGTGGCAAGCACGGGGCCCTCTGGCTGGCGCGGATTGGCAATGCCCACGCGCCACGGCGTGTCGTCGCTGCGCATGCCTAACGTGCGCAGGTCACCGCCGGCCTCGACAAGAACCTGATCAAAGCCCAGGGCGCGCAACGTTGCAGTGCCTTCGTCAATGATGCGCCCTTTGGCGATACCGTCGAGCGTCACGGCCGCACCCGGAATGGCAAGGCGCACGCGGTCACCCGCAATTTCAATCTGGCGATAGTCGACACGCGCACGCAGTTCAGCCCAGTCGCGCGCGGGCGCGCCGGCGCGCAGGGCGTCGAGGAGCGGCTTGACTGTTACGTCGAACGCGCCGCCAGTTGCGTCGCCAAAGGCTACGGCGCGGCGCATGAGCTCCACAAAGGAAGCGGGCGCACCCTCGATGCTTCCGCTCCGATTGAGCAGACTTAGCGCCGTGGCTGGCTGGCGGTGGTCAAAGAGCGCAATCAGCCGCTCCATGGCGGCAAAGGTGGCTTCGACTGCATGTGCCGCGCTCGCCTTGGGGCCGACGACGCTCAGGTGAATGCGCGTGCCCATGAGGATACGCTCGGCGCGCACCGTGTGGCGCGTGGCAGGACGCCCCTGCTGGCCCAGCGCGCCGCCGGCCAGGGCAAGCCCGGCAGCCGCAGCGCTGATTGTGAGGAATGATCGCCGGCTGAATGTGCGCAGCGCAGTGGGTGTGGTCACGGCCATGGAAGAATCGACTTTCAGGGAACGGGCGT
>DIAV01000395.1:0-6228 GCA_002415895.1 Anaerolineales bacterium UBA5069 | reverse complement strand
GTTGACTGTGGTTCAGGAGTTGACTGCGGCGCGGGTGCTGCGGTCAGCGTCAGTTCGAACTGGACTGCCTCGGCGGTGACTGTGGCATAGTGGCCCTCATTGATGAGGAACTCACCGTGGTAATAGCCCGGTGTGGTGTTCGTGTCGACAGTCAGGTTGTCCACCCAGATCATGACAATGAGCGCGACGGAAACGGCCACGAAGGCGAGCAGGGCGGGACGACCCAGACTCTGCTTGCGCACGGGCGCAGTACGCTCAGCGGCTTCAGCGGCATCGACTTGAATTATGACTTCGGTTGCGTCGCCGGTGGGGTTGGCTTGCGCCATGAGGCCACTGTCTCCTTGAACCAGCGCCGTCCGGCGGCAATGAAGTCCACCACCGGATCGAGCGGGCACAGATAATTGCAAAAGGGACGATACATCATCAGGCTGGTGAGCACCACCAGAATCAGCAGCGCCCACTGCACAGCGCTGCCACGGAAATCAAAGAGGGTGGCAAAGGGCTCATAGCTCGCCGCGCCTGGATTGCGCAGCGCGAGACCAATCACGATGGCCGTCAGCGCCAGCCCGCGCTGCAGCCACTTGAGGCGGTCGCTCCAATCGCGCGGCCGAAAAACCTTCGCCTTGGAGACCGCCGCCATGCACTCCTGGAAGGCGCCGAAGGGGCAGAACCACGAGCAGTAGGGGTTCTTGGCGTCCACGGTGGTGACGAAGAGAATGCCGCCCACGAGCAGGTACCAGTAGAGATTGGTGTGCCAGTCGGGCCAGTAGCCGGCCAGCACGGAGACGACCATGCTGATAGTGAGAGGCAGCGTGTAGAGGAAGCCGATGGTGAGCATGCCGGCAATGAGCGTGCTCCAGCGCACAATCCGCTTCGTGCGCGGATTGCGCAGCTTGTGGCCCGCATAGCCGGCGGCGAAGAGCGCAACCAACACAATCTCGGGCATGCCGATTTGCAATCGCGTATTCTCGGGCGGGCGCGATGTGTTGAGCGCATCGGCGGCAAGCAGTTGCACGGCGTCGCGCACTGAGGTGGCCACGCCCTCGCTGCTCATGGTAGCGCCTGAAATCGTGTCAAGGTCGTCGCCCAGTTGCAACGACTTGTCGACCGAGGAGCGCAGAAACTGGTCAAAGAGATTGCTGCCCTCAACCAGGCGGAAGAAACCGGGCGATTCCCGTTCCGCTACCATCTCCACGCCCAGGATGTGGCCGTCGGGCGCGACCCCCACCATCACCTCCATGGGGCCGCCGTAGCCGGAGCCGGTCCCCGTTGCGGCGTAACCCACAACCTCGCCCGCGGCATCGCGCCCAATGTAGAGGTCGCCGCTGCGGACAATCGTGGTGGCGCCGGGCAGCACCTTTGGCGCAAGGGGAGCGGCGTCGACACCCGAGGTGAAGTAGCCGTAGAGCCACGCGGCGATGATGATAGTCACCGTGCCAATCATGGCCCAGCGCTCGCGCTTTTTGCGCCGCTGTTGGTTGGCCGTCGCCCTGATGCGTGCACCAGCCACATCCTGCGCTCTCGATTGTGTCTGCAAAAGAGGGATCTGGGATGGTGCAGGTGAATGCCCGGATGATGACTCGGCAGATGACTCGGCAGATGACTCGGCAGATGACTCGGGTGATGGCGCAGGAGGGGGCAAAGGTTCGGAAGTCATTGTCATGGAGGTAAACGATTCGAGCAAGGATGAAGCGAGGCTTCCTTAATGGGAAGCCTCGCTTCAATGCAGTTTAGCGGTCGCGCCGCACGAAGGCGATGACGATGCCAGCAAGTGCTACAACGCCGGCGCTGACCCAGAAGAGCATGGCCGCCCGCGGCTCAAGCTCTGCGCCGCCGCTGGTGATGGCGTTTTGCACAAGGAAGACCAGGAGGGCCACCCAGATGATCCAGAGCACCCAGGAATACCATGCCCGCTTCTGAATGCGATAGTACTGCGTCTCTTTTGGTTCTACTGTCGATTGCTGTGTCATGATTGGTTACCCCGTCACCGATTGATTGCTGTCCACGCCATATTCGGGCAAATCGAGCGACCACCAGTCTTCGCTGCTG
The DNA here is from genome assembly GCA_002415895.1 of Anaerolineales bacterium UBA5069. Lineage (GTDB taxonomy): Bacteria > Chloroflexota > Anaerolineae > Caldilineales > Caldilineaceae > UBA5069. The sequence goes on along the minus strand of DIAV01000395.1, from coordinate 4,179 downwards.
GCCTTGACGCCGTAGCCGAAGGCATCATCCATGCTGCGGAAGAAGCTGTCGGCAAAGGGCGCAACCGACGTGCCCATCTTCACCCATTCGTGAATCCACGCCTTATCCTTCTTGGCAAAGGGGCAGACCGAGAAGCAGATTCCGCAGTTGGATCCTGCAACCTCGCGCCAGTAGGTCATGCACTTGGTGGCGTCTTCAAAGTAGGCTTTGTGGCCCGGGTTGTTCCAGCCGCCACGCACTTCCCAGGTGGGCTCGTCGTCGAAGCTGAGCGCTTCCGAAGGGCACGCCTCAGCGCATTTCTTGCAATGCTTGCAGAACTCCATGATGCCGGCGTCAATCGGCTTGTCGGTGGCAACCGGCAGGTCGGTAAGTATCTTGGAGATGCGCATCATGGGGCCATACTCGGGCGAGATCACGCGGTTGAGGCGCGACATCTCACCCAGGCCAGCCAACACGCCAAAGGCGGGGGCAATGCCCAGCGCGTTCGTGCTGGATTCGCCCAGTCCCTGGTAGCCAAGTCCCGTGAGGAAATCCTGCGTCGAGCGCTGCACTTCTTCCAGACGGCGGTAGGCCAGCGTTGTTGTCTGCGAACCGGTGATGGTGGGCGAACGGCGCATGGATTCCTGCGACATCTGCATGGTGTAGACAATCACATACTTGCAACTGTTGGGGATGAAGCGCTGCGTCTCCGTCTCGGAGGCTACGGGGTCATCTGTGAAGACCAGTTCCTTGCCGTCGGGGTCGTTGCCGTAGACGAGCTTGCGCGTGTTGTCGTCCAATTCCAGGAAAGCGACAGTGCCGGCGCCAAAGTGGCGCATGGCNNCAGGGCCTGGTCCTTCAGCGTATAGCCGTCTACATTATCGAGCATGCGCTGCAGCTCGTTCTTCTTGCCCACCTCGGTGTAGCGGTCGACTTCATCTGCGCCCACATAGCCGGGCATTCCCTTGCGTACGGTGTTGCCCTCGTTGTAGCGCTGCATCATTTCCCAGTCAATTTCGGTGGTGGGAACGTCCACCGTCTTCACCCACCAGGGGCGCTGAAGCCTACCCGCCGGATCAGCGAACTTGGTGGCCTCGAACGAGGGCGCTGCCGCCGGCGCTGCCGCCGCAGCGGATGCCTGCGCTCCCTTCACTGTGACGCCGACGGCGGCGGCGCCCGCACCAATGCCTGCCGCGCGCAAAAAATCGCGCCGACCCAGCGTGAACCTTCCTTTTTCTTGCATGTTGGACCTCACTCTATGGGAGAATTCTGAATTGAATTCTGCAGACGTATTGTGGGAACGGGGTCAGAGGGGAATGGCCCCCGTTGCGCCCACTTTAGCATGCGGTGAGGAGCTTCGGTAGCAGGAAAGGGCGGGCATTGTGTGGGGAAAAACCGGACACAGGCTACTCGGAGAGGTCTTGCAACAGCCCAGCGCGCAGCGCAAACTGAATGAGATCGGTGCGGTGCTCAAGGCCCAGTTTCTCCATGGCGCGCTGGCGGTAGGTTTCTACCGTCTTGGGGCTGAGGAAGAGCTGTTCGCCCACCTCGCGACTGTTGAAGCCTGTGGCTGTCAGCCGCAGCACCTCCTGCTCGCGGTCCGAAAGTGCGGCAAAGCGCTGCATGTCGCTCGGTGCGCCGGTAAGGGTCGATAAAAGCGATGTCGCCGCCGTAGGGTGCAGGTAGCGTTCGCCGCGCATGACGACATGGATGGCTTCAACGAGGCTTGTGTGGGTGGATGATTTGGGCAGATAGCCATCGCAGCCGGCGTCAATGGCCTGAAGCACAAACTCGCGACGGCTGTACATCGAAAGCACCAGGATGCGGCAAGGGATATTGGCGGCGCGAATCGCGCGCATCGCGTCCAGCCCGCTCGCGTCGGGCAGGTTGATGTCCATGATGATGACGTCGGGCGTGAGCAGCGCCGCCATAGCAATTGCCTGTGCGCTGGTATCGGCCTCACCCGCGATCTCGAAACCGGCTTCGGTTTCGAGCAGCGCACGCAAGCCGTCGCGCAGAATCTTGTGGTCATCCACAACCAGGATGCGCACCGGGGACTCTTTCGCAGTGTTGGGTGGCAGGTTGCTCATCTTGCTGTGGCCGCCAGTGGTGCAAAGACTTCGACCCGAGTGCCCTGACTGGGCGCTGATGTGACGGACAAGGTGCCGCCCACAATTTCGGCACGCTCTTGCATGCTGATGAGCCCCATGTGCTGTCGGCCGGATTGCGCGAGCTGATAAGGTGAAAAGCCGCAGCCGTCATCTTCGATGCAGAGGTGGACGCCGCCGTCTGAGGCCGCGAGCGCGACGTTAACGTGCGCCGCACGGGCATGGCGCACGACATTGGTCAGTGCCTCCTGGGCAATGCGATAGAGTGTCACCTGTAGTTCAGGCGGAAGCACGCGGTCGTCAATTGTGGTGTTGCAGGCCCCGCGCAGCCCTGACTCCTGCGTCATATCATGGACCAGCGTCTCGATGGTCACAGCGAGGCCGAATTCTTCCAGAGATGCGGGTCTCAGCCGGTACGAGAGATCGCGTACCTGCTCGAGCGTTTGCGCGGCCACGTCAAGCATTGCGCTTAATCCGGCGCGGATGGCTTCAGGATCGCCCTTCTTCTCGAGCGCCTTGATGCGCACGAGCAAACTGGTGAGCATCTGGCCCGCGCCATCGTGAAGCTCGCGCGCCAGGCGGCTGCGCTCTTCCTCCTGCGCATTCACCAGATACTCCAGCAGCAACTGGCGCGCAAGCTCCTTTTCATCGAGCTTGATGCGCAGCCAGGCATTCGCCACAATTTCGGCCAACTGTGCGCCAATCGCACGCAGGAGTACCTTGTCTTCTTCAGTCACAGGGTGCGCCGGCTCCACAAGCAGATTCATCACGCCAAAGCGCTGATCGAGTGCGGCCAGCGGCACGCTGATATGCTCGGCGGCAGCCACAGCACCATTGAGGCGAAGACAGGTGCAGGAGTTGAAGCCGGGCGCAAGTTCTCCCTCCATGAAGCGCTTCTGGCAATTGCACTGGGGCGCGTCGGGGGCGTGCAGCAGCGCTGACTGCAGCGCAACAGGCACACCGCACCACGTGGCCAGGTGGAAGTAATCGCGGTCGGGGTCGCGCAGGTAAATCCAGCCCGTCTTGAGGCTCAAGACATCCACCACGATGGTCAGCACGGCGAAGAGTACGTCGTGAATTTCGGCAGGGCGGTTGGCCGCGAGAATGATGCGGTTGATGGCCGTCAGCTGGTGGTTGCTCGACGCGAGCTCGGCCTGCGTGGCCACCAGGTGATCGGTCATCGTATTGACGGCGCCCGCCAGGTCGCCAACTTCATCCCTGGACCGAATGGGCACGCGTGCCGTAAGGTCGCCCGCAGCCACACGCTGCGCCATCTTGCGCAGTTCCAGCAGCGGCCGCGTGAGTATGTAGGTGAGCAAGTAGGCGATAAGGATCGAGCTGGCCGCGGCAAGCACGGTGACGAACTGCACGCTGCGGCGGCCGGCACGCATGGCCGCTGCAACACGCACATCGGTAAGCAAATAGGAGAGCCAGTCCTGCAGTCCAAGCGCCACCCAGTAATTGAGCGAGAAACCCAAAACGAGCACGGGCACGAGCACGAGCCCGGCAATCTTGATGTGCACGGGAACGGAGAGAATGAGATCGTAAATGCGGTTGCCGAAACGTCTGGCGGCGGTGAGTGGCAGGTCGGAGTTCATGCGGAAGTTGACAGAAATGGGGAAAGGATGGGCGCGACGCGGCCGGAGCACGCTGGGCTTCAGTGTACGCCGCGTGGGCGCACGATCGAAAATTCGGCCTTGTCCTCTCAAAGCCGGTTTGCATATTCGAGGGTGTATGCAAAGTCCTGTTTGGTTGGATGGCTGCAAGTTCCAAGCGCAATCATCCAACCAAACAGGACAGTGAAATGCGTTGCCCAGCGTATACCCGAACCAAAACAGCGTCTGCTACCACTACCGCAAGGGCGTCGGGTGTCGCGGGGCGGAAGTGGGGTGGCATACGCAACACGGGTTACCCATAACCAATTATCACTCCCCAAAGTTGCAGCCATGCCTTGCTCATGCTATACTCCCCGGCGCAGTCGAGTTCAACGGGGCGTAGCGCAGCCTGGTAGCGCACTTCAATGGGGTTGAAGAAGTCGGAGGTTCAAATCCTCTCGCCCCGACTGTGATGCGGGCGTAGCTCAATGGTAGAG
>DIAV01000322.1:2359-8921 GCA_002415895.1 Anaerolineales bacterium UBA5069 | reverse complement strand
GCGCCCATTGCCGCGCCCATTGCCACGCGCACAGAGGGAGATAGTGCGCGCCGCCGCTGGCTGGGGTTGCTGCTCACGGGCAGCGTGGCGCTGGCGCTGGTGGCGCCGCTGCTGCTCTACTTTGGCCGCCACATGGACCTGCTCTTCATGCGCCCGGCGCAACTGGCCGTGACGAGCGCTGCGAGCAGCGCCACCAGCGCGGGCAACCAAGGCGTATTGCACAACCTGCGCGCCACAATCACCATGTTCTGGCCCTTCAACTGGCCCTTTGGCCCCACGGGCGACATGGACCCGCGCCGCAACCTGCCTGGTGCGCCTGCATTGGATCTCTGGCTGGCGCTGCCCTTTTGGGCGGGGCTGCTCATGGCGCTGCGCCGCCTGCGCACGCCAACCTACTGGATTCCTCTGCTGGGCCTTGCGGGGATGCTGGCCGTGGGCGTTATCAGTGAATACGCGCCCCACTTTCACCGTGTGCTGGGCGCGGCCGCCCCTGTGGCGCTGCTCTGCGCGCTTGCGCTCGATTGGCTCTGGGAGTTACGCCCTGCACGCGCGGCGCGTGCTGCGTGGGCCGGCCCTGCCGTTGTCTGCGCGCTGCTCCTGCTCAGCAGCCTCACCACGGCGCGCGATTATTTTGTGCGCTGGGCTGCCCTGCCCGATCTCTACTACGCGTTTGATCAGGGCCTTTGGGATGTGGGGCGCTGGGTGGCCGATCAGCCACCCGCGCAGCCCGTCTATCTCTCGCCGCGCCCCGCCGACCACGCGACGCTCGCGTTTGCTTGGGAGACGCGCAGCCGCCCCGCCCCCACCAGCTTTGACGCGCGCGCCATCTTCCCCGTGACTGATGGCCCGAACGCACAGCCTGAATCCTATGCCATCATCAACCAGGAGGATTTCCGCGGCCCGCTGCTTTTGCCCGAACTGCTGCCGCAGGCGGTCATCACACGCACCTTTACCGATTTTGCCGGACAAACGTATGCCACCATTCATGCGCGCGCGTCCGGCCAGGTCAGCGCGCGCCCGCCGCAGGTGCGCGTCTCTGCGCCCCTGGGCGACGGCATCGCGCTGCTGGGCTACGACGTGCAGCCCGCCATGCCGCGCGCGGGTGATCTGATCTACCTGCAATTGCATTGGCTGGTGGATGCGCCGCCAACGCGCGATTGGACGGTCTTCACCCATCTCATCGCCCCTGCAGCAAGCGGCGCAGGCCAGGTCGCGGGCAAGGATGCTCCACCCGGCAACGGTTCACTCGTCACCACACGCTGGCAAGCGGGCTGGCGCGTGCTGGATGAGTACCAGATTCAACTCCCCACCGACCTGCCCACCGGCGAGTACACACTGGCCACCGGCCTCTACACTGCCGACGGCGCGCATTTGCCCCTGGGCGCCAATGCGGTGACGCTGGGTTCCATCTTCATTGAGGGCGCGCCATGAAGCAGGCCGAACTCTTGACGCTGCTTTATAATGACCAGGCCACCGGCGGTTGGACGCAGGGCATGGCACGCATCACGCGCGCCATACTGGCCCGCATACCCATTCATCCTGCAGACATGGTGCTGGAGGTGGGCTGCGGCCTCGGCAAGGTGGCGCACACACTGCAGGATAGCCATCCCGCGGCGCACGTCACCGGTGTGGAAATTCACCCCGTTGCGCTTGCCAATGCAGCCAGCCATGGGCGCGCCACCTTTGTGCAGGGCAACCTCTTGCACCTGCCATTCCCGGCTGCGTGCGCCCATTTGCTTTTGGCGCTGGATTCCTTCGACCAGGTGGGCATCGACTTGCACCAGGCGCTGGCCGAGGCGCACCGCGTGCTGCGGCCCAACGGCCTGCTGCTGCTGCGCGTGAGCGCACATCCGCGCCTGCAGGGCGCGCACGATGTTGCCTTTAACACAGGCCGGCGCTATACGCGCGCGGAGATTGCCGCGGCGCTTGCGCATGCAGGTTATGCAATTGAGCGCACAAGCTACGCCAACGCGCTGCTTGCCGCGCCCGTGGCGGCCCTGCGCAGCTTGGAACGCGTGCGCAGCATCAATGCACTGCCCACACAGAAGAGCGCCGGCGTGTATGGATCGTCCATTGCCAACGCAGCCATTCACAAAGCGCTTGCGCTCGAATCCGCCTGGCTGCGCCGCGCCAACCTGCCGCTTGGGTTGAGCCTGCTTGTGCTCGCGCGCAAGCAATAAATGACCAATGATGATTGGCGCGCCACCTACCACTTGCCACTTATCACTTGCCACCTGCCCATGCCATCAACCGTCTGCACCATCCTGCCCACCTATAACGAACGCGACAACATTGCACTGCTGATAGACGGCGTGCTTGAGAACGCCATTACGCCCCACCGCGTGATTGTGGTGGACGACAACTCGCCCGACGGCACAGGCGCGCGCGTGCACGACGCGGCGCAGCGCTGGAATCGCCCCGATGCGCCGCCGCGTGTCATCCTCCACACACGCGTCGATCAGAAAGGTCTTACCTCGGCCATCCAGTGTGGCATTGATTTGGCTGTCTATACACTGGGCGCCGACATTGTGACGTGGATGGACTGCGACCTCTCCATGCCGCCCGCCGATCTGCCGCGCCTTGTGCGCGCCGTTGAAGACGGCGCCGATCTTGCCATCGGCTCACGCTGGATGGCAGGCGGCGCGGATGTGGCCCACGATTGGAGCGCGCGCACCCTCAGCCGCACCATCAACCTCTTTGCGCGCACGCTGATTGGTCCCTACACGCACGACTACACCAGCGGCTTTGTGGCTGGGCGCGCCGCAGTATTCAAGGCATTGCGTCTGCGCGGCGGCTATGGCGAATATTGCATCGATCTGCTGGCGCGCGCCGGACACGCCGGCTACACGCTTGCCGATGTCCCCTACATTTGCGTGCCGCGCAGCGCGGGTGAGAGCAAGACGGGCGCAAATCTTGGCGATTACCTGAGCAAGGGACGCCACTACGTGTCGACCGTCTGGAGTGTGCGCCGCGGGCAAAGGGCATCATCATGATCATTGGGCAAACCCGCGGCAAAGGCGGAGTTAGCCCGCGCCTCCAGACGCTGTGATACAATTCACAGATTCACTTTTGCCCTTGCACTTTGCAAATATTGAGGGAACTTCCAGTATGCTCCAACCCGCCACACTGTCGCTCGCAGAGATGGGCGATCTGGCATCCATCATGCCCGCCCCCGATCCCGAGGTGAAGCTCGCCTATCGCCCCATCCCCGAGTTTGAGGGGGAGGCGCGCCGCCATATCATCCCCGTGTGCGAGCCGACGCTGGGCGGCAATGAACTCAAATATGTGACGCAGGCCGTGGAAACCAACTGGATCTCCTCGGCAGGCAGCTTCATTCGCGACTTTGAGGCGCGCTTTGCGGCCTTTTGTGGCGTCAAACATGCCATCGCCTGCGCCAATGGCACAGTGGCCATGCACCTTGCCATGGCCACGCTGGGCCTGGAGCCGGAGGATGAGGTCATCATCCCCACCTTCACAATGATCGCCACGGCCAACGCCGTCACCTACTGCGGCGCCAAACCCGTGCTCGTGGACATGGAGCCCAACTACTGGCAGATGGACATTGACATGGTAGCGGCCAAAATAACACCGCGCACGCGTGCCATTGTCCCTGTACACATCTACGGCCATCCCACCGACATGGACCCTCTGCGCGCGCTGGCGGATCGCCACGGCATTATGGTGATTGAGGACGCCGCCGAGGCCCACGGCGCCGAATACAAGGGCCGCCGCACCGGTGGCCTGGGTGATGCCGCNNTTGGCTTCAACTACCGCATGACGAACCTGCAGGCCGCCGTGGGGCTGGCACAGATGGAGCAGATTGATTCCTTTGTGGCGGCGCGCCGCCGCAACGCCGCCGAGTACACACGCCGCCTCGCCACCATCCCCGGCATCCGCACGCCGGAGGAAGCGCCGTGGGCGAAAAACGTCTACTGGATGTACGGCATCATGGTTGACGAAGCGGCCTACGGCATGAGCCGCGACCAATTGCGCATCGTGCTGGCCAACCACGGCATTGAGACGCGCACCTTCTTCATTCCAATGCACTGCCAACCCGTCTACTGGAAGCAGTTCAAGGACGAGCGCTACCCTGTTGCAGAAGATCTCTGCAAGCGCGGCTTCTACTTACCCTCGGCTTCGTCGCTCACGCTGGGCGAAATTGCGTACATCACCGACGTCATTCGCGAGGCCGGCCCCGCCTGACCCATCACGCGCCGGCCCGCAACGGGTGCGCGTGGCAGCGGTGAATTACCCCATACGCAAAAGCACAGAACTCGGCGGCTTCCCGTCTGATTCTGTGCTTTTTTGTGTGCAAGCCTGGGCGCGCTTTGCTGGTAGAATGAGGGCTTGTTTTACCCTGCTCATTTTTGCCACCGCGCCTGGAAATGGATTTTCGCCCGCATGGCTTCAATCGATTCGCTCACACGTCGCCGCGCCGTTTTTCTGCTCCTGGTTTGTGTTGTGCTCTGGAGCACGAGCGGCCTCTTCATCAAGCTCTCCACCCTCAACCCCATTGCCCTGGCGGGTGCGCGCAGCACGCTCACGGCGCTGGTGCTGCTGGCCTACATCCGCCGCCCCCACTTTACCTGGTCGCGCGAGCAGATTGCCGGCGCGGTCTGCATGTCCGCCACCTTTTTCCTCTTCATTTCGGCCACGCGGCTCACCTCGGCGGCAAACGCGATTCTGCTGCAGTACACCGCACCGGTCTGGGTGGCGCTTTTTGGCGGCTGGTATCTGGGCGAGCGCACCCGCCGCTATGACTGGTGGATTATGGGCGCGATTGTTGTGGGGATGCTGCTCTTCTTTGGCGAGAAACTCACGCCACAGGGGATGGCGGGGAACATTATGGCAATTGTTTCAGGGATCACAATGGCGTGGATGACGCTCTTCCTGCGCAAGCAGCGCAACGGCTCCGCCGCCGAAACGGTACTGCTGGGCAACGCGCTCACCGCGCTGATCGGCTTGCCCTTCTTTTTTGTGGCCGTGGCCGGGGGCGCCGTGCAACCTGTGGAATGGATCATCCTGCTCTATCTGGGCGTGCTGCAACTGGGCGTGCCCTTTGTTCTCTACACCATTGCCATTCGCCAATTGGATGCGCTGGAGACAATCCTGATCGCCACGCTGGAGCCAATTCTCAACCCCATTTGGGTCTTCCTTGTGGTGGGTGAGCGGCCAGGCCCTGCGGCGCTGGCCGGCGGGCTGATCGTGATTGGCGCTGTTACAGTGCGCGCGCTGATTGCCGGCGGCTACCTGCGCGCACCGGGGACGCAGGCAGTGCCGGTGAGCAGCGCCGACTAACCAGCAAACCCGGTATGACTCGTATTCCGACTATACAAGCTGCTTGTAAAAGAACCGATCCATATCACCATCTGCGTCGGGACCCTCGCCCACCACGCGAAAGCCGAGCGCCACATGCGCCGCCGTGCTGTCCGGGAAGAGTGAGGGAATTGTGTCGCTGCCGATAGCACTGTAGCCCTGCGCCTGCGCCCAATCCTCCAAACATGCAAGCAACGCGCGCCCCACCCCCGCACCGCGCGCTGCGGGCGCCACGTACCATCCCTCGGCATAGGGAACCGCCCGCCCGCCTGATCCCGGCGCTTCATCGCGCACCGAAAACTCAAGCAGCCCAACAGCTTCTCCCTGCGCATCAAAGGCAAGGCGTATGTACGCGCGCCCGGTGAGCGCCATTGTCTCTGCTTCGCGTGCCAGTTCGTCCTGATCTTCGTATGACCAGAGCGCCTGTCGCAGCGCAATCCACGCGGGCATGTCACCATGCGCGAGTGGGCGAACCACAACGGGCAGGCGCAGCCGTGGTTCTGCCGCGAACCGCGTTTGATCCTCTGGATCATTGTCGCTATTGGACATCGAAGCTCCACACATAGGGCGCAAGCATGGGCGTCGTCGCCTCCACATGAAAGGCCGTGGCCGTGTACATGCCGCCGACAAGGGGCGCGGTGGGCGTCCACACAAAGGCATCTGCGCCCTCGGCCGCCACAGTGCCGGCCACCTGCGCGCCCGCCGCATCCTGCACCACAATCACCGACTGCACATCCTTGGCACTGACAAAGACGGAGAACTGGACGCGCACCACGTCCACCGGCCCGGCGCTATCGGGTGCGGGCGTGGCAACCTTTACCAACGGGTCGCGCCAGGTAAGGACGCCGCGCCTGTCATCCGGCCCGCCGCTGCCCCAGTCTGTGGCCGTGTCTTCGATCAGCATGGTGTTCTCGGGGTTTTTGGCAACCGTCACCTGGCGGTTGGCAAAGCCCGCAATTGAACCCCACTGTTCCACGCTCTCCCATGAGCCGCGTGTGTACTTGTAGAGCAGCGGCACACCGTCCTTTGCCTGCACCGTCACCTCCCACTGGCCGCCGCCCAGGTTCGTCATGGGCAGGCGTGCAGGGTCATAGGCCGCACCAAAGACATCAGGGTTATCGCCCGCAAGGTAGAGTTGCGCATCGGCGGGCGTCTCGGCCGGGGCCAACATGCGGAAGGTGACATCGACCACGCTGAGCTCGGCCGTGCGTGTAATGGCTTTGGAAGGGGGCGACTGGTTAAAGGC
>DIAV01000322.1:2014-2327 GCA_002415895.1 Anaerolineales bacterium UBA5069 | reverse complement strand
TTGGGCGCCTGCGTCTGCAAGGCACAGCCCGCCTCGCCTGCGGTCAGGTCGGCGCGGCAAATGCGGTAGAACGCGAGATCGGGCGGGCGCGAGACGCGCCACGCAAAGGAGACATGGCTGGGCGCGCTGCCAATGGGATCCAGGCGGAAAGGGGCCTTGGGGGCTTGCGTGTCGGCGCTGGGCAGCGTATTGAGTTGGCCGCTGTCGGAGAGAAGCCAATCCTGGCCGTCGTTGGTGCTGAAACGCCACTTGTAGATAGCAGCCCCCGCTGTCTCGGGCAGGAGCGTTGCGGTGTAAACATCCCCTTCAAGCA
>DIAV01000322.1:0-1914 GCA_002415895.1 Anaerolineales bacterium UBA5069 | reverse complement strand
CCCAACTCGGCGCGCAGCCCGGGCGCAGCGCCCACGCCCTCGGTGAGCCCGGGCGCCAGCACCACGCCGCTGATGACTGCCGTAGGCGTGATCGCGCTGATGGTGTGATCCAGCGCCACAGGGCCGCCCAGCGTTGCTGCCGCAATCGGCATGTAGGGCGTTGCCGACACGCTCTCGCTGCGCGAGCCGATCATACCGTCATCACCAACCAGCGCCGCGGTGTAGAACCAGCGTTGCCCATTCTGCGCGCCATCGTCCACAAACACCACATCCGGCGCAAGCGCCACGCGCGCAATCTCTGCATAGCCCCCATCCACAGGCGCGCGATAGATGGCTACCAGCGGCGCGTTTGTGACGGCGCTGGAAACCGTCAGCGTGACTGCATTGCCCCCTGCCACAGCCGCGAGGGCGGGCGCGGGCGGGCGCGCAATCTCCACGGCGGGGGTCGTCACCAGCACGCGAAAGCCCATCGCGGGCACAGTGAGGGTGAGCGCGCCCGTATCTGCCAGCGTGACGCTCTCACCGCCAAAGGGATCATCCAGCGTCGCGCCGTAGGGTACGCTGCCGCTGAGGTTGAGCGTGAGCGGCGCATCGCTTTGGCTGCGGTTGACGGCCACCACGGCCGCGCCCTTCTCATCGCTGCGCAGGTAGGCATAGATGCCGGCGTCGTCCGTCAGCAGCGTTTGCCACGCGCCCGAGCGCAGGAAACTGTGCGCGTTGCGCAGCGCACCCAGTTGCTGATAGAGGGCCAGCAGGTCGCCGTCGGCCTGACGCCATGCCGGCAGCGTATCGTAGCCCGCTTCGTCCTCCCACGGGTACGGCTGGCGATTGTGCGGGTCGTCGCGCAGCGGATCGCTGCCAAAGCCCACCAACCCCACCTCGTCGCCGTAGAAGATGGTGGGCGCGCCGGGCAGCGTAAACTGGAGCACGGCGGCCAGCGCCAGGCGTGTGCGGCCATCCGCAAAGTTGTTAGCGGGTGTGCCTGTGGCGTAGTCGATTGGGTCGTGGTCCAGCACGCGCACAGCGCGGTTGATGTCGTGGCTGCTGAGCAGATTCATGGCCGTACTGAGCGCCGCGGGCGGGTAGTCCTCCTGGATGGCGCGCAGCGCGCGGTCGAACTCGCTTGCGCTGAAGGGCTGCACATACGGGTCGGTCGTCTCACTAAAGGTTGTATCGCGCAGGAAACCGAGCACGCTAAAAGCAAAGCGATAATTCATGGTGGTGTCGAACTCGTCGCCCAACACGCGCTCGCGCACGGCGTCCTCGGGCCACGATTCGGTAATCAGCAGCGCATCGGGGTGCGCCGCCTTGACAACGCTGCGGAAGGGTTCAAAGAAGGTTGGGTTGACGGCCACCACATCGGGCACGGTGTCAACGCGCCAGCCATCCACGCCGGGCTTGTCGAGCCAGAAATTGGCAATGCCATTCTCACCCAGCCAGTTGTCAATCACCGCCTCGTCAGCCGTGTTGGCCTGCGGCAATGTCGAGATGCCTGCGAAGCCGCGGTAGTTGGCATCACCGGCGCAAACGCCGCTGCCCGCCGGCTGTGCAGGTTCAATCATGTAGAAGTCGCGCCAGGGGCTATCGACGGCTTCACACGCGCCAACCTCCGGCCAGCGGTCGTAGCGATCAAACATGGGGCTGTCAGAAGAGCTATGGTTGGGCACGGCGTCAAGGATGAGATGCATGCCGCGGTCGGCTACTTCCTGCGCGAAAGCGTCAAAGTAGGCCATGCTCGCAGCCGGATCATCACGCACGGCCAGGCTGTCCTCCACCTGGCGATAATCGCGTGCATCGTAGCGGTGATTCGTCACCGCCTCCTGAATGGGTGTGAAGTAAATGGTGTTGACACCCAGCGCTTGCAGATAATCGAGCTTGTCGGCGACGCCCTGCAGGTCGCCGCCATAGAAGGTG
>DIAV01000389.1 GCA_002415895.1 Anaerolineales bacterium UBA5069 | reverse complement strand
AACTGCTGCTTTCATACGGATTCGAGCCTAAATGGTACACAGTACAATGCGCAGAAAACAGGGTCATTTGTACGCAATTCGTTGCCACATGCTCCACATCTTGCGCGTACGTACATTCGTGCACAACCCCAACAGGCTGCTGCGCATCGGCTACACCGGCGCGCAGCAGCCTGGTATTGCGTGCGTCAACCCTTGCGCACAATGAAGATGCCCAGCAGTACGCACAACAGCGCGCCGTAAATGACATTGGGGCCGAGTGGCTCAATGAAACGCAGCCAGAGCAGGCAAATGGCCACAAAAATGTAAACGCTGATGGAGATGCGGTCAAAGAGATTGGTCTCCATGGGCAAAAAGCCCTTGCGCCCTTTGTGCTCAACCGGTGCACTTACAGCCTTGGTATGGTCAATCATGGCTACTCCTTCACCGCGCCAAAGGTCAGGCCCATAACGATGTACTTCTGCACAAAGACCAGGAAAATGAGCGCAGGCAGCAAGGAGATGGTGGCGACGGCGGCCATCTCGCCCCAGTTGGTGCCCGTGACTGTAACAAATTCAGCCAGACCCGTGGTAATGGTGCGTGCCCGGGTGCTGGTGAGCGCCGCCGCAAAGAGATATTCGTTCCATGCGAACATCCAGCAAAGGATGCCGGCAATGGCAAGCCCCGGCGCGGCCAGCGGCAGGATGACGCGGTAGAGGATGGTCCAACGCCCGGCGCCGTCCACCAGCGCCGCTTCATCCAATTCGATGGGAATGCCGTCAATGATGCCTTTGAGCAGCCAGATTGCGAAGGGCAGGTTGAAGACGCAGTAGAGCAGGATGAGCCCAATGCGCGTATCAAACATCATGAAGTCGCCCAGCTTGAAGGCACGCGTAAACAACAGAAAGAGGGGGAGAATGAAAGCGGCGGCCGGGGCCATGCGATTGGTAATTGTCCAAAAGAAGATGTTATCGGCCCCGTTCAGCTTCCAGCGCGAGAGGGCGTAGGTGGCAAAGAGCGCCAGCGTGATGACCAGAAGTGCATTCGAGGTTGCGATGATCAATGAGTTCGCAATATAGCGCTGGAAGGCCGGGCTTGTGAGCGGATTGGTGTAGTTCTGCGCATAGAAGGTTGTCTGCCAGAATTTGCCCGGACTAAAGAGCTCTACGCGGCTGCGCGCCGAAACGACCACCATCCAGTAGATGGGCAGCAGGGTGAAAATGGACATCATGGTCCAGAGAATATAGGTGCCAATCAGCCCTAAATTGCTACGCTTTTTGCCCATGGCTCACTTCTCCGAGGTGTTCTGCTTGCCAACGCGCGAGAGGACAGAGAAGAGCAGGAACGCGAGAACAAGGGTCATGTAGAGCACGAGCAGCGACATGGCCGATCCATACCCATAGTTGGTTTGGGGGAAGACCACGCGCCAGATGAGGATGCCGATGTAGCGCGTCGCATTTGCCGGCCCGCCACCTGTGAGCAGAAAAACCTCGTCCATCACGCGCAGCGCATCCATAATGCGGATGAAGAGTGTCGTGATAATCACGGGCATCATCATGGGGATGGTGAGGAAGCGCAGCACCTGAAAGCGATTTGCGCCGTCCACCTGCGCCTGCTCGAGTGGTTCCTTGGGGATTGCCGTAAGCCCGGCCAGCATAGTGAGTGTGACGAAGGGCGTCCAATGCCACACATCCATCACCACAGTCGTCCAAAATGCCTGGCCCGAGTGCGAGCCAAGCTGATACTCAATGCCAAACCACTTGTCCAGATAGTAGGGCAAAAGGCCAAAGCCGGGGATGGTAAGCAGTTTCCACGTTGCACCCACCGCAATCGGGGCGATCATAATGGGGAGCGCGTAAATTGTGCGAAAGACCGCCTTGCCGGGGAAGTCGCGCACAAGCGTCTGCGCCAGCAGGAAGCCAAGGATCATTTCAATTGTAACAACGCAAAAGGCAAAGAGCAGCGTGCGTCCCACTGATCCGAGGAATTCTTCGTCAAAGACCAGGCGGCGGTAATTGTCGGCGCCGGCAAATTGACGGCCCACCTCTGCCGAAAAGACATTCCAGTCAAAGAATCCAACGTAGATGACATAGAAGAAGGGGAGCAGGCCAAAGATACCGAGAATGATCAGCGTTGGCGCCAACAACCCCCAGCCCATGCGATTTGAGCGCATGATGGGTTCCTTTCGGAGCGGTGAGAAGTGAAGGGGGGCGCGGACTTGCGCCCCCCCTTGTACGACTTCCGAGGAACGGTTATTCGCCGTAGCCCAACTGCATCATGGTCTCTTCCGCCACAACGCATGCCTGATCCAGTGCATCCGCAGCGCTCATGTCACCTGCCAGCGCCTTCCAAATGAACGGGTCAATGGCGCCACGAACCTGATTGTGGAAGGGGAACGGCGGCGCGCCACGATAGAGCGGGCCCTCTTCCTTCATCTTGGTGTAGTAGTTGTCGGCCTTGGCGTTGGCCTCCTGAATCATCGGATCGTCGTAGGTCGATTCCATGACGATGCGGGAGCCGGCAATCGCCCACGCGGGCTGCACGGACTCGAGACCGATGAACTGCTCCCACAACAGTGCGGCTTCCTTGTTCTTGGAAGTCGAAGGCACGCCGAAGGCGCCACCGTCGTAGTAGCCGATATAGCCTTCACCTGACTCGATCTGAGCCATTACGCCGTCGGAGAGAGGCGGCAATGCAACGCCGACCTTACCCACAACCTGCGAGCGATCGGGGTCGAGCGCGATCCAAACCGTGTTCTCGCCATAGACAAAGCCCTGCGCGGCGCGGCCGGCAGCAAAGGTCGCTGCAACCTCGTCCCAGGTGCTTGCCGTCGATTCCGGCGGCGAGTACTGCAACAAGTCAACACGCCACTGCAATGCATCCTTGGCCGTCTGGCTGTTCATCGAACCGCCATTGGCTTCGCATGCCTTCCAGGTGTCCATGTTGATGCCCCAGTTGAAAATGCCAAAGGTCGGGGCAACTGTTTCGAAGTACTCATAGGTGGAGGAGGCATGGCCGGTGTGGGCCTGGTTTGTCGTGCCCCACAGTTCCAGTCCGTTGTCCTCGCCGTACTTGGTGAAGAACTTGGCAATGTCCATGTACTGCTCGTGCGTCGTGGCCGGGGCCAGGTCATAGCCATACTCAGCCTTGAAGGCCTCCATAATCGCCGGATCGGTGAAGAGGTCCATGCGATAGAGGTACGGCTTGATGAAGGCTTCCATGGGTATGCCGTAGACGTTGCCGTCGGCATCCTTGAAGTTGTCGATGAATGAGGTGAACTTGGAGAGGTCAAAGTCAGCCGACTTCAGCTGGGGATTGTCTGCCAGCAGCTGGGTCAGGTTGGTCATAAAGTCACGGGCCAGGTAGGAGTAGATGATGTCCTGCTCGATGTACACAAAGTCATAGATGCCTGTGCCGGCTTCCATGTCCTTGATCGGCTTGTTGTACATCTCGTCCCACGAGGTGACTTCGAAGTTCACGTTGATGCCGGTGAGGGCCGTGAATGCCGGTCCAAGCACTTCGGCGGCATAGCGCGAGGGCGGCGTGCTCTCGGAGATGCCCGTGATCGTCACGCCCTTGTACGGCTCGGCAGCCGTGGCCCACCAGGCGGGATCCGACACAAGCGTCATCGGGTCCAAAGCGCCGGCAGCGGGCTCTGCGGGTGCTGCCGCTACGTCTGCTGCGGGTGCAGCTGC
This sequence comes from Anaerolineales bacterium UBA5069, assembly GCA_002415895.1. GTDB lineage: Bacteria > Chloroflexota > Anaerolineae > Caldilineales > Caldilineaceae > UBA5069. The sequence goes on along the minus strand of DIAV01000389.1, from coordinate 13,496 downwards.
CGGCGCAACGGGTGCGGCGCAGGCCGTAAACAACATGCTAAAAATGACCAGAATCCCAATCACGAGCGAAATGCTGCGAGACTGCTTACGCATACGTTCCTCCTCGGAAACTACACTGTTGCCGTACGGATGAATGTTGGTTTGGACGGTTGTTCTGGTTGTCGGGGGAGAGTTTCAATAAAGCTGCGCCGTGCACACAGGCGTCTGCGCAGAATGGATGCGCGCCGATTGCGGTCACTCGCGAATACTCATCACCTCCTCACAAGCCGGCAGACGGCAGCGTTGCGGCGGCCGCTGCATAGGACAAATCTGGGAGAGTTCTGGTTGGAGCCAACGGCGGATGGGTACAGGCCCGCCGCAATACACGATGAATGGGCGGATTATGCAAGGCGCAACACAAGCAGACGAGCAAATGATTGCGCAACCGATTGCGAACTACGGCACACAAACATTCCGACATGCACGCGCAAAGAGAGCGTTGTCGGCCCACTGGATAGCAGATCAGCCAGAAATCAGCGGGAGGTCAGCGATACAGCAATCAAAGCAATATGCTTGGACTGTTGATGGATTGTTTCGGCGGTGAAGCCATTATCGCGCAATTATTTGCACACGTCAAATCGATTGCGAGCGCGCAATTTGGTGCGCGGGGCGCACTGTTGTGCAGAGAACGGCCCAGCGACACAGNNCTGTGTCGCTGGGCCGTTCTCTGCTGTTCTCTGTGTCGCTGGGCCGTTTATCTTCTGCGTTTGTTACACGCCGACACGATTGCGGCGCACCATCTCCGCTGCGCCGAAGTCGTCGCTCACAGTGTGGCCGGGCAGCGGCAGCACCCGCTCATGGATCGCGTCCACAATCCACGACGCCTGCGGGAAAAAGGCCTCTTCCAGTTCGGCGGCGGGCGTAATCCAGTTGCGCGCGCCCACCACGGCAATCGGACCGTCCAGCGCATCAAAGGCCAGCGCGCTGAGGTTGGAGGCAAGCGTATGCAGGAAGGAGCCGCGCTCGCTGGCATCTGAAGCCAGGACGACTTTACCTGTCTTCTTCACAGAATCAACCAGCGGCGTGTAGTTGAGCGGGTTGAGGAAGCGCACGTCAATCACCTCAGCCGAGATGCCGTACTTGCTCTGCAATGTCTCCGCCGCCTCGAGCGCGCGGTAGAGCGTCGCGCCTACTGTGATAATCGTAATATCGCTGCCGCTGCGGCGCACCGCCGGCTCGCCCTCGGGCACCTCGTAGTATTCCTTGGGCACGCCCCCCTGCACGAGCGTCTCCGGCTCGGAGTAGAGGCGCTGGCTCTCGAAGAAGACCACCGGGTCCGTGCCGCGCAGCGCGAGGTTGAGCATCCCCTTGGCGTCGTAGGCAGTGGCCGGGAAGTAGACCTTGAGGCCGGGAATATGCGCCACAATCGACGTCCAGTCCTGCGAGTGCTGCGCGCCATACTTGGAGCCGACACTCACGCGCAGCACCATGGGCATGGTAAGCACATTGGCCGACATGCTCTGCCATTTGGACATCTGGTTCAAGACCTCATCACCGGCGCGGCCCATGAAGTCGTTGTACATCAGTTCGGCCACAACACGCCCGCCGCTCATGGAGTAGCCTACGGCGGTGCCCACAATCGCCGCTTCGGAAATGGGCGAGTTGAAGAGGCGATGGTAAGGCAGCATCTCCGTGAGGCCGCGGTAGACGCTAAACGCGCCACCCCAATCTCGGTTCTCCTCGCCATAGGCGACCATGGTGGGATCAATGTAGAAGCGGTGCACCATGGCCTCAAAGAGCGCCTCGGCATAGGTGAGGCACTTGAGCTTGGGCAATGCCTTGCCGTTTTCATCCAGCCCAAAGCGCAGCTTCTCCTGCGTTGTCTTCCAGCGACTCTCCTCCTTGGCAATCAGCACGTCGGGCGCGCGCCCTTCTTCCATGCTTTCGCGCTGCGTATTGGAGAACATCATGCCGCCAATCGTGTCCACACTCACATCAACGCGCGGTGACGTCTCGAGCGAGATAGCCGCCGCCGCCACGCTGCGCAAGCGTCCCATCACGTCATCGGTGATCGCGTCGAGTTCATCCTCGCTGGCATGGTCGTTCTCCAGCAGATATTCGCGGTAGGCCACAATCGAATCCTGCTGCCGCCAGAGGTCCACTTCGCTCTTGTCGCGGTAGGATGAGGCGTCCGACGGTGAATGGCCCGAGTAGCGGTAGGTGACNNGGCTGGCCGCCCATGCCGTAGAAGTTGTTCATCAGATTAAAGAGAATGGGGGGGGCGCCGCCTGCCTCCTTGGGCCACAGGGTGCGGTACTGGTCCATGGCGGCAAACATCATCGCCTCCCATACGGGCCCGCAGCCCATGGAGGCGTCACCAATGTTGGCGATGACGATGCCGGGCTTCTTGTTCACGCGCTTGTAGAGCGCGCCGCCCACGGCAATGTCGGCTGAGCCGCCAACGATGGCGTTATTGGGCATGACGCCGAAAGGCGGGAAGAAGGCGTGCATGGAGCCGCCCATGCCCTTGTTAAAGCCATTGGCGCGGCCAAAGATCTCGGCCAGCGCGCCGTAAAGCAGGTAATTGATGGCAATGGATTTCACCCCGCCACCATTGGAAAAACCCTCCACAACACGCAGCGCGCCACCCCCCATATATCCGCGCATGATCTTCTCGAGCGCGCCCTCGTCCAGCTTGTCGATGGCCGAGAGCCCCTTGGCGAGGATGTCGCCGTGGCTGCGGTGCGAGCCGAAGATGTAGTCATCAGGCGTCAGTGTGAGCGCCTGGCCCACAACCGCCGCCTCCTGGCCAATGCTCAGGTGGGCCGGCCCCTTGTGGTTATACTCAATCCCCTCAAAGGAACCTTCGCGCTTGATGCGGTCGAGCATTGTTTCAAACTCGCGCACAAAGACCATGTCGCGGTAGACGCGCACAAGCGTGGCCGTGCCGTATTTTTCGGCTTCGCGGCGCGCGTCAGGCACATAGGCGTTCAAGGGAATTTCGGGTGATACCAGGGTGGCGGGCTTGCGCACCTCGGCGGGGTCAATCACGATTGATTTTGGCATAAAGGCAAATTCCTTTGGCGTATAGTTTTTTCACGCAGGGTGTCAGTTTGCCTGCATTCGAAGTTCAATACGGATGCTTACTGGTCAACAACGCGCGCCATCCACATTTCGGGCTCCGGCAGCGTATCGAAGCCGGCATAGGTGCGATAGAGCGTGTGGGCGTCACGCGTTACCAGCAGCGTGCGGCGCACAGTAGCCAGTTCGGGTGCGTTCACAATCGTCTGCACAAACCACTTGCCCAGGCCGCGGCCCTGGTGCGCCGGCTCCACAAACAAATCGCACAGGTATGCGAAGACGGCAAAATCGGAAATGATGCGGGCGAAAGCCACCTGCGCGCCTGTTGCGGGCGCATACATGCCAAAGCAGAGCGAGTTGGCAATGGCCGTCTCCATGAGGGCGCGGCTGCGCCCCTGCGCCCAGTACGACTCTCCGGCGATGTAGGCGTGGATGGAATTCACATCCAGCCGCGCGGGGTCGGTGCTGATTATGTAACCGTCGTCGCGCTGCACCTGCACCACGGCCCTCCACTGCTCTTGAAGTGAGGCTTCAAAAGCGGAAGCCTCGCTTCGGGTATCGTCGAATCTCAGCCTGCCAGCAAAAGATCAAAGTTGGCAATCAGCCCGGCCAGCGTTTGCAGGAAGCGCGCGCCCGGCGCGCCATCCACAACCTGGTGGTTGATGGTGAGTGAAAGCCCCAGATGCGGCACAAACTCCACGCCGCCCGCGCCCTGCACCGGCTTGAGCTGGATGTTGCTCACGCCCAGGATTGCCACCTGCGGCGGGTTGAGCACGGGTGTAAAGGACTCCACGCCAAAGCCGCCCAGGTTCGTCACGGTGAAGGTGCCGCCCGTCAGGTCATCGGGCGCCGACTTGCCCTCAATCGCCGCCGCGGCCAGCCGCTTCGACGCCGCCGCAAGGCCGCGCAGCGAAAGCGTCTGCGCGTCGCGTATCACCGGCACCATGAGGCCGCGCGCCGTATCTACGGCAAAGCCCAGGTGCACGCGCGCGTATTGGCGAATCGCCATCTCGGCAAAGTGCGCGTTCAGATCGGGGTGCTGCATCAGCGCGCGCACCGTGGCATAGAGCACGAGGTCGTTAATGGTGATGCCACGCAAGCCCAGTGCCTCGGGGCTCTCCTTCAGGCGCGCACGGTAGCCCTGCAGGGCGCGCGCATCGGCGGTGGCGTTCATGGTCAATTGCGCCGTGGTTTGCAGCGATGCCAGCATGCGCTCGGCAATGACTTTGCGGATACCCTTGACGGGGATTTCGGTAAAGTCGGCGGCGCTTTGCGGCGCAGGAGCCGGTTGAACGGCCGGCCGGCTGGCTGGTTGTCCGGCAGGCTGGGCAACCGGCTGCGCCCCCTGCTGCACAAGATCGCGCGAGGTAACGCGCCCGCCGGGGCCGGAACCCTGCTGCGGCACGGCGAAGCCGCCATCGGCCACCATGGCTTTGGCCACGGGCGTCAGTCTGGGCTGCTGCGCAGCCGCGGCTAGCACGTCGCGCTCGATGATGCGACCGCTCGGCCCGCTGCCCTGCAAGGCCGCCGTCTCCAACCCCTTGCGCTCGGCCAGGTGGCGGGCGCGGGGAGAAATGGCGTGCGTCGCAGTCAGGGACGCCTGGTGCGTTGATTGGTTGAATGGTTGAATGGTTGATTGAGCAATTGCTTCAGCCGCAGGTTGCGCAACGGCGGGTCCGCTGGCAGGCATGGCTTCGGCCTCAACAGCCTCATCAGCGTTGCCGATGATGGCAATGGGCGCCAGCACGGGCACTTCGTCGCCCGCGGCGGCAAGATGTGCAAGCAGCACACCCGTGGCTGTGGCTTCCACCTCGAGCGTCGCCTTATCGGTCTCCACGTCACAGAGGACATCGCCCTCGGACACCGCGTCGCCCACCTGCTTCTTCCACTCCACGATGATACAGCTTTCAACCGACTGCCCCTGCTTGGGCATTACCACTGTCGTCGCCATGTGAACCCCGATCAAAGCAAAAGCATCATTGATAATTGATCAGTGATCATTGATCAATGATCAATGATCGTTGGATGTGTCTTCGGCCAGCATCGACGCTGCCATCTAGCCCTCTTGCTTGGGTATCAGATCGGCAATCGAGTCGATGATGTGCGAGGGCTGGTAGGGGAAACGCACCACCTCATGGCGCTGCGTCACACCCGTAAGCACGAGAATGGTCGAGACGCCGCTGCTCACGCCCGAGATAATGTCGGTGTCCATGCGGTCGCCAATCATCACAGTCTCTTCCGAATGCGCGCCCAGGTAATTGAGCGCCGTGCGCATCATCAGCGGGTTGGGTTTGCCCACGTAGAAAGGAGCCTCGCCTGTGGCTGCCTGGATGAGCGCCGCCATCGCGCCACACGCCGGCACCAGCCCCGCCTCGGAGGGGCCCGAAGGGTCCGGGTTCGTGGCCACAAAGCGCGAGCCGGCGGCAATCAGGCGAATGGCCTTGGTGATCTGCTCAAGGTTATAGCCGTGTGTTTCGCCCAGCACCACATAGTCGGGGTTCTGGTCGGTCATGATATAGCCCACCTCATACAACGCGTTGGTGAGGCCGCTCTCGCCAACCGCGAAGGCCGTGCCCTCGGGGCGCTGCGCGTGCAGGAAGCGCGCCGTGGCCATGGCCGAGGTGAAGATGCTCTCCAGCGGCACCTGCAGCCCGGCCGATTGCAACCGGTAGGCAAGATCGCGCGTGGTGTACATGGGGTTGTTTGTGAGCACCAGATAGGGAATGTTGTTCTCGTTCAGGTGCGCAATCCACGCATCGGCCCCGGGAATGGCCGTGCGCCCACGCACAAGCACGCCGTCCATATCCATCAGGTAGTTCTTGAAATGGGGCACGCCCATGGGTTCGGCTCCTTATTCTGCGAATTGCGTGTTAGCCGCGGCGTTTGCGTTTGCTGCGGCAAGGCGGGCGTAAAAGGGTTCCAGCGCGCCGTAGAGGTCGGTATAGATGGTAAAGAGTTCATTGTAGCGCTGGGCATGGGCCAGGTTGGGGTCAATGACATTGACAATCTGGCTGCGCGCCGCCGCAATCGACCAGTCGTACAGACCCACACCCACACCGGCAGCCACGGCGGCCCCCCAGCTGGCGGCCTCGCCCTTCAGCTCGAGCGTGTGAATGGGCAATCCAAGGCAATCGGCCAGTATCTGCTGCCAGAGCAGACTCTTGCCGCCGCCGCCAATCAGCCGCAGCGCCTGAATGTCGGGCACCTGCTCGCGCAAGGCGTCAAGAATCTGGCGCAGACCAAAGGCCACGCCCTCAAGCACGGCACGCGCCATTTCGGGCTTGCCGTGGGGCATGGCCAGCCCTACAAAAGCGCCGCGCGCGAGTGGGTTCCACCAGGGGCTGCGTTCGCCCATGAGATAGGGCAGGAAGATCAGCCCATCGCTGCCGGGGGCCACCTGCGCGGCGGCGCTGTCCAGGTCCAGCGTGCCATCACCGGCCAGGGCCTTCCACGCCCATTCGCGTGCGCCGCCGGCCAACTGCTGCACGCCCATGGGCGCATAGCGCTCGGGATGCACATGATGGAAGGTCATGGTGCGCTGCTGCGGGTCGGGCACGGGGGCGTTGGTGGAGACGCTGATCCAGGCCGACGTGCCGATTGTGCAATAGGCGGAACCGGGATTGACTACGCCTGCGCCAATGCCTGCGCAGGAGCCATCACCCCCGCCGGCGACAACAGGCGTGCCTGCGCGCAGGCCGGTGGCTGCGGCGGCTTCGGGCGTGACTGTGCCCACAACGGCAGGAGAGGGGAAGGGGAAGGGCAGTTGATCGACGCTGAGATCAAGCTCAGTGAGCAAATCATCGGCCCAGCGGCGCGTCATCAAATCAAAGAGCAGCGTGCCCGAGGCGTCCGAGTAGTCCGTGACGCATTCGCCCGTAAGGCGAAACACCATGTAATCCTTGGGCACAAGAAATTTGGCAGCCCTGGCATAGATTTCGGGCTGGTGATTGCGAATCCACAGGATTTTGGGGGCGCAGTAGGCCGGACTGACGCGATGGCCACAGCGCAGGTAGACCCGATCTGCGCCGCAGGTGTCGGCCATAAAGCGCGCCTCGTCCTGCGCGCGCTGATCCGCCCAGATAATGCACGAGCGCAGCGGGACGCCGGCGGCGTCTACGGGCAGCACGCCCATCATCATGCCGCTGAAGCCGACAGCAGCGATGTCGCCCGCGTCGACCTCCGCCGCCGCGAGCAGCCGCTGCGTGGCCGTGCACACCGCATTCCACCACTGCGCAGGGTCCTGCTCCGCCCAATTGGGGCGCGGATAGTCGGTGGGGTAGGGCGCATAGTCGGCAGCCAAAAGATGCCCGTTTGCGTCAAACAAAGAGGCCTTGTTGCCGCTTGTCCCCAGGTCATGCGCCAGGATATAGGGCTTCGTCATGGTTGTCTGCTCGTTGCGCGGGAGCAAAATGGCGCGTGCGACATGGCGGCGCGGTGCACCCGCACTAATGGCGCGTTGATCATGCGTGTTGCCAGCAAAGTATAGCAGCAGATTCCGGTGGGGGCAAGTAGGAACGCAAAAAACTTCGGCAAGGTGCAATTTCTTGCAAATCTGACCGAGGCAGCGTGCGTCAGCCGCGATCATGCCTGCCTGTGTATGCTGCGCCAAAAATTACAGCGAGCAGCACCAGCCCTGCCGCAGCCGCAATCCAGCCCCAGCGCAGCGATGCAGGGGCAAAGGCGAATTCGACAGTGGCCTCGCCCGCGGGCACGGGCACGGCACGTTGGATGTCGTTCACCACCTGCACTACCTGGGGGGCGCCGTTGACCGTTGCGCGCCAGCCCGGGTACCAGTTCTCGCTCAAGACAAGCAACGCCGGCGCAAGGGCATCGGTGCGCATGCGCATCTGTGTGGGCGCATAGTCGTCGATGACCACAGGCGGCTGCGCCGGATCGGGCAGCATGAGGTCACCCTGCGCCATGGCCAGGAAGGCGCGCGGCTGCCATGCTGCGTTGCGAAAGACGGAAAGCTCGCCCTGAGCATCCAGCGCGAGCGCAAAGTTGGCGGGCAGCGGCGTGCCATCGCGTGCGATTACATACTTGACGTTGAGCAAATTGTAGCGATCACTGTCGCGCCCGGCGGTCGACTCCCAAAAGGCATCCCAACTGGAAAGCGTGAGCGGGTTGGCAATGCCGCCCACATCCTCCAGGCCTATCAATGCAGCAGTGTTGGGCTGCCAAAGCGCCTCAATATCCGTGCGCGTGTCAATGCGGAAACGATCGGGATCGGCGCGCAGGAATGCAAAGATGTCGGCGTGATCATAGCCAACCGTGGGGTTGCTGGGGCTGATGTCCATGTACGCGCCGTTCGCGGAAAGCTCGAAGAAGAGCAGCGCCGCCAGCAGCGCAGCCAGCGCCTGCGGGCCATACCAGCCATTGCGCGCACCCTCGCTGAGCAGCCAAACCCCCAGCCAGACGCCCGCCGCCAGCGCCAGCGCAATTCCGGCCACTGAGGCGCGCAGGAAGACGGTCTCGTCGCCCTGTGTCAGCAGCAGGCTCAGGAAGAGGAGCGGCAGCGCGATGCCAAGCCAGCCGGCTGCGCCCGCGCGCAGGAGCGTTTGCCACGCTGTGAGCGCCGCCGTGTCGCGCGCGGCGGACGGAGCAGCTGCGCCACGCATCAAGGCATCAACGCCCACGGCTGCACAAACCGAGAGGCCCAGCGTCCACAACACCAGCGCACGTGCCGGGGCGCGCAGTTGTCCAAAGAAGGGCAGCAGCTGCGTCAACCAGCCATGCGCCAGCGCGTAGATGCCCAGCCCCACCGCCAGCCCCACCAGTGCAATCCCCACCCACGGCAACAGATCGCGCCGGGCACGCGGCTCGCGCGTGAGCAACAGCGCGGCGGCGGCCAGCATCAGCGCCGCCAGCCCTGCATAAGGCAGTTCCACACGCTGCCACAGCCCCCAGTGCAGCGCAGGCCCGCGCCCAAAGAAGCCGGGGGCCAGCGCGCCAATCATCTGTGCCGGGGCAAGCGAGTAGCCAACGGTGTCCTGGTAGGTAAATGTGCCGCGCGCGGTGAAGGGCGTGTGTTGGATCGCGGGCAGCAGCAAGGGCGCGGCAAGCAGTGCCGCCAGCAGGCCGGTGATGGCCAGGGCGCCAATGCCCTGCGCGACGCGCCGGTTGCGGCTGGGCGTGTGCCACTGCACCAGCAGCGTAAACAAGAGATAAAGGGCCAGCGCCAGCCCCACATAGAGCGTACTCTGCGCATGGCCGGCATAGGTGCCCATCGCCAGCAGCAGCCCAGCCAGCGCAGCCCAGCGCAGCCAACTGCGGCTGCCGTCTGGCTGTCCGTGCGGGGCGTCGGGGGCGCGCAGCGCGCGCTCAAACGCGGCCAGCACCCAGGGCATCCAACTCAGCACAGCGATCAGATTAAGATTGCCCAGATGGATCAGCAGCGGGTCGCTCAGGCCAAAGGCCAGCGCGCCAAAGAACGCCGCCCCGCGCGCGAGTTGGTGCGTGCCCAAGCGCAGCGTGCGCAGGAGCACGTACATGCCCAGCGCCGCCCACCACAAATGCAGCACCGCCATCCATTGCAGCGTGACATACGGGAAATCAGGCCGCACCAGGAAGAGGATCAGGTTGGGCAGGTAGAGATAACCCGCCTGCACATCGGCAAAGAGGGGTGCGCCGCCATAGAGCGCAGGGTTCCACAACGGCAAACGCCCCTGGGCAAGCTCGCCCGCGGCGAACCGATAGGTGGGAAAGAGGAACGAGAGCAGGTCGCCCCCGTCAGCGGGCTGATAGACATCACCGCTCAGCGTGCGCCAGAAAAAGCCGACGATCAGCAGGTAGAGCAGGCCCCCCGCGAGGATGTCGGCTGATAGCGACGACGCGCGCCCAGCACGCGCTTCGCGCCGCCGCACCCATGCGGTGGCGGCCAGCCAAAGGATGCCCAGAATCAGCATAACGGGAGGGAACATGAAGGAATAGGATGGGTGGCGGCTGCCCGCGCCGTGCGTGCAGGCAGCCAGGGATGGTTCAGTCGCAGTATAGCCTGTGCGCGCGCAAAGAGGCAACCTCATCCCGACCCCTCTCCGGTCTGCACATATATACATCCGCATAGGGGAGCACAGCAACTGTATCACGCCAGCAACCCGAAGCCATGCGTGGCTGTTTTCCCCCTCTCCAGACTGAAGGGGCGCCGGCGGTATGATTGCTTGTCGCCCCTGTGTGCACAGCGCAATCAATTTGGCCGCAAATTGTGCAGTGCCCTGCGCTGTGCTAACATAGGCGGGTCGCTGTTGCGCTCGCCCCTGTGGCGCAGCGATTCGTACGACACAGTATCATTGTCAGCAACGCGCCCTACGGCGCATACGTATTATGGTCGCGCAATTTGCCGCGCTTAACAGGCGTAGTCGCCTATCACAGGAGGAACACCAGTGAAGAAATTCCTTCGTTTTATCTTCTTTGCCGCCATTGTGGGTGCCATTGTCTATGTGGTGCGCAACGTGCTGAGCACACCGGAGCCTGCGGACGCGACCCGTTCGGGCGTGCTGCCCTCGCAGCCCATCAAGTCGCTTGATGATGCGCCGCTGGGCGGGCAGATCAGCCCCGACCTGCTCAAGATTCTCGTCTGCCCCGAAGATAAGGGCCCGCTGGAATTGGTGGATGACGGCAAGTTCCTGCTCAATCCCCGCAATGGCTACAAGTACCCCATTCGCAATGGCATCCCTGTCATGCTGATTGAGGAAGGCAAGAAGCATCGCGACGCCGGCGTTGTGGCCAAGGCCAACGGCGCCAACTAACGCGACCTGTGTTGTCAGTGGATTGAGCGACAGGAGACCCGGCCCACTGGACCGGGTCTTTTTGTCCCAGTCCGTCTCCCGGGTTTCAAGCCATACCGCACGGCCTATCGCACCCACCGCGCACCCATTGCGCCAAAGATACAGGGCTCGTCATGACCACTCGCCGTGCCCAGGTTGTTGGTCAGCCTCACGCCCAGCGCCAGTTCCTCGAAGGCATTCACATTGTTGCCGATCTGCTCGCGCCCACCCTGGGCCCGCTGGGCGGCCACGTTGCCGGCAGCACCAATGCCAATACCAAATATGAACTTTTTGATGATGCCGGCACGGTTGTCCGCCGTCTGTTGAGCCTGGGCACCCCCCAGGCCGATATTGGCGCCATGCTCATGCGCAACATGGTCTGGCGTTTGCAGCAGCGCTTTGGTGATGGTGGCACCACGGCCGCCGTGCTTGCGCGCGCACTCACCGTGCGCGGCGCGCGCTTGCAGGCCGCGGGCATCAATGCAATGGAACTGGCGCGCGGCCTGCAGGTGGCCACCACGGCCGCCGTTGCCGCCCTGCGCGCGCAAACGCAGCCGCTTGCTGGCGAAGTGGACCTCGCGCGCCTTGCCTATGCCGTGACCGGCGATAGAGCGCTCAGCGCTGTGTTGGGCGAATTGCGTGCCTTGCTTGGCCCCGAGGGGCATGTACAAATTGAGAAGCTGGTCGCGCCCTATCTTGAACGCCGCTACATTGCCGGCGCACACTTCAAAGCGCAAATTGCCAGCATGTATTTCTATACCGATACGGCGCAACGCCACGCCGTGCTCACCGCACCTGCGATTGCGCTTGTGGATGAACCGCTGCAAAGCGCAGAGGCCGCCGTTGCGCTCATGGAAGCGGCTCTCACCCGCGGCGCCAAAGCGCTGCTCATCCTCGCCCCCGAAATCTCAGGCCCCGCGCTGCATTTGCTTGTGACCAACCAGCAAGCGCCTGCCGACAAGCGCAAACTGCTGCTGCTGGGCGCACGCCTTGCGGCCTCCGTGGGCGAACGCAGCGCACAGTTCACCGATATTGGCGTGCTAACAGGCGCGGCGCTGCTGGGGCAAGGGCGGCTGCGCAGCGTGCGCAGCGTGCGCCCCGATGATTTGGGCACGGCTGTGCGCGTGGAGTTGGCGCGCGAGGCGCTCACCCTTTTTGCGCATGAAAGCTTCAGTGCAACTATCCGCGCCGAAGCAGCCTCCGTACAGACGCGCCTGACCACAATGGCCCTCAACGACGAAGAGCGCCCCGTACTCACGCGCCGCCTTGCCACCCTTACCGGCGGCATTGGCGAACTCAAGATTGGGGCGCACAGCGAGTTGGAGCGAACCCTGCTCTTTGACAAGGCCACGCGCGCATTGCATGTGCTTACCGCGGCGCAGCGCGGCGGCGTGGTGGCGGGGGGTGGTGCGGCGTTTGTGCATGCGCTGCCGGCACTGCGCGACCTGCCGTTGCAGGGAGATCAGGCCGCAGGTGCAGCGCTGCTGGCCGCCTGCCTGGACGCGCCGCTGCGCCAGATTGCACACAACGCGGGCGTCGACGCGCCGCGGCTCATCGCGCAGCGGGTGGCCGATGCCGGCGCACCCGCAGCCTTTGACGCCTACACCCATGCCCTTGTAGATGGCCCCGCGTGCGGTGTTGTTGACGCCACAGAGGTGGTCATCGGCATCCTCGTCAACGCAGTCGGCTGCGCGCACATGGCGCTCACCACCGACACAATTGTCTACCACCGCGCACCCGAACAGAGCATGAACCCGTAACCTCCAGCCTCCAACCCAAACCGCCATGCCGCTGATTCTTTCGCTCACTTGCACAAATCCTGCACCAGACGCCACAATCTACGGCGCCGGCCCCGACGGCCTTTTCCGCCTGGAGGGTGATACCGCCGTTACAGAGGCGCAGCCCATGCACAGCCTCTTTTGCTGCGCGGCGGTGCCGGGCATGGCCGGGCCTGTGCTGCTCACAGGGGGCGCCCCCCATGGCGTGGCGTGGCGCGGCGCCAGTGACGCCTGGCAGGCCGGGTGGATGGACTATACGGATGTCCCCATTCTGCAGATTGCGCCTGCACCCAACGCGCAGCAGTCAGGCGTGCTGCTGGCCGCCAGCGACGGCGCAGGCATTCTGCGCACCACCAATCGCGGCCGCACGTGGACGCTCTGTAATTACGGGCTGCACGACTTTACTGTGCTTGCGCTGGCATGGGCCCCGCCGCCCCCGGCCATCCTGTGGCCCGCCTTTGAGGTTGTATTGGCGGGCACGGATCATGGCCTCTACCGCTCGCCCGCGGCTGGGCTGGGCTGGCAGCAGGTGGCCGGCGTGCAGGATGCGATTCAGGCGCTGGCCGTCTCGCCCGATTTCCATAGGAGCGGGGCTGTGCTGGCAGCAGGCGAGGCGGGCGGCCTGCTGCGCTCGACCGATGGGGGGCGCACCTTTACCGCTGTACCCGATTTCGACGCGCGCGTGGATGCGCTGCTGGCACGGCGCGACGGACGCTGGTTGGCCGCCACGCCCAACGGGGTGTACCATTCACCCGACGCACAGGCCTGGCAGTTGCTGCCCTCCAGCCCGCCCGCGCTCTGCCTGCTGGAGGTGGATGACGCCATTGTGCTTGGCGGCGAATTTGGTTTTGCGCGCATTCCTGCCCCGATATAGCCCTGTCTCTTATACACATCT
>DIAV01000003.1:20328-27678 GCA_002415895.1 Anaerolineales bacterium UBA5069 | reverse complement strand
ACGCGCGTTCGCCCCGAATTGGCGATGCACCCATTGTCGATAGCGCAGCGCTGCGTATTTACGGCTTCAATGCGGGGGCCAGCAATGCTTTCCTGATTGAAACCGAAGCAGGGGTCACGCTCGTGGACGCGGGCATGCCCACCTCGGATCGCCGTATACTGCGCAAGCTCGATGCCATTGGTCACCCCAACGACCTCTGCCAGATTTTCATCACCCACGCGCATATTGATCACTTTGGTGGTGCAGCCGCGCTGCGCAGCCGCACAGGCGCGCCCATTATCATTCATGAGGATGACGCTGAGGCACTGGCCAGTGGACGCACGCAGTTGGGCACTGTGCGCAACTGGGAATGGACCGAACTGCCTCTGCCACTCATCGAGCGCATGCTGACCATTACGCCCACCCCACCCGACCGTACAGTCACGCATGGTGAAGCAATCACCGATTGCGGGCTGGATGCGACTGTGGTGCACACGCCCGGCCACACGCCAGGCTCAAGCACATTGCTTGTGCGCGACCCAGCCACCGGCCACACCTACGCCTTTGTGGGCGATCTTCTCTCCACAACGGGAGGCTTGCATGTACAGAGCTCCTATGCGCAAAACTGGGGCCAAATCGCGTCCAGCGTTGCAGACCTGCGCGCGCTGACGCCACATCTACTCTTCCCCGGCCATGGCAATACGGTCGTCACGCAGGACGAATTCATCAACTACGTTCTGAGCGGCCCCGCCGCGCCCTGATGAACCAGGCGCGCCCGGCCATCCTCACATTGCCTTTATTGAGAGCGAGATATCGTGATAGCACAACAGACCCCCACACAGGCAACAGCCCCCGGACCGCGCGGGCTGCCCATCATTGGCAACGTATTGGAGATGGGCGGCAATAACACGCTTGAGCGCTATATGCTCATGCGCCAGAAGTATGGCGATCTTGTCGGCGTCAAGCTTGGCCCCATGCACGGCTTCATTGTCTTCAACCCCGAGGATGTCTACTACGTTCTCGTCAAGAATCAAAAGAACTATATCAAGGGCATTGGCTACGATTCATTCCGCCTGCTTGTAGGCAACGGCCTTGTCACAAGCGATGGCGCGCTCTGGCGCCAGCAGCGCCGCCTCATGCAGCCCCCCTTCACGCCCGCCTCGATTGGCCAGTACGCCGATATGATGGTTGACGTGACAAAGACCCTGCTCGACGGCTGGCAGGCGCTTGCAGATCGCGGCGGCACATTCGAGATGGACGCAGCCATGCGCCAACTCACCATGAGCATCATCGGCCGCGCCATGTTCAGCATTGACTTGAGCGCCGAAATGACCGAGGTGGGTGATGCGCTTGAGGAGGCATTCGGCTTTATTCCCACACGCACCAACAGCGTTGTGCCGCTTGCGCTGCCGCTGCCTGCGCACCGTCGCTTCAAGGACAACCTGCGCATCATCAACGCGTTTGTCGATGAGCGCATTGCCGAAGGGCGGCACAATCCCGACCAGAACAACCTGCTCGGCCTGCTGCTGCGGGCGCGAGATGAAGAGACTGGCGCGATGATGGATGCGCAGCAACTGCGCGACGAGGTGATCACCCTCTTCTTTGCGGGCTTCGAAACGACGGCCCGCAGTCTCACGTGGGGCTGGTATATGCTGACACGCCACCTTGACGCGCAGCAGAAGATTCAAGCCGAGGTTGATGCGGTGCTGGGCGCGCGCCTGCCCGCCATTGATGACCTCTTTGCACTCAACTACACGCGCCAGGTTGTGGATGAAACGCTGCGCCTCTATCCGCCCACGGCGCTGCTGGCGCGCCAGAACAGCGAAGCCGACACAATCGGCGGTTATACAATACCTGCCGGCTCGCTCATCATCCTTGTACCCTATTTTGTGCATCGCCACCCCTCTGTATGGGAGGATGCGGAACGCTTTGACCCCGACCGCTTTGCCGCGGGCGCAAACGAAGCACGTGCACGCAGTGCGTACATTCCCTTTGCCGCGGGGCCGCGCGTTTGTCTGGGTAACAATTTCGCGTTGCTCGAAATGGTTTATGCAATGGCCATGACAGCACAGCGCTACACCATTACCGCCGCAACGGGTGAGGAGATTGCCCACGAATTCGCAGGCACAATTCGCCCCGTCAAGCCGCTCATCGTCAAAATAGAAAATCGCCGGAAAGCGGAAACCGCCTGACGCCAGCCCGATAAGCAGCCCATAGACCAAGCATAGGGGAGGTGTAAAGTGACAGTACTTGCAGACTATACAACCGAAGAACAGCGTGTTCTCCTGCGCAGCCTGAGCGCCGCGGCGCTGGCCATCTCGGCTGCCAGCCCCGGGCGTAGCGTTGAAACCGCCAGCGAAGGAGTGGCCGCGGCAGAGTTCGTGCTTGGCAGCGAAGGCGTTTATCTGGATAACACGCTGATTGGTTCAATCCTTTTTGAACTGAGCCGCCGCGCACGCGCCGATGAGCCCTTCCCAAGCTTCACTGATCAGGCGGTGGAGGACAACGCACTGCCCAGGGCGCTTGACGTCTTGCGCGCTGCCGATGCGCTGCTGCGTGCCAAGAGCAGCCCCAAAGAGAGCGCCGAGTACCGCCAGTGGCTCATGGCAATTGCACGCCGCACGGCAGAGGCGGGCAAGGAAGGGGGCAACTTCCTGGGCTGGGGCGGCGTGCAGGTTAACGAAGTGGAGCGCGATATGCTGGCACAGGTTGCACAGATCCTGGGCGTCGAGGCATAGCCCAATACGCGATTGGGGCGCCGCTGCGTACTACACGGCCTGGCGGCCACACATTTTGCAATTATTTGTGCAGGTGTGGGCGGAATTGCGGTTTTCCGTTCACCGCGCCCTGCGTTGCGGGTTGCGCGCGTCGATTCTTGCGCAGCGCGCGCTACAGGAGGTGCACTCGTTGCAAAATGCGCAACAAAACGTTGACAAACGCAACGCGCAGGAGTATATTCACCTCTGCAAGATATTGTGAGTTCTGACTGAAGTGCTGATGAGCGCTGTCCAGACCTCCGCGTCCGGGCAGCGTTTTCTGATGCTGACTGACAGTACTGGGAGCTTCACGATCTTGTTTTCACATTTCATCGGCCGTGCCGCCCAAGGCCCGGCCAACCAAGCAGTGTAAGGAACGAGGATTTCCCAGATGAGTCAGCAGAATGTCGTGGGCACAGTGAAGTGGTTCAACGATCAGAAGGGCTTCGGCTTCATTTCAGTCGAAGGTGGCAAGGATGTCTTCGTCCACCAGTCGGCCATTCAGAGTCAGGGCTTCCGCACGCTGGCGGAAGGCGAGCAGGTGGAATTCCAGATCGTTGCCGGCCCCAAGGGCCCGGCAGCAGCGAACGTGCGCAAGCTCGGCCGCTAGTCAGTCCACGTAACAAAAAGAGAGGGGGGAGGCGGATGTATCCGCCTCCCCCCTCTTTTTGCTTGAAGGTGTGCAACGCACGTGCCTACTCTTGGTCAGTGCGTATCTGCAGTTCCGCATCATGATGCCCAAAAGCCTCAAGTAACATGAGGCTCAGCTTTTGCACCGTCACCGCCGATTGATTGCACTCCAGCCAGAGGCCAGTCACTCCAATGGCTGCAGGAGATATCATAGTACTGGCGTCGTATGCAATATAGCGTCTCTTGACGCCATGCAGAGACGTTGCGATTTCAGCAAACTCGGTTGGGTGCGCCTCCGCCAGTTCTTCTGCAACTGCGCAAAGGACGTCCTTCCATGTCCTCACATCCACGTTCCTGCCCAGTATCGTAACGCTTACTGGCTTAACGGCACGCTTGTCGACAACGTCCTTGACAGGCGTCACTACAATCTCGTCGTTGGCCGTCTCGCGCGTCTGTACCTCAATCACTTCACCCCACCACTCGGCGTCAAGCTGCTTGACGATGAAGGACTGATCAACCACGCCAATGTGATGCTTCAGCAGGAGTTCGATGAGCTGCTCACCGTCGATGAGCGATATACGCGACTTGCCCGGCGCCTCAGCCTCTTGCCGCGCGCTTTTCGTATAATCGCTGGTCGTGATGATGATTCCAAACTGATGCACCTGGAGAGAACCGCGCAGTTGCGTAACTGTTTGCGACTGGATGTTGTTCTTCCAACGCTTGACTTGCACTGCAGCATTGACCTGTGCGAGACCCGCAGTGGAGTATGTTCCCTTAACGTCAATGCCGCCATCCTTCACGTAAGGCGTAACGGCCAGCGTCGCCTCATCGAAGCCCATTTCCAACAGCAGGTCCATGATCAATGCTTCAAAGCGTTTGGGAGGGACTTGTGCCAGAAGTGCGCGCAGTTGAGCACGCGTGTGCTCGTTTGTCTCCGCAACCAGCGTTTCCACGCCGCCTTTCTTCTTTTGCGTCAGGCCAAAGACACCTTTGCCGTGGCGCTCAAATCCTGATCCCTCCTGCTTTGTTACAGTATACAAGCGTGAAGCCATTGTTGTTTGCGGCGTAACACCATTGGTTTCAATGATCCCAAGCGCAAGCGCGCGATCAAATATCTCCTGGTAGTGGAGTGGAGTTCCTGCCTCGGAAAGCACTGCATTGGCTGCTTCGAGAAATGTCATTGTTGGGTGCTTTCTGAGCTGAGGATGAATCTGTGTGGCAATCAAGTTGACTTGAGTGTGATGATTAACCACTGCCCTCATGTTAACACAGTAGTCATTAGCATAACGCGAAATCACATCTGAAACAACACACATGCGCCGAGCATCAGAAACGACTACCAAACAAGGGCCTGTGGACAGGCTGTGCATCTCACTTGTAGATTCTGAGCAAAGACCCCCCCCATAAGCCGCATTTTGCGCCCCGCTGGGGCGCCCTTTCGATTCAGGAAACGCAATATTACTTTGGACTTTACGAAATCCTTGACATGCCCGCCTGATCGTGCTATTCTAGCCATAATCGACTGCGCAATCGATTGCGTCGCTCCGTTCCCCGACGCTTCCACAACGCATTCTACTGCGCAAATATCTCCCTTCACAGTGCGGAATATGCATGGTGACAATCCACGATGTGGCCGTGCGCGCAGGCGTCTCCGCCACAACTGTCTCCCATGTGGTTAACGGCACACGCCCGGTCAGCCCTCAACTGAGCGAGCGCGTGCAAAGAGCCATGCGCGACTTGGGTTATCAACCCAACGCCCTCGCCCGCAGCCTGCGCCGCAAACAAACGCACACCATTGGGCTCATCGTCCCCGACAACAGCAACCCTTTCTTTGCCGAAATGGCGCACAGTGTTGAATATGCCGCCTATGGCATTGGTCACGCCGTCGTCCTCTGCAACAGCGACGATGACGCCGAACGCGAGGCGCTCTATCTGGATTTGCTCCTCAAACGCCAGGTGGACGGCATTGTCCTCGTGGCGGCTGCCACATCGAGCGACGCCATGCGCGCGCTTGTCGAGCGTGGTCCGCCTCTCGTTGTGGTTGACCGCGACCTCGCCAATCCGGCGAATGACTGTGTACTCACAGACCACGAGGCCGGCGGTTACGCCGCCAGCGAGCACCTTGCCCAATTGGGCCACAAACGCATTGCCTGCATTGCCGGCCCTTCCGATTTGGAATCAAGCGCTGGGCGCGTGGCAGGCTATCGCGCCGCATTGCGCGCCGCAGGGTTGCGTGTCGACACATCGATGATCGTGCGCGGCGATTTTCGCGACCACAGCGGCTACGTGGCTGCCCAAAAGCTGCTCAAGCGCGCCGACCCGCCCACAGCGATCTTTGCGTGTAATGACCTCATGGCGATTGGCGCCATGGCCGCCGTGCGCGATGCCGGCCTAAGCGTGCCGGAGGATGTCTCCGTTGTCGGCTTTGACGATATTCACATTGCCGGCTATCTCAACCCGCCGCTGACAACAATAGCCCAGCCCACGACTGAACTGGGGCGCGTGGCTACCGAACTTCTGTTGCAGCGCATGCAGGATCGCACGCTGCCGCCACGGCGCGTCATGTTGCGCAACCGCCTCATCATTCGTCGCACCACAGCAAGTGCGCCCAGTCGCAGCATTAGCTATTTCGTCGAGTAGGCCCACACGTTCATCACTGATCGTTTGCCCTCTTTGCCACCACGAAGAAAGGAGAATCGTCAGGCAATTTTACAAACGGTAACAGAGTACATCCTGCCAAACCATATACGCGACGTTTGGCGCCTACGGTGTCAGCCTTGCCATATGTATGGATGTACTTCCAATGGCCGTCGCCCGCACACCCACACTTCGGTTTGCTTCACCTCGGTGCACGTCTGTTTGCAGAATGTGCACCGTTTCGAACAACGTTGTTCCAAACCAAGGAGACTCGCATGAAGACCGCTGCTCGTGTTTTTGCCCTGTTGACCATTTTGTCGCTCGTACTCGCCGCCTGCGTTGCACCGGTGGCCGCCCCTGCCGCCCCTGCTGAGGTTGCCGCTCCTGCTGAAGCTGCTCCTGCAGAAGCCGCCCCGGCCGAGGGCGCTGCCGCCGCTGTGCCTGCGCCTGCCGGCAAGAACGGTATGCCCGTTGTAGGCCTCGTCATGAAGTCCCTTGCCAATGAGTTCTTCAAGACCATGGAAGAGGGCGCTGTTGCCTATCAGCAGGGACGCGGCGACTTCACGCTCATCCCGGTGGGCATGAACTCCGAAACCGACATCGACACGCAGATCTCGGCTGTCGAAAATTTCATTGTCCAGGATGTCGACCTGATCTGCCTCGCCCCGGCCGACTCGGTTGGCCTCGTTGCACCGGCCAAGAAGGCCATTGACGCTGGCATTACGGTTGTAAACTTCGACGTCAAGCTGGATGACAAGGCGCTCACCGAGGCCGGCCTGCAGGACCTCGTCTTCGTTGGCCCGGACAATGAAGAGGGCGCGTACTTGGCTGGTGTCGCACTGGCCGAAGCCCTGGGCGAAGGCGGCAAGGTTGTCATTATTGAAGGCAACCCCGGCGCCGACAATGCCACCATGCGCAAGAATGGCTTCGTGCGCGCGGCTGAAGAGTTCGGCCTCGAAGTTCTCGAATCAACCACGGCCCATTGGGAAACCGAAGAGGCCAACACGTTGATGACCAATCTGATTACAAAGTATCCTGACATGCAGGGTGTCATGGCCGCCAACGACTCTATGGCCCTGGGCGTTGTTAAGGCGATTGAAGCCGCCGGCCTCACCGGCCAGATCCAGGTTGTTGGTTTTGACAACATCGGCGCCGTTCAGGAGCTGATCAAGGAAGGCAAGATGCTGGCCACAATCGACCAGTTCGGCCCCATGCTTGCCACCATGTGTGTTGAAACCGGCTTCCGCATGATCAACGGTGAGGACATCACTGGCTGGAGCAAGACACCAGTGCAGCTTGTCACCGCCGAAACACTCAAGTAGCAATGAACGACTGGCTGGGCGGCGCC
>DIAV01000003.1:12210-20287 GCA_002415895.1 Anaerolineales bacterium UBA5069 | reverse complement strand
CCCCGCCGGCCCCCCCCCCACCCCGCCCCCCCCCCCAGCCGCTACTACTTCCGCTCCTTACGACTCTCTCGCTCATCTATCGCAGCCTGCGGCACCATTCACACACCCCTCACCCATGGCCCCTATCCTCCAGCTACGTGGCGTCACCAAACGGTTCCCAGGCGTTATCGCGCTTGAGGAGATTGACCTCGACATTGAACCAGGCGAGGTGCATATCCTCGTGGGCGAGAATGGCGCGGGCAAATCAAGCCTCGTCAAGGTGCTCTGTGGCATTTACACGCGCGACGAAGGCGAAATCCTCTACCAGGGGCAGCCCTACAACCCGCAGCGCACGCAGGATGCACTGCACGCGGGCATTCGCGTTGTCTACCAGGAGTTCAACCTCCTGCCCTATTTGTCTGTGGCCGAAAACATCTTCTTTGAGAAGTTGCCCACAAAGCACGGCTTGGTGGACTACAAGAAACTCAATCAGGATGCCGAAGCCGTGCTCAAAGAAGTGGGGCTTGATGTCGCACCCACCTCACGCGTGGAACTGCTGGGCGTCGCGCAAACTCAACTGATTGAAATCGCCAAAGCCATCTCCACCGAGAGCAAGGTCCTTTTTCTGGATGAGCCAACGGCAACGCTCACACCCAGGGAAATCAGCCGCCTCTTCGACATCATTCGCCGTCTCAGGCAGCGCGGCGTCACCATCATCTACATTTCGCACCGCCTGCAAGAGACCTTTGAAATTGGCGACAGAGTGACCGTGCTGCGCAACGGGCGCAAGGTGGATACGCTGCCCATGGCAGATGTCACCGTTGCCGACCTGGTGCGCATGATGGTGGGCAAGAAGATGGGCGAGGAATACCCCTTCGATACCACAGTCGCCCCCGGTGCAGAGATCTTCCGCGTCAACAACCTGGTCATCAAGCATGGTGGCGCACCGCTTGGATTCGGCGTGCGCGCAGGTGAACTGTTGGGCATTGCCGGGCTGGTTGGCTCTGGCCGCACCGAGACCATGCGCGCGATCTTTGGGGCTGACAAGCGCATTGCGGGCGACCTTGTCCTCAATGGCCAGCCTCTGCGGGTGGAAAGCCCGCGCGATGCTGTGCAGGCCGGCTTGAGCATGTTGACCGAAGACCGCAAGCAGCAGGGGCTGATTCTGGACATGCCCTGCTACGTCAACATTTCGCTCACAGACCTTGCGGCAGTCTCGCGCAGCGGCGTGCTCAACCACGCCGCCGAGGTGACAGCCGCCGAGGGGCTGGTGGACGAGCTCTCCATCCGCACCTCGTCTGTGGACAAGTGGGTGCGCTTTCTCTCCGGCGGCAACCAGCAGAAGGTCGTTCTGGCAAAGTGGCTCTTCCGCGGCCCACAGGTGCTCATCTTTGATGAGCCAACGCGCGGCATTGATGTGGGCGCGAAGTACGAGATTTACATGCTGCTGTGGGCGCTGGCAAAAGCAGGCAAGGCGATTATCATCGTCTCATCGGACTTGCCGGAGCTGCTGGGCATTTGCCACCGCATACTGGTCTTCTCCAATTGGGCCATTTCCGGCGAGGTGGAGCGCCCTGACTTCAGCCAGGAGCGCATTCTGGAGCTTGCCTACCAGAATTACGTGCAGACCGAAGCCGCACCCGCATAGACCTGCGTTGCGCCGCGTGCGCCGCCCCCTCACACTCATTGTCATTCTGAAGCTCATGGAGTCTGTCGATGTCCACGCAGGTTACAAGCGCCCCCGAACGAGAGAGTTCACAAGCACGCCGCACCACCTACTTCCTGCTGCGCGAAGCAGGTATTGGCATCGCGTTACTGCTGATCATCGTCTTCTTTTCAGTCTTTGCGCCGCGCTTTGCCAGCCTGGCCAATCTCAGCAACATCCTTACGCAGATCAGCATCAATACGGTCATCGCCGTCGGTATGACCTTTGTCATTCTCCTGGGCGGGATTGATCTCTCGGTGGGTGCAGTGCTTGCCCTCTGCACCGTCGTGGCCGGGCTGACGATGACGAGTACGGCCTTCCCCGAGCCCGTGGCCATTGGACTTGCTGTCCTGGCAAGCCTTGCCGTGGGCAGCGCCGCCGGCCTCTTCAATGGCTTTGTGGCCGAGCGCTGGAAGATACACTCCTTCATTGTCACGCTGGGCATGCTCAATATCGCGCGCGGTGCGGCGCTGCAAATCAGCGGCTCGCGCACCATCTTCTCCTTCCCGGCAGGCTTCAACCAGTTTGGCACACAGACAATCCTGGGTGTGCCGGTAATTTTTGTGATTGCGCTCACGCTCGTCTTCTTGGGGCGCTTTGTGCTTGTGCGCACCGTCTTCGGACGCATCATCTACGCAATTGGCAACAACGAGGAAGCCGTGCGCCTCTCCGGCCATACGCCATCCTTCTACAAGATTGCTGCGTTCACAATCACAGGGTTGTGCGTGGGCGTTGCTGCGATCATGTATATGCTGCGCCTTAACATTGCCAGCCCGATCCTTGGCGTTGGCTTTGAGTTGAACGCCATTGCAGCCGTGGTCATCGGCGGCACGAGCATGAGCGGCGGCAAGGGCTCCATGATCGGCACCTTCCTGGGCGCGTGCATCATTGGTGTACTCAACAACGGGCTGCTCCTGCTGGGCATGGGCGATTTCGCCCGCCAGATGGTCACAGGCTTCATCATCATCTTTGCGGTGATCATCGATACCTACCGCGTGCGTCTTTCAGTGCAAATGGCCGACTAAACACAAAGCTTCACAACACACGTATTGGCGGCTTATCTACGCGCCTGAATGCGGGTTCTGCAGATTCGGCGGGCAAATCGCTGTCCCCATCTGCAAGAACCCGTGTTGTTTTGTGTGCACGCGCCTCTACCCATGCTGCAATCGCCCTGTGCGCGTGGCCTAATCATCTGAAAGGTGCGCTCCATGCGTGCTATAATCGGCCTGCCAGCAGGCGCGCGACCTGGGAACTGAGCGCGCCCTGGTTGCGTCTCACGTATGCACGGAAGCACGAACAGAGTGCCCATGGGGCCTGCCAGGCAAGCAATTCAGCCACAAACGCCATGCCCATTACGTTGTCAGACACAATTGATATCCACTACCGGTTGCAGCCCCAGGACCTGGGCGGGCAGCCGCGCCCCGTGCTTGTGCGCAATGTCACCCTTGAAGGGCTCGAGGCGCTTACACCGCTTGTCCACTTTGAGGGGATGGCGCGCCCCCTTGCCCTGGATGTCGAGCAGCGCATGCAAATTGCCGAGATTGCGCGCAGCAACCTGCTGGTTGATTGGATCGGCCTGCCGCTCATCCTCAGCCCCGAACGCAACGGCGCATTCGACACCATTCGACTGCGCAGTGCCCAATCGCAGCGGGCGCGCCCGCTGCCCCTTGCGTCCTCAGGATGGACAACTGCCCGCCACAATCGCCGCCGCATCGTGCACGTGCTTTTGATAACGCTCCTGCTCATTGCCGCCTTCTATGCAGTCTCGTTAATTGACTCAATGGGAGCGCTCGATCAACTCCCCTCCATTATCAATCGTTAGCATATTACCCACATTACCTGAGCCCCCAGGCTGGGACCTGCCGTCTGAAAAGCCATGAATTACGATGACCCCGACGATTTCGATCTGATTCCCCGCCGCCAGGCCACCAATGCGCCTGGAGGCGGCGACCGCCTGCCCAACGAAGAGACGCCGCGCACAAGCCGCAATTGGGGCTGGCTGATTACGCTCGCGGTCGTTGCCTTCCTCTTCTTTAGCGTGGGTGCAGCCATTGTCACTTTGCGCGACAGGCTGGGGCAGCAGCCTACGCCCGCGGCCACACTACAGGTGGGATTCGGCACGCCAACGCCGGTCATCGGCGTGATTACGGGCACAGTGACCCCCGGCGCGATCGCCTCAATCACAACCACAGTCACGCCGCGAGGGCCAACGCCCACGCCGCGCCAGACGATCACCGTGACGCCAACGCCATCACCCACGACACCCCCCACGCCCTGCGCACTGCAGCCGGCCGGTTTTGCCGCGCCAGGCTATAGCCGCGAACTCTTTGGTTGCGCTTTGACCGGCGGGCAGACCGTGTGGGCCGCATGGGAGCCCTTCGAGCGCGGTTCCATGCTATGGCGTAGTGACTCAAACCGCAGCTACTTCTTCACGCTGGGCGGCCAGTGGCAGGTGATCGACGCTTCGTGGAATGGCGACCCCGTGCCCAGCCGCGGCGCGCCGCCGCCCAACCTTGTCCAGCCCGACCGCGGCTTTGGCTGGGCGTGGGGCACCGACGACGCCATCTTCCAGGCGCTGGGTTGGGCCACCGACAGCGAAAAGGGCTTCTGCGCCGACGTGCAGGAATTTGAGCAGGGCTACATTCTGCAAAGCAGTTCGGTTGATTCATGCACCGCCGATGGCCTCTACAACAACGCGGCCAGCGGTGACTGGCGGCCCGTCTTCGTGGCGGCACACAATTCGGGTGTTTGGAGCGGCGCGTTGGGCGGCAGCACGGTTGTGGCTGCGGCCCCCACGCGCACTGTCACCGTGGCGGCGCGCCCCGAGGCCAACGGCATCTTTCGCGCCGCGCCGGCCGGCGCGCTCCAGCTTGATGGCGACCTGGGCGACTGGCCCGACGCGAACTGGAATGCGATTGCTACCGTGGTGGAAGGCGGTGGCAAACATAAAGGCGCGGATGACGCCTCAGGCCGCTTCCAGCTCGCATGGACAAACGATGGCCTTGTGCTGGCCGTGCAATTGCGTGACGATGCGTTTCGCCCTGGTCCCCCCGGCACAGACATGTGGCAGGGCGATGCACTGGAATTGCAATTGGACGCGCAACTTGTTGCCGATTCAACCGACCCCAACGCGAGCAGCGATGACTTCCAAATCGGCATTGGCATTAGCGGCGACGGGCGCACGCTGCAAAGCTATCGCTGGCTGCCCCTTGCCATCGAAGGCGTTATACCGCTCGGCGGGGCAGGCGTCACAAGCGAATCCGGCTACACCATCGAAGCGCTGCTCCCCTGGAGCGTGCTGGGCATCGCCGCCGTACAAGGCGGCGACTCCTACGGCTTCAACCTGAGCATGAGTGACAATGACGGCAACAAGGCGCGCCAGGAGAGCGTTGTATCCGCTTCGCCCGCGCGCACAACCTACGACAACCCCACCGAGTGGGGCACGCTGGTGCTGCTGCCGTAGTGCCCAACGGAAGCGCGCTGTGTTGCTCCCCTGAACTGCTTTTTTTACATACAGTGTCGTGAAACACAGCTGCGCTGTAATCTACTTGTTATTCCCACCGGCCCATTGTGATTATGCTTAGCTGAGGCGACAGGCGTGAGGCTTCACACACACCTGGCATGAACGCACAGGCCATTGATCAAATTTGCATCCGCTTGCACATCGCGTTCGATTGTTCTATAATCGCCCCACTCCAGCGCCCACACATGCATTAATGCACCATCGTTTGCACGCCCCCAAGCCATAGCGCAACCTCCCGCGCTCAAGCGCCGGCGAAAACGCACCCCCTGGGCAATTCCCCCGCACCGATCAAAGCCGCAATCCCCCGTAAAAAGGATCGTCCGTCAGTTACGTGAAGAGCGTATGCATGGCGGCTGTTCAACACACGTCGATTCATCTCTCACCATCCTGATGGTCCGTACAGGGCCGGGCAGCATTACGTGCATGCTTTCAAAATGTGTCGTTTGCTCGTTGGACGGGGGCCGGCGCGCTGCGTTGGGGAGGATGTGGAGCGCGACGACCAGTAACGCAATTGCAGTGACTGAAACATGTCTTCTTGCAAAGAGAGGGGAACAAGTGTCATGAGCCACATCGAGATTTTGGAATGGGCCGATCTGCGCCGCCGCACGCTGCGCATTGGCTTTCTTTGCATGGGCGCGCTGCTGCTCATGCTCGTTGCAGCACGGCCCGCATTTGCCCAGGGCAACGAACCCGTTGCAGGGCCGCTGCCGGCAAGCGTTGCCGCCGAGCCAAATCAGGGGCTTGCCGATGATGGCGGCAGTTGGGAGCTTGGCAGTGAAGGTTCCGCCGGCAACCTGACGACGGCCACCGCCGCCGAACGCTACGGCATGTACTACTGGCTCAATGGCTGGTTTGTGCGCCGCTTTGACTTCAACGAGGCGCTGTCGTGGGAGACCGACTACAAGCGCGCGGCGCTGGGCGGCAATGAGAATGCCTGGACCGACTCCGTGGACCTTTCGTTTTACGTCGGTCACGGTTCGCCCGGCACCTTTACCTTTGACAACGCCAGCCACAATGACGCCTGGCTCTCCTCCGCCAATGACTGCGACACGTCGTGGGGAGACAACGACAACGAGTGGCTGGCGCTTACCTCATGTCAGGTGCTCTCGGGCACGGGCCTGGGCAACATGGCCCAATGCATGAACAGGCAGCACTTGATCCTGGGCTTTGTGAGCAATGCCAGCGCGCACAACAACTGGTGGGAGACACAATCCTACCACTTTGGCCGCTACATGCGTTTTGGCTACAACATGACACAATCCTGGTTCAATGCATGCGACATTGCCCAGCGCGGGCGTGTGGCCCGCGTGATTGCCGAAGAGACAGCCTGCTTCAACGACAACCCCTACTTCAGCAGCGTGTGCAGTGACTCCTACGACAACGATTACTACTGGTATACGCACAACTGCGGCACGGCCAGCGCCAGTACAATTCCGCTTGGCCAGTTGGGAGGCCAACTGCCCGTTTTCCAGTTGCAGTCGCTCAACCCCGACGAGGCGGCCTCGCGCTTTGCCGATCTTGCCGGCATCTTCAATCTGTCCGCGACCGAAGTCGTCGACACAAGCACGGTGCAGGGGAGCGCCATTGATGCTGAAGATCCGCCCCCGCCGAAGCAGCCGGAAAACTCGCCGTTCCTCGTCTCCACCAACGAACGCCTTGCTTTGCAAATGGATAAGGTGAGTGGCCTCTATCAGTTTACAAACATTGGCGCACTGTGGACTGATAATGCGGCACGCGCCGCCATGAGCGCCAATGCTGCGGGCGTGGAGGGCATCTCCGACGACAGCGCGCGCCGCAATGCCGATGCCTTCCTCAAGGAGTACGGTCTCTACAGCGATGGCGCCGTCTTCTACGAAGTGATCACCGACACCACAGGCACAACCGCGCGCGGCCTGTCGACAGCCTCCGTGGCGGACGTAGAGGCGCCTGCCAACTTGCAGGTGATCTACACCCGCCTGCTGCCCACTGCCATTGTCAACGCTGCCGGCGCAACCGAGCAGATTACCTTCACGGTGGTTGGGCCTGGCGCAAAGCTCAAGGTGTACCAGCCTTATCTCCAGTCAGCAGCGGGCGACCTGGTGAATGGCAACATCATGCCCCTTGGCGTACAGGGTGGCTGGCGGCCAATCGTGGTTCCAACCGGCAACGCCAGCGCGCAGGCACTCACAACGACGATCGTGGACACGGACACAATCAAGGCTCTCTATCTGGCCCTCGACGATGCCGTAACGATGAACTCGATCCCGCTCGACATCCTCAAGCGCGAGATTCTTGCTGTGACGATTGCCTATTGGGAAGCACCCGCAGGCTCGCAGCAGGGCGAACTCTTCCCGGTCTACGAGTTGAAGGTCCGATTCACAGAGAAACTCACCAACGCCGTCACCGAGGATTTCGTCTACATCCCGGCCAGCCCGCAATACCTGCGTCCTCTGGCCAAAATCCTCAACCCGCCCATCGAGGCCACATCGGGCATCTCCGTCACCTTCACCGCAGCCGACCCCGCCAAATCGCCCAAAGCGAATGGTGTGGCCGATTTCGACTTTGTCTTCGCCTACGATGCAGCGAATCCCAAGTTCACCATCAAGTGGTACCTGGGTGACGTGTCGAGCGATGGCGCCAACGAAATTGCAGCCTGTGAAGGCTTGCTGACCTGCACCTTCAAGGCGCCGACAGATGAAGGTGACAAACCCGAACCCTTCACCGTAAGCCTGCTCGTGCGCGACGACACCAGCCCCAACGCCTCCGAATCGAGTGATGTTGCGCAGGTAACGCTCAACACGGGCACCTACCTGCCTGCCATTACGAAGTAGAAGTTCACTGGTAATTGGTAATTGGTAATTGGTAAATGCTGCGTCTTGCAAGAAGGCGTG
>DIAV01000003.1:8828-12015 GCA_002415895.1 Anaerolineales bacterium UBA5069 | reverse complement strand
AGTAAGCACTTGCAAGATGCAGCAGTAAATGGTAATTGGTAATTGGTAATTGGTAATCGATCAAAGATCAGTTACCAGGTACCAGTTCTTCGCTACCCGGCCCCGCATGTCACTCGTCATGACTGCGGGGCTTTGCCGTGCTTCTTGCCCGCGCCGCCCTGACGCGGTACTATGAGGATGCTTCTTTCTCCCATTTATATCGCGCGCATATGCGCTGCTAGGACAGGCAATCCCCATGGCTATAACCAAACAGGACGCAATGAATTACCATGCCGAGGGCCGCCCCGGCAAGCTCAAAATCGTTGCCACAAAACCAATGGAAACACAGAATGATCTTTCGCTGGCCTACTCGCCCGGCGTCGCCTTCCCCGTGCTCGAAATTGCCGATCACCCCGAAGTGGCCTACGACGTAACAGCCAAGGGCAACCTCGTCGCCGTCATCAGCAACGGTACGGCCATTTTGGGGCTGGGCAACCGCGGCGCGCTCGCCAGCAAGCCTGTGATGGAGGGCAAGGCGGTCCTCTTCAAGCGCTTTGCCGATGTCGACGTCTTCGACATTGAGGTGAACAGTAGCGACCCCGACGAAATTGTGCGCTTTGTGGAGATGATCTCCCCCACCTTCGGCGGCATCAACCTCGAGGATATCAAGGCCCCTGAGTGTTTCTACATTGAGCAGGAGGCACAGAAACGCTGCGACATCCCCGTCTTTCATGATGATCAGCATGGCACGGCCATCATCTCAGGTGCGGGCTTGATCAACGCGCTGGACATTGTGGGCAAGCCCATCGCCGACATTCGCATCGTCGTTAACGGTGCAGGCGCAGCCGCGATTGCCGTGGCCGACCTCTATGTCGCGCTCGGAGCGCAGGCGGACAACATCGTCATGTGCGACACCAAAGGCGTGATCTACAAGGGGCGCACAGAGGGCATGAACGATTACAAAGCTCGCTATGCGAATGATACCCCGCTGCGCACGCTCACCGAGGCCCTCCAGGATGCCGACGTCTTCATTGGCCTCTCCGTCAAGGATGTGCTTACGCGTGAGATGGTGCGCTCTATGGCCAAGGACCCCATCATTTTCGCCATGGCCAACCCCGACCCCGAGATTACCTACGAAGAAGCGCAGGCCGCACGCACCGACATCATCTTTGGCACAGGCCGCAGTGACTATCCCAACCAGGTCAACAATGTGCTAGGCTTCCCCTTCATCTTCCGTGGCGCGCTCGACGTACGCGCAAGCACAATCAACATGGAAATGAAGATGGCCGCCACGCACGCCCTCGCCGCACTCGCGCGCGAAGATGTACCCGATAGTGTGATCAATGCCTATGGCCTTTCATCGCTGCGCTTTGGGCGTGAGTACATCATCCCCAAGCCGGTGGACCCGCGCGTGCTCATGTGGGTGGCCCCTGCCGTGGCGCGCGCCGCCATGCAGAGCGGCGTGGCGCGCAAGCCGATTGACCTTGACGCCTATCTTGACGAACTGGCCGGACGTCTGGGCGTACGCACGCAGGTCATGCGCGTCATGGAACACAAGGCGCAGCAGCAACCCAAGCGTGTGGTCTTTGCCGAGGGCGAACGCCCGAAAATCGTGCGCGCAGCCTATTCCGTCGCATCACAGGGTATCGCGCTGCCCATCCTGCTTGGCCGCCCGGCGGTGATTGCCGAGCGCGTACGCGAGCTTGGCCTTGACTACGCGCCCACTGTGATTGAGCCGGCCACCGCCGACGCACGCGCCGCCTATGCCGAACGCTTCTACCAGTCCCGCAGCCGCAAAGGTGTGACACTGGCCCTTGCCAATGACCTCATGCGCCAGCCCAACTACTTTGGCCCAATGATGGTCAAGGCGGGCGATGCCGACACCTTTATCTCCGGCCTGACCTACAACTACCCCGAAGTTCTGCGCCCTGCGCTCCAGGTTGTGGGCGCCAAGCCTGGGCGCTGGGTGAGCAGCGTCTATGTCATGCTCGTGCAGGATCGTGTCTACTTCTTCACGGATGCATCTGTCATTATTGAGCCGACAGCCGAGCAGTTGGCGGCCATTGCGCTCAATGCTGCAGAGCTGGCCATACGCTTTGGTCAGGAGCCGCGCATCGCCATGCTCAGCTTCTCCAACTTTGGCAGCACGCCCCACGCCGAATCCGAGCGCGTGCGCAAGGCGACCGAACTCGTGCGCCAGGCGCGCCCCGATCTCTCCATCGATGGCGAAATGCAGGCCGACGTTGCGGTTGTGCCGGAGCTTATGGCGCGCAACTTTGCCTTCAGCAACGTCAAGGATCCCAACATTCTGGTCTTCCCCAACCTTGCCGCCGCCAACACAGCCTACAAACTCATGAGCCACCTGGGCGGCGCCGTGGCCATTGGCCCTGTGCTCGTGGGCATGAATGAACCGCTCCATGTCCTTGCCACGGGAGCCGACGAACGCGATATTGTCAATATGGCCACGCTCGCCGTTGTTGATGCCCAGAACTTCGACAAGGCGCACCAGGCGGACTGATTTGCCCATGCAGACAACGCCGTTCTGGACCGACGATTACCCTCGCCCCCATGCGCTTGCTACAAGCCCGCTGCCCGATCACGCCGATGTCGCCGTGATCGGCAGCGGCTACACCGGCCTGCATGCAGCACTGGCGCTGCGTGCAGCCGGAGCCAGCGTCGTCGTGCTCGAAGCAGAGACCATTGGCTGGGGAGCCAGCAGCCGCAATGGCGGCATGGCCACCAGCGGCCTCAAGGCCGAGATGCCCGCCGTCTTCAAACGTTACGGCCCGGCCAGGGGGCGCGCCTTGTGGGATTGGGCGCAGGACGCCATCGACCTCATTGAGCGCACAGCGCACGCAGAGAGCATTGACTGCAACTTCGCACGCAGCGGTTGCGTGCTGCTGGCCGCCAAGCCCAGCCACTTTGCCCACATGCAGGAGGCCGACGCGTGGCACAAGCGCAACCTGGGCTTTGAAGCGGGCTATCTGGTTGCACCCGCGCACCTGCACAGCGAAATCGGCAGCCGCGCCTACTTTGGCGGCTATGCCGAAACGGTGACGGCTTCCGTGCACCCGGCGCGCTATGTCTTCGGGCTGGCCGAGGCTGCAGCGCGCAAAGGCGCGCTCCTGGTGGAGGATGCACCTGTGACCAATTTGCTGCGCGAAGAAGGGCGGTGGCGCGTGGTCACACGGCGCGGCTCGCTGCGCGC
>DIAV01000003.1:7110-8764 GCA_002415895.1 Anaerolineales bacterium UBA5069 | reverse complement strand
CCTGCCGGCAGCTATGTCATTACGACCGAACCGCTTACGCCGGCGCTGCAGCAGGAGCTTAGCCCGCGCGGGCGCATGTTCTTTGACAGCCGCCACTTTCTCAACTACTTCCGCCTCACGCCGGACGGGCGCATGCTCTTCGGGGGTCGGCATGACCTGTCCACCACCCTGGACATGCACGCCAGCGCACGCGCGCTGCGTGCGCGCATGGTCGAGGTCTTCCCGCAGTTGCGCGATGTAACGCTATCGCACACATGGACGGGCAAGCTGGGACTTACCTTTGACCAGATGCCGCACATTGGCCGCGCGCCCCTGACGCAAGGCAGCGCACGCGATGGCGCCATCTGGTACGCCTATGGCTATGCCGGCCACGGCGTGGCGATTGCCGGCAAGATGGGCCGCGAAGTGGCAGAGATGATTGCAGGCGTGCGCCCGCACAGCCTCTTCAGCCAGATTCCCCACCGCCGCACCTGGTGGACTCCCTTTGACCGCTACTACTTGCCGCTCGTTTCAAAATGGTTCCGCACGCTCGACCGTATATCGTAATTGGCGCTGCGCAACACGATGCAGAATTGACCTGGTGGAAGGCCTCACATGGATTGGCAACGCATTGCCACAATCGCCGAAGAATTGCGCAACGCGCCAGGTGTACCTGGTTTGATCGTGGCGGCGCGCCGTGGCGCCGAACCCGTGCAGGTGCGCGCGTTCGGCACAGACGCTGACGGCGTTGCTCTGTCCGCCGACACACTGCTGCCCGTAGCATCCATCACCAAGCTGGCAACCACCCTGGCCGTCCTGCGCTGCGTGGCAACGCGCGCGCTCGACCTTGATGCGCCACTTGCTGACGTGCTCCCCGATGCTGCCGCCGCGCAGGCAGGCGTCACCCTGCGCACACTGCTTTCGCACACGGCTGGCCTGCCCGAGGATGTGCCATCCGGCGCCGCACCCTATGGGCCGGGGCTCTCGTGGGAAAGCATTCAGCCCGCGCTGCTGCACACGCCGTTGGACGGCGCGCAGCGCACGCGCGTGCGCTATAGCAATGTGGGCATTGGGCTGGCCGCGCTGGCGGTGGAACGTGTCTACGGCGAGCGCTTTCATGAGGCGCTGCGCGCACTCGTGCTGGAGCCGCTGGGCATTGACGCCTATCTTGGCACAGAACCGGCGCGCGCACCCGGCCGCGTTATGGGCTTGCTGGGCAGCTTCGCAGGCACGCCCTTTGAACCCTACAATACGCCCTGGTACCGCGCGCTGGGCTTCCCGTGGGGCGGCTTGATCACCAATGCAACCGGCGCGCTGGCATTGGTGCAGGCGTTCGCACCTGCCGACGACGCTTTTCTGCCGCCGGCCGTGCGCGCCGACGCAACGCGCGACCAGGTGGGGGCGCTGGCGGGCGGCTTTACCGGCTGGCTCGAGTGGGACCCCTGTCCGTGGGGGTTGGGCGCCGAACTGCACGGCAATAAAGCACCTCACTTTGCGCCCGCGGCGGCCTCACCCGCCACCTTTGGCCATGGTGGACAGAGTGGAACCTATGCCGCATGGGATCCCCAGGCGCAGGTGGGCTGGGCGCTGCTGGGCACGCGCACCATGGAGCGCTGGTGGCGACGCATGGCCGACATTGGCAGTGCGGTGCTCGAACACGACACATTAAGCCGTG
>DIAV01000003.1:0-7061 GCA_002415895.1 Anaerolineales bacterium UBA5069 | reverse complement strand
CCCATCCCTTGATGGCCATTTGCACTTCCACGGCCATCGCGTTTGGCACCGCTTGGTGGGCGCGCCCGAAACGCCTGGTCACCTGCCGCTTGTGGTTCTGCACACGGGACCGGGCACGCCCAGCGATTATCTGGCACCGCTTGCTGCACAGGCACAGGGGCGGCGCGTCATCTTCTATGACCAACTGGGCTGCGGCCTGTCCGATCACCCATATGACCCCAACCTGTGGAGCATAGACCTCTTTGTCGAGGAGTTGAGTGTTGTCCGGCGCACGCTGGGCCTTAACCATATTCACTTGTTGGGCCACGGCTGGGGCGGCATGTTGGCGCTGGAGCACGCGCTTTCGGGCGCGCCGGGGCTGGCCAGCCTCACGCTTGTGTCCACACCTGCATCTGTGCCCGACTGGATGATTGAGCTGGAAGACCTCATCGCTGCGCTGCCCATGGGTGCGCGCCTTGCCCTCACACAGGCCATCCAGGACCGTTCGACATCTACGCCGGGCTATGTTGAAGCGGCTGCGCTCTTTGACCAGCGCCACGGCTGCAGAGTTCAGCCCATGCCTGCACCCTTGCGCCGCAGCCGCGAGTCTGCGCACCGCTATCGCGAGGTCATGGAAACGCTTTGGGGTCCGCACCCCTTTGCACCCACCGGCCCCCTGGCCACATGGGACGTGACAGCGCGCCTCGATGAAATCAATATCCCCACGCTTGTGCTGGGCGGCCACTATGACAAGACGCCCCCCCACCTCACCGCATCACTCCACCGCGCCATTCCCTACTCCGAGTATGCGCTCTTCGAGCAGAGCGCGCATTTCCCCCATCTTGAGGAGCCCGAACGCTTCCATGCCACACTGGCCGATTTCCTGACGCGCGTCGAAGCCTATTTGTAAGACCGCGTAGCGGCGGTGCAAGCCGCCGTCGACATGATATCGCGCCGCGTCCGTAGGCAAGTACGAAGGCTTGCACCGCCACCACGAACAATGTAGCGCAGTGCCAGGATGCGCCAACAAGCCACCGCAGGGAGACATTCGCGCAGCTTCACCAGTCGCGCCGGCCAATCAATGCCCACTTCACATTTTGGGGGTGTCAATTTGAGAAATTGCCGCCTTAAGGGGTTGACGTCATGGCGTAAGGTCGTTATGATGTCGTTGTCACTCGGGTCAGCCTTGCAGTCCCCCCCCACAAAACGCCTGAGCAAGCCTGTTTGCACGACGCGCCGCACTGCATAAGTATGCGTGCAGTCGCGTACGGCAGGCTGCATTTGCTTCCGCCAGGCCAGTTGTATTTCAGCTTTCCACTCGTATCGTCTATGCTTTCGACTTCTGTTGCCCGCTGGCCACGCCTGGGTGCGCTGGGTTGCGTCTCAGTTTCGAGATGCAGCGCACACACCTGCACGACCCCGATGCCTGACGCGAAACGCTTGCACCTGCGCTTCGGCGCGTGAATCTCCCACACCTGCTCGCCGTGTAAGTAACCCACCATCACCAAGGAGAGACCACAGTATGCGAAAACCGCTTCTGAATTTGTTGCTCGCCGTGACGCTCATGCTCTTGAGCGTAGTGCCGGCTTTTGCGCAGGATAACCCCGATGCGCCCGACGAGCCATCGGCAATTCCCCCTGCGAGTTATTTGCCCCTCATGCTCAACGGCAGTGGCCAGGTTGAAATCACCGCAGCGGATCAGGCCGAAGCAAGCGCTTCCGCTGCGGTTGTGCGCCCCGCCGCCGTACCGCAATCGGCACGTGTGGCCGCGCGCGATGTCGTGGGCGATGTCGTGAATCCCGCACTGCGCAATGCCAGCGGGCGCGTGCGCCTGGTGGTGCGCATGAGCGCCCCCTCTGTCGCCGAGGCTGTGGCCTTGGGCAGTGTTCAGGCTGCAGATGCCTCCGTACAGGCAACGGCAGCTGAGCAGAATTCGCTGGTGGACTTCGTCCGCTCCGTTGATGGCAATGCGAAGATCCTGGCCACACTCAGCGTGGCCATGAACGCAGTCATCATTGAAACGGACGCTGCCGTCATCAGCCAGATTGCCGGACGTCCCGGCGTCGCGCACATCAATCCTGTACGCGACTACGAGATGGACCTGAGCGAGACTGTGCCCTACATTGGCGCCGCCACAGTGCAAGCCACAGGCGTCAAGGGTGCAGGCGTACGGGTGGCCGTGCTCGACAGCGGCATTGACTACACCCACTTCAACCTCGGCGGCTCGGGTGATCTGGCCGACTATGAGGCTGCCTACGGCACATCCAACGATGACCCGCGCAACACCACGCGCGATGGCCTCTTCCCCACCGCCAAGGTGGTGGACGGCTACGACTTCGTGGGTGAAAGCTGGCCTGACACAGACGAGATTCCTGACCCGGACCCGATTGACTATGAAGGTCACGGCACACACGTCTCCGACATCATCGCCGGCAAGAGCAACGACGGCACACACGTCGGTGTCGCGCCCGACGCCAGCCTGCTGGCTGTCAAGGTCTGCTCGGCAATCTCCTCGTCGTGCAGCGGGATCGCCTTGCTTCAGGGCATGGAGTTTGCCCTGGATCCCAATGGCGACAAGAACATCAATGACGCAGTCGACGTCATCAACATGTCGCTTGGCTCTTCCTACGGCCAGGAGCAGGATGACCTGAGCTTTGCCAGCGCCAACGCCGTCAAGCTGGGCGTTGTCGTCGTCGCCTCGGCAGGCAACAGCGCCGATCGCCCCTACATTCTCGGCTCGCCCTCCAGCCAGCCCGAGGTGATTAGCGTCGCCCAGACGCAGGTGCCCAGCGCCGTCACCTACCCGCTGGTCATCAACAGCCCGGCCGGCATCGCCGGCACCTACAACAACACCGAATCCGTGGACTGGGCCCCGATTGGCGCAGGCTTCACGGGTGATGTCGTCTATGTTGGCACGGCCTGCCCTGGTGAAACGCTGCTGGCAAACCCGGCCGGCAAGGTTGCGCTGGTTGACCGCGGTGCATGCGCCATCTCCCTCAAGGTTGATGCGGCAGCCAAGGCCGGCGCCACAGGCGTGCTACTTGGCCTGATTGCCGGTGGTGATGCCGTGAGCTTCAGCTTCGGCGGCGGCGACACCTTCGTCCCCACGCTCATCATCATCAAGGCCTACGCAGACTTGATCAAGGCCAACATCGACGCCCCTGTCAATGTCACCGTCAACTCGGCCAACGCCGTGTCGCTGGTTGGCGCCATGGTGGGCTCGTCGTCGCGCGGCCCCAGCTTCTCCCTCAACCAGCTCAAGCCCGACATCGGCGCACCCGGTGCATCGGTCTCGGCGCTGGCAGGCTTTGGCACCGAAGAAGGCGCCTTTGGCGGCACCTCGGGCGCAGCGCCCATGGTCTCCGGCTCGGCAGCCCTTGTGCTGAGCGCCTACCCGAACGCCACACCCACAGAAGTACGCGCCCGCCTCATGAACACGGGCGAAACGAACATTCAGACCAATCCGGCCACACAGCCCGGCGTACTCGCACCCATCACCCGCATTGGTGGCGGTGAAGTGCGCGTCGACGACGCTATTGCCACCTCAATCGTTGCGTGGGATCGCAAGAGCGGTTTCCCCAGCCTCTCCTTCGGCTATCAGGCCATCAACACGGGCGGCCTCTTCTGGAAGACCGTACAGGTCACCAACTACGGCAGTGACCCTCGTAAACTCTATGTAACACCGGAATTCCGCTATGCGGACGATGCAGCTTCTGGCGCCGTCAAGGTTTTCGCGCCCAGCTACATTACCGTACGTGCGGGCCGATCCACTACGTTCAATGTCGTTTTGCTGGTTGATGGCCGGAAGCTGCCCACATGGACGCTGGACGGCGGCGTCAATGGCGGCACGGGCGCACTGTTGCAGAGCGTCGAGTTCGATGGCTACCTGAAGATTAGCCCCAACAAGGAAGGCGACAGCCCGGACAGTATCGCGTTGCCGTGGCAGATCATGCCGCGCAAGTCTGCTGCGCTGGTTGCGTCCAAGGAGTACGAGAAGCCCACCGATGACAAGGGCTATGTCAAGTTCGTCAACTTCGGTGTAGAGAATGGCGTCGCTGACCTTTATGCGCTGCTGGGCACCAGCCCGCGCATTCCCAGCGGCCAAATCCCCGGCCCCGGCTCCAACGCCGCCGTTGTTGACCTGCGCGCCGTGGGCGCACGCAATGCAGGCAACATTGCCGGCCTGGGTGACATCCTTGAAGTGGGTATCACCACCTACGGCATTCGCTCGCATCCCGCCTACCCTGCCGAGTTCGATGTCTACATCGACGTCGACAGCGACGGCACAGACGACTTCGTAGCCTATACGGCTGAGAATGGCGGCTTTGCCGCAACAGGCCAGGTTCTTGTCTATCTGGTCGATCTGAATACGGGAGCAGGCGCTGCCTACTTCTATGCAGATGCAGACCTGGACAGCGCCAACATGCGCATGTACATCCCCATGGGCCCCATGGGCGCATCGGCGGCCAGCAAGCTCACGCTGAGCGTCTATGCTTTCGACAACTACTTCACAGGTTTGCTGACTGATTCCATCGAAGGCATGACCTTCACACCCGCAACACCCAAGTACGGGCCGTTGGGCAGCGTCGAAGGCATCGCGCCGCTTTCCGTCGCGCGCTTCCAGGTTACGCGGGTTCCGGGTGGCGCGGCAGCCTCACCGTCGCAAAGCGGCATTCTGGCACTCTACCGCAGCCAGGCGCCTGGCTTCGAGGCGGACATTCTTCTCGCCAAATAGCCACGATTACCGCCGCACATCGTATGTAACAAAAAGGGGAGGGCTTGCGCCCTCCCCTTTTTGTTTGCCCGCGCACAAGCTGTTCCCACGACGCTTAAGGGGACCAAACCACTCGAGGCGCGGATTGACAGCGCGGCGGCGCAGTGTTATTATGCCGCGGCGCGGAGGAGGCCGACATTCGTTCACGCCGGCCCGCAAAACACGCATCAGATGGATTCATTTCTCGCTGCACCCGAGGCGTCCACAAGCACGCCCGAAACGGATGGCCAGCCGCCCAGTTGTGGCTCCTCACCTGAGGATGCCCAGCCGTACGTGCCCGCCATTCGCCAACGACGGCACATGCCGTCCATAAAGAGCCTGCCGCAGCGCGCTGTGGAGACCGGCCACGCGGCCGGTCGGTCCGCATTGGGTCGCCGGCAGGGTCATTCCCCCGCATTGTCTGCGTAGCGCGCCCGCGCTGCCAAAGCCTCGCCGGGGTGTGACCCCGCGAGCAATCCCTTAAGGCCCAACTCCACGTCGATGCCGCCGTCCCGACTCGGGGGCGGTATTCACGCGTCGCCATGCGCCCTGCGGCCACGCCATTTCGCACACGCAGTGCGCACACACTGCGCGCACCAGCCGAGCGCGCCGCAGGCAATGGGAGTGGAGGGTGGTCATGGTCGATCCTGTGAAGTATGAAGTTGCGCTTGAGCGCATCCAGACGCACCTCGACGCTGCCGATTATGATGCTGCGGCCACGCTCTTGCGCGGCCTGCATCCGGCCGACGCCGCCGAAATCCTCAACGAACTGAATGATGACGAGCAATCGGCACTTGTAAACCGCCTTGAGACCGAACAACTCGCCGACGTCTTCGAGCAAATGTACGAGGAAGAGATGGCCGAGGTTGCCGAACACCTCGACCGCGAAACACTCGTGGACATGCTCGAGGCCATGGAGCCTGACGCAGCCGCGGACCTTCTGGGCGAGATGGAGCCCGAAGAAGCCGCCGGCCTGATTGGCGAGATGGACGAGCCTGCCGAAGTAACCGCCCTCCT
Organism: Anaerolineales bacterium UBA5069; assembly: GCA_002415895.1. GTDB lineage: Bacteria > Chloroflexota > Anaerolineae > Caldilineales > Caldilineaceae > UBA5069. Next base: position 1,312 of record DIAV01000003.1, on the reverse strand, counting down.
CCAATATCCGGAAGACGAGGCAGGCGGCATTATGAACCTGCCGCCCCCGTCGCTGCGCCGCTGGATGCGTGTGCGCGAGGCCGTCAGCTATCTGCGCGAGCACTATGAAGACGCCGAAGAGATCTTTTACCTCTACGTGCTTGATCGCAATACGCGCCTGATTGGGCTTGTCAATCTGCGCGCGCTGATTTTGGCCGACCCCGAGCAGACCATTGAGATGATCATGAGCCGCGATGTCATCTCTGTGCGCGTCGATGCCGACCAGGAAGAGGCCGCCCAACTCCTGGCGCGCTATGACCTGCTGGCCCTGCCTGTGGTGGATGCCAACAATCGCCTCGTCGGCATTATCACCGTAGACGACCTTGTCGACGTGATCGAGGAGGAGGCCACCGAGGACATCTACCGCCTTGCCGGCGTGGGCGATGATGCCGCTATTGACAGCCCCTTCTGGCAAATTCTGCGCAACCGCTTGCCATGGCTCGTCATGAACCTGGGCACGGCTTTTCTGGCCGCCTATGTGGTTTCACTCTTCGACGCTACCATTGCCAAGGTGACAATTCTGGCAGCACTCATGCCCATTGTCACCGGCCAGGGGGGCAACGCGGGCACCCAGACGATGACCGTGGTTGTGCGTTCGCTCGCCCTGCATGAAGTGGAGCCTAGTGATACGCCCTACACGCTGTGGCGCGAAATGCGCGTTGGGCTTGTCAACGGCCTCGTTGTGGGCACGCTTGTCGGCCTCATCGTAGCCGTCTTTACAAGCAACCCATGGCTGGGCGTTGTGATTGGGCTGGCCATGCTGGGCAACATGGTCGTCGCGGGCACCTTTGGCACCCTCGTGCCCATGCTTCTGCGCAGGATTGGCGTAGACCCCGCCCTGGCCTCAAGCATCTTTGTCACGGCGACGACTGATGTCATGGGCTTTGCGCTCTTCCTCGGGCTCTCCACACTGCTCATCAAGCTCATCTTGTAGTGGTAGTGGTGGCGGTGGCGAATTGCCGCCAGACAATGAATGCCCAAAATAGAGCAGGCCCGCATCTTGCGATGCGGGCCTGCTTTCCTGCTTCTCCGACAGCGTATCTAGAGGTTAACCCTCAGAGATGACGCTGCCGGAGTGGATTGGTTACTGCAATCCATAAGCATCACCTCCTTTAGTATGGGATAGCAATGTAGGCTGGAACTGCCTGTCATGCAACCAAAACGTCATTGCCAAGCATATCGTTCCAAGTTGGCCGCAGTATTCCATAGAACAAAGGGCTTGTCAAGTACCAATTTCAAGCGCGCGGCCGCGCGCGGGCTTGCGTAGCGGCGG
>DIAV01000150.1:1503-6991 GCA_002415895.1 Anaerolineales bacterium UBA5069 | reverse complement strand
CAAGACGCCGGCCGCGTGTCGTTCGCAACGAAACCGAAATACGCCCGTAATGTGGGCCTGCTAGGGTAGTCAGGCGGTTCGCTCACACAGCGGGTGTCGTTCAAAATGTGCGCCCCCGCCTTTGCCCTGGAGGGTTTATGTCGGTTGCTTCTGCACATCGCACTGCGACGGCGGCTGTACCTGCACAAGCGCCGGTTGCTGCGCTATTGGCGGATATGGCGCGCGATTTTCACCGCGAATGGCAGCGCCGCTTTGCCCGCCCCGGTGTACGCCCGTGTGCAAGCCTGGACGGTGACACACTCCTCTTGCGCATGGAGGAGGCGTTTACACCGTGGGAACGTGAAGTGGCCCAGCACGCGGGCGGCCCCGCCACTGTGCGCAAACAATTGCACGAGTTGCTGGATGATCTGTACCCCTGGCTGGCCGATCAGGTTGAACGTCGGCTTGACTGCTATGTAGCCGAAAGCCGCGTGTTGATGAACTTTGCCGATGAAAGCATTAGCTACGCAGTCACCCTGCGCGATATGCCTCGTTCCTTTGTCATGCAGCCCCCTGCGCGCAGTTGCAGCGACGCATGATGTGCATGCATTGCCCAGCAAACCGGCCCTGCTAACGGGCCGGTTTTTTTGCGCCCTGCATCGGGTCTCTGCCTACTGCGTGCAGCGGCCGCGCGTGTAGAATGGATGCAGATAAGGGCCGCATCATTCATCAGACCGCGCACTATGGGCATCAGCACAGTCGTCGCAATCATTATCGGCATCCTGGCCGTCATCGGCATTGTTCTCTTTGGCGTCCTCTTCGGCTACCTCTACTGGTGGCGCATTGCGCGCGCCCAGCCGCGCCTGAGCGGCGTGCTTGCCATGACGGGCCTGGATGCCCCTGTGGATGTACTGCGCGACAAGCATGGCGTGCCCCACATTTACGCCACCACCCGCGCGGACCTCTTTCGCACACAGGGCTTCGTCCACGCGCAGGATCGCATGTGGCAGATGGAGCAGAATCGTCGCATTGCCGCGGGCACGCTGGCAGAGCTCTTTGGCGAGGCGGCGCTGGATGCGGACCGTTTTAGCCGCACGGTGGGCTTCTTGCGCGCCGCGCAACGGGAGTATGACGCGCTGGATGATGAAACGCGCGCTGTGCTCTCATGGTATGCCGAAGGGGTCAACGCCTACATCACGAGCCGTCTCGGTCGCCTTGCCCCCGAACTCAACCTGCTGGGCGCACGCCCTGCGCCGTGGACGCCGCTGGACAGCCTCGCCTATCTCAAACTGGTGGCATGGGGACAGAGCGCCAATTGGGAAAGCGAATTGGTGCGGCTGCTACTGCTTGCCGAAAGCGATCCGTACCGAGCCTCGGAACTGGAGCCGAGCGCATCGCCGCGAACGCCTGCCATCCTCGAGGCAGATGGCGTGCCGCACGCGCGCCTTGTCTATGCCGCCGGGCTGCTGCTCAACTTTATGGAGCCGCTCAAGCAGTGGGTGGGTGGGTTGCACGGGGGGCAGGGAAGCAACGCGTGGGTGGTTGCGCCCAAGCGCAGCCTCACGCGCAAGGCCGTGCTGGCGAATGATACGCACCTGCCCGCGCAAATTCCGGTTGTCTGGTATGAAGTGCACTTGGCTTGCCCAGACTTTGAGGCGGCGGGGGCGTCCTTTGCCGGCGCGCCGGGCGTCATTATCGGCCACAATGAGTTTTTGGCGTGGGGTCTTGCCAACGGGCAAGCCGACCAGCAGGACCTCTACCTCGAGCGCGAGAATCCGCAGGAACCAGGCGCCTATGGCTGGCGCGGCGGCTGGGAGGCGGCGCAGGTATTTGAGGAGCATATTCGCGTGCGCGGGCGGCAACAGCCGCACGTGGAGCGTGTGATCGTGACGCGCCACGGGCCGTTGCTCACGGGGCTGCTGGGGGACGCGAAGTTGCCGCCGCTGGCCGTGCGCTGGGTGGGCAGCGAAGGGGGCGGGTTTCTGCGCAGCGCGCTGCAACTCAATCGGGCCGCAACGATGGAAGAAGCGGTCGACGCGCTGCGGGCGTGGTCTGCGCCTTCGCAAAGCGTTGTGCTGGCAGATGTGCGCGGCGCACTTGCCTATCGCTTTGCCGGGCAAATTCCGGGGCGTGCACAGAACCCCGGCATTGTGCCTGCGCCGGGCTGGACGGGCGAGCACGAGTGGCAGGGTTTTGTCCCCTTCGACGAACTGCCCCATCTGGATGATCCGGAATCGGGGCGCATTGTCGCGGCCAATAACCGCCCCGCGGGCGACGACTATCCGCATTTTCTGGGGCTGGAGTTTGATCCCGGCTACCGCGCCCAGCGTATTGACGAGATGCTGGCCGAACGCGAGCGCTACAGCGTGCGTGATATGGAGGAAATCCAGCTGGATGTCACGAGCCGGTTCGCCGGCGAACTTGTGCGCTGGCTAACGTTGCTGAACAGCGAAAACCCGTGGGAGAAGATTTCAATTCAGGCGCTGCGCAAGTGGAATTTGCGCATGGACACCGACAGCACGGCGGCGCTCGTTTTTCACTATGTGCTGATTGACCTGCTGTGGATGGTCTACGGTGACAAACTGGGGGCGGCGCGCAGCGGCTATTTGGGCACGAGCGCGACTCCCATCTTCCCCTTCTCGTCGCACGTGGACAAGGCGCAGGAGCATCTGCTGGCGCTGCTGGGCAGCGAAGAGCAATCTGTTTGGTACACCGAAGCCGCCACGGGCCGCCGCCGCACGCGCGATGAATTGCTCCAGGAGGCGCTCACCCACGCCGTTCACCAGATTCGCGAACTGCTGGGCGACAGTGCGCTCAAATGGCAGTGGGGGCGCTCCCATCAGGTGATGTATGCGCATCCAATGGGCAGCGCACGCCTGTTGCGCAGCATCTTCAACCGCGGCCCCTTTCCTGTGGGGGGCGATAACAGCACGCCACTGCAAACGCGCTATACGCCGCAGATCCCGCTGGGCATGGTGCAGGTGATTCCCACCTATCGCCAGATCATTGAGGTGGGTGCCTGGGACCGCATGACAACGATCATTGCCACAGGGCAATCGGGCCACCCAATCAGCAGCAATTATGATGACCAGATGATGATGTGGCGCGAGGGCGTCTATCATGTCATGCCCTGGCAGCGGGCCGCCGTGGAGAAGATTGCTGCCCACACGCTGCGCATTGAACCAGCGCACCGGGGATAGCATTGCGCCGCACCTGGCAACCTTGTACAGAAATGGGGGATGGGCTGCATGGCAACTGACGAATCGATGAGCCGTACGCCTTTCGCCGAAGTTGAGGGTGTCGCCGTCTACGCATTTGGCAGCGGCGAACCGATTTTGCTCATGCCGGGCCCCCACCGCTTTGGCGCAGTGGGCGACTTTATTGTGGATGCACTCATTACGGGGTTGGTGGCCTTGCGGCGGCGGGTGATTACCTTTGCACCACCTGCCGTTGAGCGATCTGCGCGCAACGCGCCCAGGGCCATGGCCGAAATGCACGAACGCGCCACAATCGCGCTGGATTCCTGCGGCGTGCATGGCGCTGTGGATGCGCTGGGTCACGGCATGGGCGGACTCATGCTGCTCACCTATGCAATTGAGCAGCCGGTGCGCGTGCGGCGCATGGTGCTGGTGGGCGCTGGTGCGGGCGGCTCTGCTTATATGGAATCGGAGGGTGCATTGTGGAACTCTCTACATCCGAAGTTTGGTGCGATGGCGCGCCTGGGCAGCCTGCAAATGCTCTTTCCCAACCGCGCCACGCAGTTGATGACGGCAAACATGATTCGACGCGAATCCTTTCTCAACAAGCGGCTGGCAGTGAGTGATCCTGTCGTCTTGCGCGATTGGTTCCGCCGCCGCGCGGGGCGCACCGACTGGCACCTTGCCGCCTCGCGCCTCGACTATTCGGCGCGCCTGCGCGAGGCGGATGCGCCTGCGCTTGTCATCTGCGGGCGCTATGATCCCCAGTTCCCGCTGCCTGTTTCGGAGCAAATGGTGGACGGTTTGCGCAATGCCAAACTGGTGGTCTTTGAGCGCAGCGGTCATTTCCCCTTTCTCGAAGAGACAGAGCGTTTCTGGGAGGTGGTGGGCGCATTCCTGGCCGTGAACAGCCGATAGGAGCGTGAGCAATGGGTGTATATACGCCCCCGATACTGGTCGGCATTACGTCGCGCTCGAGCGAGCCGGCATGGTTGGCGCGCTGGACGGCAAACTATGTGGCTCGTTTGGAAGCGCGCGGGGTGACGCCCCTTATCCTTGCGCCTGATGCGCCCGTGGTGATGCCCTCGGGCGACGTATTTGCGCCGGACGCGCAAGGGCGGCTGCCCGTGGAGATCCTCGACCACTTGAACGGCATTGTCTTTGCAGGTGGCGGTGATGTGCATCCTCGCTACTTTGGCCAGGGAGAGGATGGCGTGGAGGTGGCGAGCATTGACCTGCGCCGCGATGAGCTTGAGTTAACGCTGGGGCGCGCCGTGCTTGCGCGCGACATGCCTGTTTTTGGCGTTTGCCGCGGTTGCCAGGTGCTTAACGTGGCTGCGGGCGGTGCCATGGTGCAGCATATTGACGGGCACCGCTCCAGCACCGAAGCACCGCGCCTGCACGATGTGGCCGTCTGTGCGGGCAGCCAACTTGGCGCAATTCTCGGTGCGGGCACGCTGGCTGTCAACACTTATCACCATCAGGCGCTGGACAGGAATACGCTGGCTGCGCCCTTCGTTCCCGCCGCCTTTGACGGCACGCAGGGGTGGGTGATTGAGGCGTATGAGAGCCCTGCACACCGCTGGCTGCTGGGCGTGCAGTGGCATCCCGAACGCGCGCAGGATTATGGCGGCGCAACGGCGCAGCGCCAGGAACAACTGTGGGACAGCTTTGTGGCCGCGTGTCGCGCGGATCAACAGCAGCGGATGGTGCATGCGCACGCCAACGATTGAAGCGATGACGGCAGCGGACTGGCCGGCAGTGGCAGCGATTTACCGCGCAGGGATTGACACAGGCAACGCCACCTTTGCTTCTGCGCCGCCGGAAAACTGGGCGGCCTGGAGCGCCGGCAAGGCAGCCGCGTGCCGGCTTGTTGCACGTGGCGAGGGCGGCGAGATTGCGGGTTGGGCGGCACTGAGCCCAATCTCGACGCGCGCGGTCTATCGTGGCGTGGCCGAGGTGAGCATCTATGTTGCAACTGCCGCGCGTGGTGAAGGCATAGGCAAAATGTTGCTGCGCGCCCTGGTGACGGAGAGCGAGGCCCAGGGCTACTGGACTCTGACGGCGGGTATCTTCCCCGAGAATGTGGCGAGCCTGCGTTCGCACGCCGCGTGCGGGTTTCGGACGGTTGGCACGCTGCACAGGCGCGCCCGCATGGAATATGGCATCCATGCCGGCACATGGCGCGATGTGATGCTGCTGGAACGGCGTAGCGAGATCATTGGCGTTGTGTGATTTGCGGGCGTTGTCGCGCCTGAAGCAGAAAGATGATTCTCTGTGGATACCGCACTCTTTGACTATACCCTGCCGCC
>DIAV01000150.1:0-1439 GCA_002415895.1 Anaerolineales bacterium UBA5069 | reverse complement strand
TTTCTGCACGCGGGTGATTTGCTTGTGGCCAACGATAGCCGTGTAATTCCCGCGCGTTTGCATGGCCACAAGCCCACAGGCGGGGCGGTGGAGTTGCTGCTGCTGCGTCAGTTGGACGCAGAGGGGCGCGAGTGGTTGTGCCTGACGCGCGGCAAGGGGCTGGTCGCAGGCAGCCACGTCATACTGGCGGGCGGGGCGCTTGACGCCGAAATCTTCTCTGTGGAGGAGAACGGCTCTCGGCGCATTCGCTTTGATGGTGCAATCTGGCCCTGGCTGGACGCGGTGGGCGAGATGCCGTTGCCGCCCTATATTACGGAGTACGCGGGCGACCCGGAGCGGTATCAAACAGTCTACAGCAGGCCCGAGGGGAGCGCTGCTGCGCCAACAGCCGGGCTGCACTTCACGCCTGATCTGCTGCTGTCCCTGCGCGACAAGGGCGTTGACCTGGAGACGGTGACGCTCCACATTGGCCTGGACACCTTCAGGCCGGTGGAGACGACCCAGATTGAGGCGCACCAGATTCATACGGAATGGGCCGCATTGAGCGCCGCCACGGCGCACCGTGTCAATGACGGCGCGCTGCACGGCGGCCGTGTGGTGGCCGTGGGCACGACGTCCGTTCGCACGCTGGAATGGGCAGCCACGGCGGCGCAAGGCGTGGACCCATGGCTGGAGCCGGAGGCGTGTCCGTGGAAGCGCGTGGCTGCGTTTGAAGGGGACGTGAAACTCTTCATTCGGCCCGGCTACCGCTTTCGCGCGGTCGATGCGCTGATCACCAATTTCCACCTGCCGCGTTCGAGCCTGCTGATGCTGGTAAGCGCCTTTATTGCCCAGGCGCATGGCGATGATGTGGATGCAGGGCGGCGCATTCTGCTGGAAAGTTACGCCGAGGCGCAACGCCTTGGCTACCGCTTCTTCTCATTTGGCGATGCCATGCTGATTGTCTGACGGGCCGAGGAGTTGCGTCGTACAATGACGCATTGCACTGCGCCAGTCCGAAAGTCATGATGAAGGCGTCGGCCATTGGCCGACGCCTTTTTGTAGCACGCGCTCTGCTTCATTGAAATGCAACCGCACTAAATCTCGAAGTCGAATGCACCGTCTGCATAATTGACAGACTCTTCATTGCCCCCCTTGCCCACCTTGCGCAGCAGCCGCCCCAATTCCACCTGCTCATCTGCGCTCAGGATGCTCATTTCGGCAACAATGGCGGCAACGTGGACAGGGAGTACGGCCTCAATGCGCGCCCGCCCCTCATCTGTCAGGTCAATCCAGATAATGCGGCGATCGCTATCGCAGCGCCTGCGCCGCACATAGCCATACTTTTCCAGATTGTCGATGACCAGCGTGATATTGCCGCCGCTCTTGAGCAGCTTCGCGCCGATGTTGGTTTGCGAGAGTGACCCCAGGTGGTACAGCACCTCGAGCACGCCAAACTG
>DIAV01000375.1:10560-10867 GCA_002415895.1 Anaerolineales bacterium UBA5069 | reverse complement strand
ATCGCGCAGCAGGCCAGGCCAAAGAGCAGCGGCCACGTGCTGTTCACGCGGCCCCAGTTGACCATGCTCTCGAGCGATGTTGTCAATACACCTTCGGGCAGATTGTCTTCAAGCCCCATGCCAAATCTCCCTCACCAAATTTCAATCTATGCGCGCTCGGTTGCACCGGCTGTCCTGCCTGGACTGGCGGCGATTGCTACCACTTCAGCGCGCCCTTCTTCCACTCGTAGACAAGCCCAATAATCAGCACAAAGAGGAAGAAGCCCATGGGAGCCAGGGCCAGCATGACGCTGTAGTTGTCGCGCAA
>DIAV01000375.1:8358-10300 GCA_002415895.1 Anaerolineales bacterium UBA5069 | reverse complement strand
TACTTGACGGGGAAGCGGCGGCGCGCATCCGCAAAGGGGATCATGCCCGATTCATAGGGCTCGCGCAGCACCTTGCTTTTTGTGCTGGGGCCAAGCACTGAAGGCAGCCCAATGGCAATGGCGGCAAAGCCTATGGCAATCACAATCAGGAGGAGTAGCGGGAAATATTCAGCAGCCAAGAGAGTCACCTCGGTAAGCTGTCAGGTTGCGATCAAGTGTATTGACTGCGCATGTGTGCATGGTCAGCATGTGTGCGCAGCATGGACACTCGCAGTGCACAGAAGCGGCCCAACAACGCTGCCGTGCATGAAGCCCGTGACGGAGCAGGTGTTGAGCCATCAGATCGGTGAATCTGCGAATTGGCGAATCTTGATTCTGGGTTGCAGGGTGGTGGCCTTGCCGGTGCGCGTGCCGGCACTTTGTGCAGTTTATCACGAAGCAAAAACGACTGTCAACATAAGATCAAGCGGTTTCGGTGCATCGCGCACGTCGCGGCAAGATCGGAGCCGCTCTAGAGCATTCCAACGGCCCATATGCACCGCCAGCCCGAAGCGCGGTTGTTTGCCGTGCCCCGCTCGTGCTAGAATGATGCTGCGGCGGGTCGGCAAAGAACGCTTCATCTTTGCCGCTATCATCCTCTCGCCGTCCACACAGCCATCACAACCGGCGTCACCAGCCCATGAATCAACTGCTTTTCGGCGGTTGGGAATTTTCCATCACCTTGACCGTATGTTAGCATACGCCCCAGATTGTTCCATCCTACACAATCCGGGTTGGAATGGTTGGGCGCGGCTTTGTATGCTCACATATATGGCTGCCCGTTTTTGGTGATTGATGCAGCGCATGGCCGGCTTCGCACCGGTTACTTCATCTTTGGCTCTGGGCAATCGACATCTCAATCGGTCCCCGTGCAGCACCGGCGGCGGTCTGCCGATGGGCCGGGGTGCGCGCAGATACGCGAGTCAACCAGTCAACCAGTCCACTTGCAGGAGCATACAAACATGCTTGGCAACTTCGGATTTGTCCTTGCTCTCAGCTTTGTCGCGTTCATCATTCCGCTGGCCGCCATTGTTGTGGGCAGATTGCTTGCACCGCGCCGGCCCGACCCGATCAAGAATTCCACCTACGAATCGGGTGTGGAGACGATTGGCGATGCGTGGGTGCAGTTTCGGGCGCAGTATTACCTCATTGGTCTTATCTTCCTCATCTTCGACGTGGAAGTGATTTTCCTCTTTCCCATCGCGGTTGCCTTTCAGCAAATGTCGATCTTCGGCGTGCTGGCAACCATTACCTTCGTTGCAATTCTGGCTCTGGGCCTCTTCTTTGAGTGGCGCAAGGGCTCGCTGGAGTGGTCCTAGGTGGGGATGCGCACGCTGTGCTTTCACAGCTGCTGCGCAGTGACAGCTTGTTGCGTCGTCCGATTGAATTCGTGCTGAACTGGAGCACCATCCATGTGGAGTGATTCCTGGAATTGGGCACAGGCGTTAACTGACCTGCAAGTGAAGCTGGGCGCGCCCGAGCAACTGGCATGGATTGTCAGTTACGCTTTGGGCGCTGTGATCATTGCGTCTCTCTCATTGCTCGTTGCGATGATGCTCATTTGGGTGACGCGCAAGATTGTCAGCCGCCTGCAGGATCGCATTGGACCCAATCGGCTTGGGCCGTGGGGGTTGGTGCAGAGCGTTGCCGACGTGCTCAAGCTGCTCACCAAGGAAGTGGTTTCGCCGCGCAACGCCGACTGGGTGGCCTACAACATTGCCCCCATCTTCTCGGTCTTTGGCGTGCTCATGGTGCTGGCAATTCTGCCCTTTGCGCCGGGCTTCATTGGGGCCGACTTGAATGTGGCCGTTCTGTATGTGCCCGCTGTCGGTTCCATCGGCATCATGGCTGCGCTCATGGCCGGGTGGGCCAGCAACAACAAATACGCGCTGCTCTCGGGCTT
>DIAV01000375.1:7454-8221 GCA_002415895.1 Anaerolineales bacterium UBA5069 | reverse complement strand
CTTTCGCAGGCGCAATCGCTGCATCTTTTTGGCCTGAATGTGGGGCTGGGCTGGTTTGTCTTCGTCCTGCCCGCCTCCATGCTCATCTTCTTCATTGCCTCGCTGGCCGAGGCTGAGCAGCCGCCCTTTGACCTGCTGGAGGCCGAGTCGGAGATTATTGCCGGTTTCCACATCGAATATTCAGGCATGGCCTTTGCCATGTTCTTCCTGGCGCAGTTCCTGAACACCTTCTTCCTGGGTGCAGTCATGACGGTGCTCTTCCTGGGCGGCTGGCAGGGTCCTTTTGTGGATCAACTGCCCATCCTTGGCTTCGTCTACTTCCTAGGCAAGACGACGATTATTTATGCCGTGGTGATGTGGCTCAAGGGCACGCTGCCACGCGTGCGCATTGACCAAATGATGAATCTGGCGTGGAAGGTGCTTGTGCCGCTGGTGCTGGGGCTCATCCTGTGGCAGATGGTTGCCATGAAGCTGCCGGGCGGCGTGTGGGTGCAGTACCCGCTGATTCTGCTGGGCAACCTGGGCGCAATCTGGATTGTGTCGCGCGTCATGACGTCCTACTTCAAATCTGAGCAGTTGCGCACCAAGCGCGCATTCACGCCGCGCAGCCTCATCGGCACCATGCAGGTGGTGAACACGCAGCAGGCGGGGGATTAACGATTGGTTGATTGGTTGATTGGTTGATTGGTTGATTGGTTGATTGGTAAGTGATAACTGGTTACAGTCTGACAACGCAATCATCGGTTACCACTTACCAATCAACCAAT
>DIAV01000375.1:4331-7260 GCA_002415895.1 Anaerolineales bacterium UBA5069 | reverse complement strand
AACCAATCAACCAATCAACCATTGAACAACGCCGCACGTATTGAATGACGTCACCGTTGGAGGCAGGTTGGGCCCATGGAGCAGCTTACTTCTCTGATTCCACCCATACAGCAGCAGATCTTCATGGCGCTCGCTCTCTTTATCGCGGTCTGCGGCGTGATGGTTGCTGTGACGCGCAATCTCTTCCATAGCGCCCTGTCGCTGGTGGGCGCGCTCTTTGGCATGGCCGCCATGTTTGCGCTGCTTGAGGCCGAATTCGTCGCCGTGGCGCAGGTGCTGGTTTATGTCGGCGCCATCTCCACATTGATTACCTTTGCCATTATGTTGACGCGCGGCATGATGTATGGGCGCACCTCGCCCACCAACCGGCAGATGCTGGCTTCGGCCATTACCGCGTTCCTGCTCTTTGGTGTGCTGCTGGGGCTGACGTTCAACACGCCGTGGCCGGCCGAAGCGGGTGAACTGGGCAGCGGCATTGCCGTGGTGCCCACGCTGGGCCTGCTCTTTGTCAATGATTATGTAATTGCATTCATCATGCTGGCGCTGCTGCTGCTGGTGGCGCTGAGCGGCGCGCTGCTGGTTGCGCGCGATCGCAAGGGCGTTGGTGGGGAATAGGCTGCGCAATCGCACAGTCAATCAGTGGCGCAGGTATCAGTGGCGCAGGTATCAGTGGCGGAATCCTATAGAGGACACCTGTTATGGTCCCATTGAATTGGTATCTTGGTCTGGCGGCTTTTCTCTTCTGCTGCGGCCTCTACACATCGCTCGCGCGCCGCAACGCCGTGGCTGCGCTCATGGGCATTGAGCTCATGCTCAACGCGGTGAACCTGAACCTGATCGCCTTCTGGCGACATAGCGCGACGATGGACATGCTCGCCGGGCAGGTTTTTACCCTCTTTGTGATTGCGATTGCCGCGGCTGAAGCCGCCGTGGGTCTGGCGCTGATTATCTCCGTCTACCGCAACCGCAAGACGGTCAACCTTGATGAACTGGATATGCTCAAGGGGTAGCTTTGCCTCAGGAGCGCCAGCGGTTTGCGCGCTGGCGGTGAATGGCACAGGCGCACATGCCCAAGACGATGCTGACCGGCACGCTCGAAGAGCAATGTGCCTTTCTGTACAACGTAGCGCAGGAGAAGATGGCGGCGGGTAACTTTACAGGCGCCATCCACGCACTCAAGGAGATTCTGGCGCACGCGCCCGCCTACCCGGGTGCGCAGGCGCTGATGGCGCAAGCCAAAACGCGCAAGCGCGAGCAGGGGCTGTTGTTGTGGGCTGCCTTTGGCGGGGCCATTGTTGCCATCTTCTTTGGCACGCTCTGGGAATTGCCCAACGACCTGTGGTTGCTGGTGCTGGCGCTGGGCGGCGCAGGGGTGGGCTTTCTGGTGGCCAACGCCATTGCAATGCTGCGCAAGCGACCGCTTGCCGATGCAGTCCAGGATGTGCAGAAACCGGCTGCACCGGATACGTAGTGGAAAGTACATGATCATGTGCGCTCTTGCGCATGGTGCGCCCTCTTTCCGGGCCTGATCAGCCAGTGTGTTTATTGTGATTATATCGCCTGAATGAAGGTCGATCCGAGGTTATTCCATGGATGGTTTTCTCAACCTGGCGTGGCTGGTGCCCATTCCGCCATTTTTGGCCTTCCTGCTGATCATCTTGTTCCTCAACGGGAACAAGCGGGTGAGCTCGCTGACGGCCATTCTCGGTGTCGTCGTCTCCATGGCGATTGGGTGGCCCATTGCCTTGGCCGCCTTTACCACCCCCCATTTTGGCGAGCACCCGGTGGAGGGCCAGCTCTTCCAGATTCCCACCGGCGCAAGCGCGATTTCGGTTGGCTATCAGGTTGATCCTGCCAACGCGCTCATGCTCTTCATGGTCTGCTTCCTGCTGCTGATGATCTTCATCTACTCGGCAGGCTACATGAGCTTCCCGCCGCACTTGCGCAAGGAGGAGTACCCGCAGGCCTATGCGCAGGGTAAGGACCCGCGCTACAGCCGCTTCATGGCCTATATCAGCCTCTTTGCCGTGGGTATGCTGGGGCTGGTTGTCTCCAACTCGCTGATCACCTTCTTCATCTTCTGGGAAATCATGGGACTATGCTCGTACCTGTTGATTGGCTTCTGGTACGAGAAGGAGAGCGCGCGCAAGGCAGGCGTCAAGGCCTTTATGACCACGCGTGTGGGCGATGCAATCATGCTCATTGGCATGATGCTGCTCTATGCGTGGAGCAACCCGTCCAGTTTGCAGTTTAGCGATATCTTCCAGCCGGCAAACATGGAGCATCTGTCGATGATGCACGTGACCTTGCCGCTGATCAATGCCGACGTAACCGCGATTTCGCTGATTGCTGTGCTGATCTTCTTTGGCACCATCGGCAAGAGCGCGCAGTTCCCGCTGCATGTGTGGTTGCCCGACGCCATGGAAGGCCCCACGCCCGTTAGCGCCATGATTCACGCGGCCACCATGGTCTCGGCCGGTGTCTTCCTGCTTGTGCGCATGTTCCCGGTCTTCTATGCCGCCGGTGAGGTTTCTCCCGGTGCAATGACCTATGTGGCCTTCACAGGGGCATTTACGGCGCTCTTTGCGGCAACGATTGCCGTGGCGCAGTGGGACATCAAGCGCGTTCTGGCCTACTCCACCATTAGCCAGCTTGGTTTCATGGTGGCGGCAATTGGTATTGGCGCGTACACGGCGGCGCTCTTCCACCTGCTCACGCATGCCTTCTTCAAGGGGCTGCTCTTCCTTGCCTCCGGCAGCGTCATTCATGGCGTAGAGCACGGTGCCCACCTTGCCCACGAGGGGCACGGCCATGATGCACACGCTGCAGATGCGCACGCTGACGAACACGCTGCGCACGGCCACAGCGCAATTCAGCACCGCGTAGATGGCGACCTGAACCCCGATGACCCGCAGGACATGCGCAACAT
>DIAV01000375.1:0-4267 GCA_002415895.1 Anaerolineales bacterium UBA5069 | reverse complement strand
ATGCGCAACATGGGCGGCCTGCTCCAGCGCATGCCGCGCACAGGCTGGGCCTTCATCATTGGCGCGCTCTCGCTGTGCGGCTTCCCGCTGATTACGTCGGGCTTCTGGTCCAAGGATGAAATCCTGGCCTCGGCATGGTATGGCAACAACACCTGGGTATTCCTGACACTGGCTGTCGCCGCCTTCCTCACGGCCTTCTACACCACGCGCCAGGTCATGCTCACCTTCTTCAACACGCCACGCACAGCCGCTGCCGAACACGCGCCGGAGAGTGTTGGCTCAATGACATGGCCGCTGCTGCTGTTGGCGCCCTTCGCGATTGTGCTGGGGTGGATTGGCATCCCGGCCAGCTTCCCACTCATCGGTGGCCTGATTCCCAACTGGCTTGAGCACTTTCTTGAGCCCTACATTGAGTACCTGCACTTCCACGTGGCGCACCCCACCTTTAGCTGGATTCCGCTGCTCACCTCGCTGGTGGTGGCGCTGGGTGGCATCGCCGTTGGCTGGCTGGTCTACGGGCGGGGTTACAGCTACACACAGGTGGACCCGACGCGCCGCCTGCTGGGGCCGGTGTGGTGGCTTTTCCATCGCAAGTACTATGTGGACGAACTGTACAACAGCACGATTGTCTCGTTTGCCAAGGGTCTTTCGCGCGTGCTGTACTGGATTGATGACGTGTGGGTGATTGACCCGATTGTGGACGGCATTGGCTGGATTGGCGTACAAATTTCGCGCTTCGCCGCCGCCTTTGATCGCATTGTGATCGACGGCGTGGTCAACGCCGCCGGCTGGATCTCCAGCCGCTCGGCGGGTGTTTTGCGCAATACGCAGGACGGCCACGTGCAGGTCTATTTGCTGGTGGCTGTGCTGTCGCTTACGGTGTGGCTGCTACTGAAGGCGCTGCCGATTATTCTGACGCTGGTATAGCGGCGCGCGGCAACAGCGGTTGGATGGTTGGCATTCTATTATTGGCTATGATTAGCTGTAAACCTGACTGAAATCCGGTCTGCGGAGGATCCATTTATGCAATTCCTCGACAATTGGCTGCTGCTCTTGATTCTCTTCTGGCCGCTTGTGTCGGCGCTGCTGATCATCTTTGCCAAGGATGATCGCGTCATCAAGTGGGGTAGCGTGGGCGCAAGCCTGCTGCCGCTGGGGCTGAGCATCTACATGATGGCAGCATATGACTGGGCATCGGGCGCAATGGCCCCGCAGTGGACAGTCCAGGCCGACTGGATTCCCGCGCTCAATGCCAGCTTCCACCTGGGCGTGGATGGCCTGAGCGTGCCCATGATCTTCCTGACTACGCTGCTGAGCACGCTGAGTATCTATTACAGCACCTATGTGATCAAGCTGCGCGTGAAAGAGTACTTCATCATGTTCATGCTGCTTGAGTTCAGCATGATTGGCGTCTTCATGGCGCTGGACATGGTGCTCTTCTACGTCTTCTGGGAGATCAGCCTCGTGCCAATGTACCTGCTGATTGGCATTTGGGGTGGCAAGAATCGCAATTACGCCTCAATCAAGTTCTTTATCTATACATTGGTGGGCTCCGTTTTCATGCTGCTTGCCATTCTGGGCACCTATTTTGCCACGCAGACCTTTGACATTCTCGAGTCGGCGGCGGCGCAACCCTTCCAGGACTTGCCTGCAAGCAGCGCGTTGCTTTTTACCAGCCTGGCCTTCTGGGGCTTCTTCCTTGGCTTCGCCTTCAAGGTGCCCGCTTTTCCCTTCCACACCTGGTTGCCCGACGCCCACACCGAAGCGCCTACAGCCGGTTCTGTGATTCTGGCCGGTGTCATGCTGAAGCTGGGCGCTTATGGCTTTCTGCGCATTGTGCTGCCCATCTATCCCACAGCCTCTTACTACTGGGCCATTCCGCTGGTGGCAATTGGCGTGATTGCCATTGTGTACGGTGCATTTGTTTGTGTGGCGCAAACCGACCTCAAGCGGCTTATTGCCTATAGTTCGGTAAGCCACATGGGTTACGTTATGCTGGGCATTGGCGCTGCCTCCACCGTGCTGACACCCAAGGGCGTGACCTACGCCATGGACCGCTTTGGCTACACGGCGCAGCAGGTGGCCGATAGCGCCGCCATGGCGATCAACGGCGCCACGCTGCAAATGTTCAACCACGGCATCATCACCGGGGCGCTCTTCCTCCTTGTAGGCGTGATTTACGAGCGGGCGCACACGCGCGAAATTGCCAGCTTCGGTGGCCTTGCCACGCGCACACCCTATTACTACGGCATTGCACTCGTCACGCTCTTTGCAAGCCTGGGCCTGCCCGGCCTGGCGGGCTTCTGGGCCGAGTTCTTCACCTTCCGAGGCGCCTTTGCGCTGGTTCCCATCTGGAGCGCAATCGGTGTCATCGGCATCATCATGACGGCCGTATATATCCTGTGGCGAATTGTGCAGAACGTCTTTCTGGGCAGCTATGACCCGACCAAGCTGGACCACTGGACGACGGCCACGGGTGAGCACGCCGATGGCCCCACCGATTTGGCACGCTTTGAGAAGGTGACGCTGTGGCCGCTTGTGGCCCTCATCTTCATTATTGGTATCTTCCCAACCCTGATTTTGAATTATTTCAATGGGGCGGCGGTTTACCTCATTACCTTCATCCAGGGTTTATTCGCGTAGTTGGGGGCTTCCCTTGAATGAAATTACGCTGGGGCAGCTAGGTTCCATCCTGCCCGAAATCATATTGATGCTGGGCGGCCTGCTCATCATTGTGCTCGACACCTTCCTTGGCAATGAGGACGATTCGGGCTCGGGCTTTATGGCGATGACCGTTGTCTTCCTCATTCTCGGCCTCGTTGGCAGCCTCCTCCAGTTTGGGCTGGATGATGTCAACGTTATGCCGCTGGTGACGGTGGACAAGTTTGCCGTCTTTATGAAGATCACCGTGATCGCCGGCATGATCCTTGTGGCGGTTGCGGGCGGCAGTTTCATGAACAAGCGTGTGGCCGGGCGGGGCGAATTCTGGTCGCTCTTCCTCTTTGTGACGCTGGCCATGAGCGTCGCCGTGAGCGCCAACAATCTGCTGCTCATCTTCCTGGCGATTGAGTTCATGTCGATTACGAGCTACCTGCTTGTGGGCTTTTTGCGCGAATCGCGGCGCAGCACAGAGGCCGGTGTCAAGTACTTCCTGTATGGCTCGGTTGCGTCTTCCATCATGCTCTACGGCATGAGCTTTCTCTATGGCGCAAGCGGCTCGCTGTACCTGCCCGACATTGCCGCCGCTTTCGTGGCCAGCCCTCACCTGACGAGCATCGTAATGCCCGCAACGGTGATGATACTGGTGGGGCTTGGCTTCAAGACGAGCCTCGCTCCCTTTCATCAGTGGACGCCCGACGTCTATGAAGGCGCAGCCACGCCCATTACTGCCTATCTCTCCACGGCCTCCAAGACGGCTGCCTTTGCCGTGATGGTGCGTCTCTTTGTGACGGGGCTGGCCGGCTTCGAGATTGACTGGGTGCCCGTGCTGATTGGTCTCTCGGTCATCACCATGACGGTGGGCAATCTGGTAGCCATGAAGCAGACGAGCGTCAAGCGCATGCTGGCCTACAGCTCCATTGCCCAGGCGGGCTACATGCTTATGGGCCTTGCCAGCGTTGTCACGGTGCAACAGGGCGATGTGGCCACCCTGGGCATGAACGGACTCAACGGCCTGATGATTTATCTCTTCGCCTATCTCTTCACCAACATCGGCGCTTTCCTTGTGGTGATGGCGGTGGAAGAAACCGAAGGCACTTCCGACGTCTCGGCCTTTAATGGCTTGGGCAAGCGCTCGCCGTGGCTGGCGTGGACGATGTTCGTCTTTCTGCTCAGCCTCACAGGCATCCCGCTCACAGGTGGTTTTGTGGGCAAGTTCTACGTCTTTGGCGCCGCCATCCAGCATCGTTACTTCTACCTGGTGCTGGTTGCCGCAATCAACGCCGGTATTGGCGCCTACTACTATCTGAATGTGGTGCGGGCGATGTTCTTCCCCACCACGGGCGAGTCTGCGGAGGCTGTGGAGTACAAACCTTTGCCCATGCGCACGCCGATGGCAGTGCAGATTGTACTGGTGGTCTGCCTGCTGGGTACCGTTTGGCTGGGCCTTTACCCAACCCACGTGATTGACTGGGCCAACAGCGCGTCGCAACAGCTGCTCACCTTCATTTATTAGCGGGCGCGCAGCGCGCACGTTGGCTACAACCGACACTGCGAGCGCGTCAGGGAGCAACTGTTTGCTCCCTGACGTTCGTTTTTGGCGTATGCT
>DIAV01000327.1:37110-40263 GCA_002415895.1 Anaerolineales bacterium UBA5069 | reverse complement strand
CGGGTTTTTTATTTGTTTGACACCTTACTTATTGTCTGTTAGGATATGCGGCACACTACCGCTGGCAATGCTGCCGCTGTTGCACCCAATGATGGGGATCATAGCATTCTCCGAATAACCCATGATGGATGGGTGGGTGCCCAGTTCCTCTTGTTGATTCTCAACATAAACACATGCCAATACGCACGGCGACCGTTTGTCAAACGGCGGTTACAGAGTCCGGCGCGACGGCCACGGCAGCGGCCGCCCTGCACCATACAACCATTTTCAATTCCATGAGCAAACCATGTGGTTTGGGAGAAAGCGCAGCGCGCATTGCGCGCGCATCGCGCCTGGACCCTGTTTGCTTATGAATTCGCTTATGATCGCTTGTTTTTAACTGGCAGGAGTGTTTCGCACAATGGCAAAATTGCTGGAAGTGAAGAATCTCAAAACCCAGTTCTTCACGCAGGACGGCGTTGTACACGCAGTCAACGGCATCACCTATTCGGTGGGCGCCGGCGAAACCGTCGCCATTGTCGGTGAGTCCGGCTCCGGCAAGAGCGTGGGCGTGATGTCTCTCATCCGCCTCATCCCCCAGCCCCCCGGCAAGATCGTCGACGGTGAAGTCTGGTTTGATGGTGAGGATCTTCTCAAGCTGAGTGAGGAAGAACTGCGCAAGATTCGCGGCAATCGCATTGCCATGATCTTCCAGGACCCCATGACCTCACTGAACCCCGTGCTCACCATTGGCCGGCAAATTACCGAGGCGCTGGAACTGCACCTTGACATGAACAAGGATCAGGCGCGCAAGCGGGCCGTGGAATTGCTCGATCTTGTGGGCATCCCTGGCGCAGATGCGCGCCTTGACGACTACCCCCACCAGTTTTCGGGTGGCATGCGCCAACGCGTGATGATCGCCATGGGGCTCTCCTGCAATCCACAACTGCTGATTGCCGACGAGCCCACCACGGCGCTCGATGTGACAATTCAGGCCCAGATCGTGGACCTTGTCAACCGGCTCAAGAATGAACTAGGCATGGCTATTATCTGGATTACCCATGACCTCGGCGTTGTCGCCGGTATGGCCGAACGGGTGATTGTGATGTACTCGGGCTACATTGTTGAAGAATCGCCCGTGCACAGTATTTACTCCGACCCGCGCCACCCCTATACGGTTGGCCTGCTGCGCTCCATTCCCCGGCTGGACCTGGGCCGGCAGAAGCGCCTCATCCCCATTGAGGGTTTGCCCCCAGATTTGCTCGAAGCGCCCACGCAGTGCCCCTTTGCACCTCGCTGCGCCTACGCCGAAGAAAAATGCTGGCAGGAAAATCCCTCGCTGGAGCTGGTGGCGCCCGACCACAAGTCGGCCTGCTGGCCTGCGCAGCGTGGTGTCACAACGTGGGAAGTGCCCGTAGCGGCCCCCGCGCAAGCGTTGCGCGACGAGCAAAGCCTGCCGGCGCACACACTGGAGCAAGTACAAACCGATATAATGAATGCAGTGGACCCCGGCGCCGGTGGCCTGGAAGTTGATATCGCCATGATTGAACACAATAAGGAGACGTCCGCACACAGCGGCGTAGAGGGTCGATGAGTGCTGTCATGAATGCCTCTCCCGTAGACGCGGCGTCCGCGGCGCGTTCAAGTGCGCCCTCTGTCAACGGCAGCGAGGGTGTGCTGCTCCATGTCCATGATCTGAAGATGCACTTCCCCATTACCAAAGGCATCATCTTCCAGCGCACCGTTGGCGCCATCAAGGCCGTTGACGGCATCTCCTTTGATATGTATAAGGGCGAGACACTGGGGCTGGTGGGCGAATCGGGGTGCGGCAAGAGCACAACCGGGCGTGCAATTCTGCAGCTCTATCGGCCAACCTCGGGTGAAGTCATCTTCGAGGGCCAGGATCTCGTGGCGACCAAAGGCGAAGATCTGCGCAAGATGCGGCGCCGCATGCAGATGATCTTCCAGGACCCTTACGCGTCGCTCAACCCACGCATGACGGTGGGCAGCATTATTGGTGAGCCGCTTGAGGTGCACAACATTGGCGCCAGCCGCGCCGAGCGCCAGGCGCGCGTCCAGGAACTGCTCAAAATCGTGGGGCTCAACCCCTACTTCGTCAATCGGTACCCGCATGAGTTCTCGGGCGGGCAGCGCCAGCGCATTGGCGTCGCGCGCGCCCTTGCCGTCAACCCGGCTTTCATTGTCTGCGACGAGCCCATCTCGGCGCTGGACGTTTCGATTCAAGCGCAGGTCATTAACCTGCTCGAGGATTTGCAGGAAGAGCTGGGGCTGACCTACCTCTTCATTGCCCATGATCTCTCGGTGGTGCGCCACATCTCCAACCGCATTGCCGTCATGTACCTGGGCAAGATGGTGGAACTGGCCGATCGCGACGACCTCTACGCCAACCCGCTGCACCCCTATACGCAGGCGCTGCTGTCGGCCGTGCCGATTCCCGACCCTGCCATTGAACTCAAGCGCCAGCGCATTATTCTTGCAGGTGATGTGCCCAGCCCGGCCAATCCGCCGCAAGGCTGTCACTTCTGCACCCGCTGCCCGCGCGTGATGGATGTTTGCCGCACAGAGGAACCCCCCTTCAAGGATTATGGCAGCGGTCACTTTGCCGCCTGCTGGCTCTATGAAGATGTACCGGGCAAGACGCCGCTCTCCTCGCACGAGAAGCACGCGCTGCACGCAGAGGCCATGGGCGCGCCGGTGGCGGCAGACGTGGCCGGTGGCTAGCCATTGGCGTTGCACGCGAGTCCCGGCCAAACGCGCCGGAATTGCGCAACATTGTTGCGCAAATGGATAGTGTCAGTATGGCAAACGTCTGCAAGGCGCGTATTGTTTTGCGAAAGACGCGCATTGTCGCTACACTCTGACTGCAACGAGCACTTTGCTTCAACCCGCCCGCAGTCTGCTTGCAGAAGTGGCCGCCCGGCCAACATGCGCAACCGAATTGTACTCGGTCTGTTTTCCTCGTAGTATCTGCGGCTTATGCACAACCTTGCCAAGCCGCTTGTTGTACCCTTGCAGAGTGTGTTGCCCTGAGCGTCTCGTTCAGCGGCGGCGCAAACAGAAGGTGTAGGCGTTGGGCACCTAACCCAGAGCAGTTCACCTGCCGTTGTTGACGTACACAATTGTTTCCGTATGATGTTCCCGCATCAACCTGTT
>DIAV01000327.1:21962-37077 GCA_002415895.1 Anaerolineales bacterium UBA5069 | reverse complement strand
ACCTGTTGCATCAACCTGTTGCATAACCCATTGCATCAAAGGAGATCAAGGTATGAAGAACCGTACACTAATGCTGTTGGCGATTCTCGTAATCGTCGCCATGGCTTTCTCGGCTTGTGCTGCGGCAGTGCCCGCTGCGCCCGCCGGTGATGCCGCCGCCGGCGCAGCCGCCGAAGCGGTCGAAGATGTCAGCCGCCCGCATCCCCAGCTGAGCGTGCCCGAAGTGCGCCAGGCCATTGCCCACTGCATTGACCGCGACGCCCTGATCGCCGCCGTTTATCCCTATGTGGACGACGACATCAAGCCCACCCTGCGCATGGACGCCCCGTGGCCCAAGACCCACTGGGTTTACCAGGGCCCCTATCCGGATTACGAGTATGACGTGGCCAAGGCCAACGAACTGCTCGACAAGGCCGGCTTCGTGGATGACGACGGCGACGGCTATCGCTTCGAACTGAGCATGACCACCACCACCGCCCAGTTCCGCCAGACATGGGCCGCCGTGGTTGAGCAGCAGCTTGCCGATTGTGGCATCCTCCTCATTCGCCAGCACGTCCCCGCCTCCTGGTGGTTTGGTGACACAACAGGTCTTCAGGTGCGCGACTTCGAACTGGGCGCCTACGCATGGGTTGGCCAGACAGAGCCCGCCGGCCGCAGCCTTTACGCTTGTGACCAGATTCCGACCCCCGGCAACAACTGGGAAGGTCAGAATTACATGGGCTGGTGCAATGAAGAGGCGAGCAACCTGATCGTGCTGGCCACCAACACCCTCGAGCGCGAAGACCGCAAGGTTGCATACGACAGCTTCCAGAAGCTCTTCGGCGAAGAAATGGTTTCGTTCCCGCTCTTCCAGCGCGCCGAGGCCGAAGCCTGGAGCAAGAACCTCGAAGGCGTCGTCACCAGCGAGACAGAGTACGCCACCGCCAGCGCCTTTGACTGGACGCTCGTTGACGGCAGCGACACGCTGATCGTTGGCTTCTCGCAGGAGCCCGCCTCGATGTTTGACCTCGTCGAGAGCGCCGCTGTGCAGCGCCAGGCTTCGCAGCTGGGCCGCACCCTCTACAACACGCAGTACGACTACGACTACCAGGCCAATCTGCAGGACGGCCTGAGCACGCTCGAGAGCGGCAAGGCCACAAACACAATGGTTCCTGTTGTGGCTGGCGACATGGTGTACAACGTAGCCGGTGAGCCGGTTGAACTGGCCGAAGGCGTTGAAGTGATGGTTGACGGCGCACCGATGGCGTGGGACGGCACGAGCGCGCTCGAACTGCCGCAGCTGGTCGTTACCTACGACTGGCCCGCCCACAAGTGGAGCGACGGTGTGGATGCCAGCGTGGATGACTTCAAGCTGGCCTTCGACATCAACTGCGACCCCGAGTCGGGCGCAACCACCTTCACCACTTGCGATACGATCCAGAACATTGACTACGCCACCGACGGCAGCATCTCCTACACCGTCACCTACCTGCCTGGCGTGCAGGATCCGACCTACTACATCGCGCCCTTCACCATCAGCCCCTCCTCGGCCTCCTACCCGAGCCACCAGGTGCTGAGCGACGGCCGCAACCTGGCCGACGTGCCCGCCAATGAGTGGAGCACACTGCCCGAAATCGCTGAGAAGCCCCTGAGCATTGCGCCGTGGGTCATCACCGAATGGGTCAAGGGCCAGAGCATGACGCTTGAGGCGAACCCCTACTACTTCAAGGGTGAGCCGGCGATCAAGCGCATCGTCATCGTCTTTGTGCAGGACACGACACAGCTCGTCGCCCAGCTCCTCTCGGGTGATGTGGACTACGTCGAGAAGGCCACACTGGGTGGTGGCGCCGAAGTCGAGCTGGTCAAGCAGGCTGGTGAAGCCGGCACGCTCAACTTCGAGATCATCCCGAGCGCGACCTGGGAGCACATTGACATGAACCTGTTCATCAAGGAGAAATAGTCTTCCGAGAGGCCGTCGCACTGCAAGCGTGTGGTGCAGTGCGACGGCTCTCTGTCGGCCCCTCTGCCTGGGCAGAGGGGCCGACGCTCCTTAGCGCGGGCGGGCGGTGCATTCATGACCCTGCCCGCGTGTTTCAATCTTGCGTTACACAGTGCGGCGCAAACGGCCTGGTGCACATGCGCCGCAATACAATGCACAGCAGGCTTGCGTTCCCTCCATTGCTGCGGCTTCCCTCGCAAATACAGAGGCCGGCCACGCATGAGGCGCTATTCTCCCCTTTCCAACGCGGCAAGGGCCCGGGGCTGAGGTTTTTATGACCGGATATCTGATTCGTCGTGTCATTCAAATGGTCTTCGTGGTGCTGGCTGTTGCCGTCGCCACCTATTTTCTATTCAGCATCGCGCCCGGCGGCCCCCTTACAGGGCTGCGCCAGTCGCAGCAGCGCCTCAAAGACACTGATGTCGCCCGTATTCGGGCGCAATATGAACTTGATTTGTACTGGCCTGTGCGGTTTTCGCGCTGGCTGGCGGGTTTTCCCAGCGGCCCCATTGTCATTGCAGGCAACACCTATTTTGCCGAGGTTCCTGTTGGCTGTTACCTGCCGGATGCAGAGACGGGCGGCTGCAAGGACTATGTATACCTGGAAGAGATGCCCAAACTGCATCCGCCCATCAAGAGCAGTCAGGGCGTGCTGCGCGGTGACTTTGGTCTCTCCAGCGTGGTGAGCATTGGCCGCCCCGCCATGGACCTCTTCCGCTCGCGCATTGGGCCAACGCTGGAGTTGATGGTCTCGGCGTTGTTGCTCTCGCTGCTGATTGGCATCCCTATCGGCATCTTCAGCGCCGTGCGCCAGTATTCCAAATTCGACTATTTAGCCACCACCATCTCCTTTATTGGATCAGCCATGCCCACCTTCTTTTTTGGGCTGATCATGATTCTGCTCTTTTCAATTGTGCCCGTGCTCATTTCGGAGCAAGCGCCCTGGCTGATACGTCTGCCACCTGGCTTGCGTACGGCCATCCGCCCGTACGAAATTGCCTCGTGGCTGCCCACAATTCAGCCTAAAACGCCGGCGGATCGTTTCCTGCATATTCTCATGCCGCTCTTTGTGTTAACGTTCTTCAACACAGCGCAATGGAGTCGCTTTGTGCGCTCCTCCATGCTGGAGGTGTTGCGGCAGGATTACGTGCGCACCGCGCGCGCCAAGGGCCTGGTCGAGCGCGCCGTCATCGTCAAACATGCGCTGCGCAACGCGCTGATTCCCTTTGTCACCATTCTGGTGCTGCAAATCCCCAGCCTCTTTGCCGGGGCCACCATCACCGAGACGGTCTTTGCGTGGCCGGGCATTGGCAGCCTCTATGTCGATGCGCTGAACCGCAGTGACTGGCCCGTTGCGCTGGCGTTTATCTTTATTACCGCAGTGCTGACCGTCTTTGCCACCTTGCTGGGTGACATTCTCTACACGGTGGTGGACCCGCGCATTCGGTACTCGTAATTGTTGGCATGAATTGTCTTCCTGGACTCGGCTACGGCACGCCCGAACCGGTCCATCTGCGTTGCGCCACTGGCCGTTTTGCAGGAGTACGCTGACTATGGCTTCAACAGCCGCGACTGTTTCACTCAAGCAGAAACCCGAGAACGAAGAAGGCGAGGCACAAGGTCAGTGGTCTGTGGTCGCGCGCCGCTTCCGCCGCCACCGCATGGCGATGATTTCGCTGGTGGTGTTGATGATCATCCTCCTCATGTCCTTCCTTGCACCCTACATCACACCCTACGCGCGTGACACCATTGACGTCACGGCCCCTGTGCGGCCTGCGCCCCCGGGTGTTGTGACCGATGCAGGTCGCCATCTGCTGGGTATTGACCACCTCGGCCGCGACCTCTTCACGCGTTTGCTCTATGCTGGGCGCATTTCGCTGACAATTGCCATTTTTGTCGTGGCAATTTCCGAAACGCTGGGCGTCATGATCGGCGCGGCCGCAGGGTACTTTGGCGGCTTTACCGACGCGGCTGTCTCGCGCGTGATCGAGTTCATGCTCGCGATTCCGCTGCTGCCCATCCTGCTCATTGTCTCGGCCATTCTGCTCAAGGGTGACGACATTCTGCGGCCGCCCGAGTTTCTGAACAGAATCATTGGCGCGGTGCTGCTGACACCGGCACGCGAAACGCGCCAGGTTGTCGTCATGATCATGATCCTTGTCGTCTTCAGTTGGCTGGGGGCGGCGCGCCTCATGCGCGGCATGGCGCTTTCGTTGCGCTCGCGCGAGTTCGTTGAAGCGTTGCGTGCCCAGGGTGCATCAGAAGGGCGCATTATCTTCCGCCACATCATCCCCAACGGCATTGCACCCATTCTTGTCAATGCCAGCCTCGCGCTGGGCGGCATTATCATCCTTGAGTCGGCGCTCTCCTTCCTTGGCGTTGGCATTCAGGACCCCACGCCCACGTGGGGCAATATGCTTGCCCAATCGCGCAGCTACATGTTCACCAATCCATGGCTGCCGCTTGTGCCGGGTATTCCATTGGTGATTGTCTCGCTCTGCTTCAACTTCATCGGCGATGGCCTGCGGGACGCATTGGACCCGCGGCTCAAGCGCTAACCTGCTCCAGCCATCTGCTGATTTCGGATTCACTATGACGACTGACATTTCAACTTCTACCCCTGTTGCAACGCCCGTGGGCGTTGTAGACCCCGTTGTCCCCGCGCCTGCCGCTTCCGGCAATGGCGCGGCCCCCTTGCTCGACGTCAAGGGGCTCAAGACCTACTTCTACACCGAGGATGGCATTGTGCAGGCCATCAACGGGGTTGACTTCTCCATCCTCCCCGGCGAAGTCATGGGGCTGGTGGGTGAGTCCGGCTCGGGAAAGAGCGTAACGTCACTCAGCATCATGCGCCTGCTGGCCTCTTCGGGCAAGATCGTTGACGGATCCATTTCCTTCGACGGTGTTGACCTGACGCAGGTGCCCGAGGAGTCCATGGTGCAGTTGCGCGGCAACCGCCTCTCCATGATCTTCCAGCAGCCCACCTCCTGCCTCAACCCCGTCTTCCGCATTGGCGATCAGATCGCCGAGACGCTGCAAACCCATCAGAAGCTGTCGCAGACCGAAGCGCACAAGCAAGCGGTTGCGCTGCTCAAGCTTGTGGGCATTGCCGACGCCGAGCGGCGCGCCCAGGCATTCCCGCATGAGATTTCGGGTGGCCAGGCGCAGCGTGTGATGATTGCCATGGCGCTGGCCTGCCGCCCTGCGCTGCTGATTGCCGACGAGCCGACAACCGCGCTCGACGTGACCATTCAGGCGCAGATTCTTGACCTCATGCGCAACCTGCGCAAGGAAACCGGCACCTCCATTTTACTGATTACGCACGATATGGGCGTGATTGCCGAGATGTGCGACAAGGTGGCGGTGATGTATGCCGGGCAGATTGTCGAATACACGGACGTTTACACGCTCTTTGACGATCCGCTGCACCCCTATACCGAGGGCCTGCTCGCTGCCATCCCCGTGCTGGGTGAGGTGCGCGACCACCTGGCCGTGATTCCCGGCTCTGTACCTAACCTGATTCGGCTGCCGCTGGGCTGCAAGTTCTCGCCTCGCTGCCCCTATGTCAAAGAATACTGCACACAGAATGACCCAACCCTGATCGAAGTGAAGCCGAAGCACAGCGTGCGTTGCTTCATGCGCGACCCAGCCACGGCGCATATGTGGGAAGGCGTTGGGCGTGTGGACTGGCGCTTTGAGGGTGATGAGGTCTTTGCTGAAGTGATTGTCGCGCCGGTCGCGCCGGAAGAAGTCGCTTAAGCGCAGGTATCGCCTGCCGAAGGGGCGCTCCCCTCACCGGGTTGGCTTCTCCGGCCTTTCCTGTGTGCGCGCTTGCGCACGCAACTGCAGAACAGGCTTCGCATGTCCGTACAAATGAATGTGGCCAGCAAGGATCTGTTGGCCGTCAACGATCTGAAAACCTATTTCCCCATTCGCGCCGGTGTCTTTCAGCGTGTTGTCGCCAATGTCAAGGCGGTGGACGGCGTTTCCTTCGCAGTGCGCGAAGGCGAAACCTTTGGCCTTGTGGGCGAATCGGGCTGCGGCAAGACAACGATTTCGCGCACCATTCTGCGCCTGCAGAAGGCCACCGCGGGCAATGTCTTCTTTGACGGCGAAGATGTCTTTGCCAAAAAAGGGAAGGACCTGACGGCGCTGCGGCGGCAAATGCAAATTGTCTTCCAGGACCCTTATGCCTCGCTGGACCCGCGTATGCCCGTGGGCGACATCATTGCCGAGGGGCTGCTGATTCAGGGCATGAAGGAAGCCGACGCGCGCAACAAGATTGTGCAGGAGATGCTGGACAAGGTGGGTCTCAATCCCTACCACGCACATCGCTACCCGCACGAATTTTCGGGCGGCCAGCGCCAGCGCATTGGCATTGCCCGCGCGCTTGCGCTGCAACCCAAGTTCATCATCTGCGACGAACCTGTCTCGGCGCTGGACGTCTCCATCCAGTCGCAAATCCTCAACCTGCTCAAGAGCCTGCAGAAAGAGTTCGGCATCACCTATCTCTTTGTTGCGCATGACCTGAGCGTGGTCGAACACATTAGCGACCGCGTGGGTGTCATGTACCTGGGCAAGATGGTGGAGATGAGCTCGCGCGAAAAGCTCTTCCGCACCCCGTTGCACCCCTACACGCAGGCGCTGCTCTCCGCAATTCCCGTGGCCGACCCGCGCCGCAAGCGCGACCGCATTGTGCTCACAGGCGAAATTCCCTCACCGGTCAACCCGCCCTCAGGCTGCCGCTTCCACCCGCGCTGCCCGCTGGCAATTGACCGCTGCAAGGTGGACGAGCCGGTCTTCGAGGAGAAGCGCGGCGGCCACTGGGCAGCCTGCCACCTTGTGGAGCGCGTGGGCGGTGCGACGCCGGACCTGCAGAGCCACAAGGCCGCTGCCAATATTGCGGCCGTTCCAGCCTGATCCTGTGCGTTCTGCATGCCTGCATAGCTGGGTGGCGGCATGGCTGCATGACTTTCCGGCCTCGGCTTGGTGACTCTCCATGGAATTGGAACCTTTGCAGGAGCCAGAGCGCTTGAGGAGTTCCAGGCTCTGGCTTTGTTTGTTTTGCATATCGTAGACTCCATACACAGCAGAAAGGTAATTTTTTATGTCTCGCAAGACATTCCAGATTTTTGCGCTGGTTGTGATCTTCTCTATGCTCTTTACCGCATGTGCGCAGCCGCTGCCGGTTGCGCCTTCGGCTGCCGCCCCGGCCGCCGCAGACGCCGCCCCGGCCGATTCCGGCAGCGCAGCCGCCACAGGCACAGCCCAGCGGGGCGGCGTCTGGACGCGCGCTACCTCCTCCGACGCAGGCAATTTGAACCCAATTCTCTCTGACAACACAGCGTCGAGCGATGTCATGTATCTGCTCTATGACGTGGGTCTTGTTGGCGGTGACCTCGAGACCGGCGCCCTCACATGTGACGGCGCGCTCTGTGACACCTGGGAAGTCTCCGATGATGGCCTCGTCTATACCTTTGCGCTGAAGGATGGCTTCAACTGGAACGATGGCACGCCTGTCACCGCGGCGGACTTCGTTTACACCTACAGCGCCATTAACAGCGACCTGGTCGAATCCCCCCGCAAGTATGTGTGGGACAGCATTGAGTCGATTGCAGCACCCGACGCCAAGACCGTTGTGGTGACGTACAACAACCTGCGCTGTGACGCACTCTATGACCTGGGCAATCCGCTCATGCCGGCGCATATCTTTGCTGCCGACTTCAGCGACATTCAGGAAAGCCCCGAGAACTTCGCCCCCACCGTCGGCTCCGGCCCCTTCAACTTCCAGAGCTGGCAGCGCGATGACAACCTGATTGTTGTGCGCAACGAGAACTACTACCTGGGCGCGCCCAACATGGATGGCATGATCTACCGTGTGGTGCCCGATGCCGGCACCCGCCTGGCTATGCTCCAGAGCAAGGAAAGCGACATCCTGCGCGTACAGCCCAACCAGATTGCCACCGTGGATCAGAATCCTGATCTCACGCGCTACACGTGGGAAGATGACGGCTACACCTATATCGGCCTCAACCTCGGCAACCCCGCGAATCCGCAGAACGGGCGCGACGAGAACGGTGAGGTGATTGCGCAGGACCCGCACCCCATTCTGGGTGACAAGGCCGTGCGCCAGGCGATTGCCACCGCGCTTGATTACGACTCGATCATCAACGACATCTTCCTGGGGCAGGGCTTCCGCCAGTCCTCCAACGTCATGCCCGCGGTTTCGTGGGCCTACGACGATACGCTGGCACCCTACAATTTTGACGTAGATGCCGCCAATGCCCTCCTCGATGCAGCAGGCTGGGTGGATTCCAATGGCGACGGCGTGCGCGAGAAGGATGGCGTGGACTTGAGCCTCAGCCTCATTACAAACGCCGGCAACACCACGCGCGTGGACCTGGGCACCTACGTCCAGGACGCACTCAGCAATATTGGCATTCAGGTCGACTTCCAGGCTGTGGAATTTGGCACCATGCTCGACCAGATGGACGCACAGACCTTCGACATGTATATCATCGGCTGGACAGGGCTGGGGCCGGATCCGGCAACCGACTACCCCTTCTTCCACTCGGGTGATGACGTGGTGGGCAGCGGCTTTAACAACGTTTCCTACTTCAACGCCGACGTTGAGCAGGCGATGGATGAGGGCCGCTCTGTGGCCGGCTGCGCGCTGGAAGATCGTGCACCCTTCTACAAGCAGGTCCAGGCGCAGATCAAGGAAGACGTACCCTACATCTTCATTACGGGCAGCCAGTCGAACGTTGCCTACAACAACAAGTGGGAAGGCCTTGATCCCAAGCCGTGGGCAGCCAGCGAGCCTGTCTACTGGAACACGCACGAATGGTTCATGAAGGACCTGGCGCAGTAATCAGCAAATAGAAGGAGCGCAGCGAGGCTTCCAGAATCGGAAGCCTCGCTGCGGCGCACCGCCGCAACACGCAACGTCCCGGCCGGCCCCAAGTCATGGACATTGCGGGCCTGAGTACAGGACAAATGTCCCATGCGTGCGCCGTGCGTACGTGCTATACTCCAGAGAACGCTCGAGAGAAGCGTGAAGCGGCAGGGGTATCGCTCCCGCGCTTCACGCTTCTTGTTCCCGGGAACTTTTCCCGGGGCTGCCACAGTGTACAGCTTATGCTCCGCTACATCATCCGTCGCTTGTTGCAAGCCATTCCCACACTGCTGGGCGTCAGCGTCATCACCTTCCTTCTGGTCAGCGCCGCCCCTGGTGATCCTGTTTCGTTGCGCACCTTTGGCGACCCGCGCATGACCGAGGAGACCAAGGACATCCTGCGCCGCCAGTTGGGGCTGGACCAACCGCTTCCCCTCCAATACATCGCCTGGTTTACCGGTCTCTCCATTCGTGGCGGCGATCAAGTGGCCGGCATGACGACACCCAGCAATAACTGCGGTTATGTTGGCAACCTGAACGTAACAGTGTGCGACAGCGGCGGCGGCATTATTCGCGGTGACATGGGCACCAGCATTGACACCAAGCAGCCCGTGTGGCAGCGCATGGTCGAGCGCATGCCCGCGACGTTGCAATTGGGCATTACCAGCCTCATCGTTTCGCTGCTGATTGGCGTGCCGCTGGGGGTGATCAGCGCGGTCTACCGCGGCTCGTGGGTGGACAATCTGATTCGCTTCTTTTCTGTGGTATTCCGCTCGGTGCCCGTCTACTGGATGGCGCTCATGCTCATCCTCATCTTTGCTGTCTGGCTGGGCTGGCTCCCCTCGGGAGGCAGGCAGACCGTATCCCTCAACATGAGTTTTGATCTTTGGGATCGCGTCCAGCATATGATTCTGCCTGTGCTTGTGCTCTCCTTTGGCCCCATTGCCTACTTCAGCCGCATTATGCGCACGGAGACGCTCGAGGTCATCCACACCGACTATATTCGCACGGCCAAGGCCAAGGGGCTGGCTCCCAACAGCGTTTGGTTTCTGCATGCGCTGCGCAACGCCTTGATTCCTCTGATGACTGTGCTGGGGCCGGCGATTGTGGGTGTGCTCGCTGGTGCGGTGGTCACGGAGACGATCTTTGCGTGGCCTGGTCTGGGCCGCCTGACAATTAACGCCGTCTACCAGCAGGACTACCCCATGGTGCTTGGCTCCGGCATCTTTTTTGCTGCGCTCACCATTCTTGGCTACCTGCTCACAGATATCTTCTATGCGCTGGTCGACCCGCGCGTGCGGCTTTCATAGGCGGGGGAATCGATCATGGCCGTACAGGAAACCACAGCAACCAGCATTGTCCGCGACAATGGCGTTTCGGAAATCCTCAAGCGCAAGCCGCAGACCTACTGGAGCATGGCGCGCACGTCGCTCAGCCGCGACAAACTGACCCTCATCGCCATGAGCTTTATTCTGCTGATCGGTCTGCTGGCGATCTTTGCAGGCACCATCAGCAGCGCGCTGGGTGTTGATCCTTACGACACAGAGCCCGTCAACAAATTTCAGACGCCGTACATCATCCCCTATCTGGAGTGGCGGCTGGGCATTGACACCACGACCGCCCCCACAATGCTCTACCAAGCCGGGGGCACACCGCACTGGCTGGGCACAGACCAACTGGGGCGCGACGTACTCTCGCGCCTGCTCTACGGCGGGCGCATCAGCCTCACCATTGCTCTTGTGGCCGCAGCCATCGCCATGGTAGTGGGCGTGCTTTTCGGCACCCTCTCCGGCTACTTCGGCGGTGTGGTGGATGATGTCTTCATGTGGTTCATCAACACGATGACCTCCATTCCCGACATCTATTTGCTGATTATCATCAACTCCATCTTCAGGCCGAGCCCGCTGATATTAACGCTCTACCTGGGATTGCTGGGCTGGTTTGGCACGGCGCGTTTCATGCGCGGCAACGTGCTCAAGGTGCGCTCGCTGGACTACACGCTCTCGGCGCGCGCGATTGGCGCGACCGACAGCCGCATCATGCGCTCGCACGTCATCCCCAACAGCATGCCTGTGATTATCGTCATCACCTTCATTGACGTGGGCGCGCTGATTCTCACCGAGTCAATTCTCTCCTTCCTGGGTGTGGGCGTGCCGCCCCCTACGCCTTCCTGGGGCAACATGCTCTATGGCGCGAATGACTACATCTTCTATCGCGACCCCATCACCTATTCCATGTCGGCGCTGCATTTGCTCATTCTGCCCGGCATCCTGACGACACTGACCGTGCTGGCCTTCTACCTGATTGGCGACGGCCTGCGCGATGCACTGGACCCCATGCTGAAGAACAAGAAGTAGGCCGTGAAGCCAGTACACAGAAACGGCGGGAACAACGGACACAACAGGAAGTCACATTTCGTGTTGTGTCCGTTGTTCCCGCCGTTTCTGCGTATACGCGCACTTTGCTTGCACAATTCGAGAGATTGCTCATGACGCCCCGCCTGCGCACGGCCTTGCTGCGCAGCATCTGTCTGCTGATGCTGCCCACGCTGGCCTGCAGCGCAAACCCCTTCCGCCGTACAGCCGAGCCAGCTGCAACGACTGTACCAGCGCAGGCCACCGCCGAAACAGATGCGGCGCTGGCGGCTGCAACCGCTGCACCTGCCACGACACAACGCTTTACGCAGGCGCTGGCATCCGACATCGTGTCGCTCAATCCCGTGCTTGCAGGTGATGCGGCGTCGCAGGCGGTGCAGGGGCTGATTTTGCCACGCCTGATCGAGCGTGACGCGCAAACCGGCGCGCCTGCATCTACGGGCCTTGCCACGGGCTGGGCGTGGTCGGCCGACGGCGCAACGCTCACGGTGACCCTGCGCAGCGGCGTCATGTGGAGCGACGGCGCGCCTGTGACGGCGCGCGACGCGGGCTTTACCTTCGCCGCACTAGCAGCACCCAACGTGCAAAGCCCGCTGCGCGCGCTGGTAGATAACCTGAGCGCCATCACGCCGATTGGCGAGGAACAGCTTGTTTTCACGCTCCACCAGGCGGATTGCACCTTCCTGCAAACGCTCACGCTCCCCATTCTGCCCAGCCATCTCTTTGCGCCCGATCTCAGCGACATTGCCACCAACCCGTGGAATGACGCGCCCACGGTGGGCGCGGGGCCCTTTCTCTTCCAGTCGCGCACTTCGGGCGCGCAGATCACGCTGGCGCGCAATCCGGGCTACTTCAAGGGCGTGCCCGTAGTGGATACCCTTACGCTGCGCGTGCTGACCGAAGCCACGGCTCGCCTGCGCGCACTGCTGGCCGGCGAAATCGATTTTGCCGATGGCTTGCCCGCCGAGGCGGGCGCGCTCTCAGGTGGCGTGCAGATGATGAACGTCCTGCGCGACGGCTATTCCATGCTCGCCATCAACTTGGCAGACCCCGCCGCGCCGCAGCCAGGGCGCAGCGAGGCGGGTGCATTGCAGCCGCAACCCCCTCACCCGATCCTGGGCGACCTGCGCGTGCGCCAGGCCATTGCCCAGGGCATTGACGTCGCGCAACTCCTGCGCGCCACCTACGGCGCAGATGCCGCGCCGCTCACCTCATGGGTGCTGCCTACAATTCCCTGGGCCGTGGCCACCGACCTTGCCATCCCCGCCTTCGACCCCGCCGCCGCCCGTGCATTGCTTGACGCGGCGGGCTGGCGCGCCGCCGAGGGCAGCCGCATTCGCACGCGCGACGGCGCGCCTCTCGCGCTCACGCTCGCCACCAACCGCGATAATCCGCTGCGCATTCGCCTTGCTGAAGGCATGCGCGAGGCGCTCAACGCACTGGGCTTCGATGTCACCGTGCAGCAGCTTTCCTTTGCCGAGGCCTCAGCCATCATCATGCAACAGCGCTACGATCTGGCGCTGCTGGGCTGGGAGCAGGTGGGGCCGGACCCCGCCGGCGGCCCCTACTTCGATTCGCGCAAGGATGTGCCCGGCGCCGGCGTCAACGTGACCAGTTACCAGAACCCCATTGTGGACACGCTCTTCGATGCGGCGCGTACCGCCCCCGCTTGCGACCTGCAGGCGCGCGGCGACCTCTACCGCCAGATTCAGCGCCAGGTACAGGGCGAGGCAGCGCTGCTGCCGCTCAACGGCATACGCAACCATATGGGTATTGCAGCGGGTTGGAAGAACGTGGCCCCCGGGCCGTGGGGTCTGTACGAGGGGATTGAGGGGTGGAGCAAAGCGCCGCTGTAGGTCAAGTCTCCGGCGTGACACCGTTGTTGCGGTAACTGCGCAGGGCGCTCTTGTGCATTGTGTAGCGGGGGGCTTCCAGCCCTCCGGATTGTGCGGTGCACAGGTGTGCAGGGTCTATTGCGCATGACGGTGATCTGAAAACGGAGGGCTGGAAGCCCCCCGCTACGGGTTCTGCGTCTTGACGCCTCCACCCACCCGCCTACTTATCCCATTCTCCAATCTTGAGTACGTCACCCCCGCCTGCGACGGGCACGCGCGCACCCGTGTCGTCGTACCAGCCGGTAACGAGTGCATAGGCGCCGGGGGCTAGTGCCGCGGGGAGTGTCAGCGTGAATGTATCGGTGACCGGCTCGCTCGGGTGCCAGCCTGTGGTGGGATAGAAACCCCCCTCGGGCTGGTGGTCGTCCTGCGCTATGGGCAGGCCGTCGGGACCCGTCAGGTGTACGAAGGCGGTGAGGGGTGCTGCCGTGGGCGTTTGTGCGGCCCACATTAGTTGCACGGCAAGCGTTGCGCCGGGCGTTAGCGTGGCCGGCACGTCGTCCACAGCCAGCAGGCGCATGCCATTGTCCCAGCCCCCCAAATCGCCGGGCGTGAGTGGCCCATGCGTCGAGAAATAGGCGAACCAATCGAGCGGCTGCGGGTTGCCGGATGCGCCCACCGGCGCGCCGTCGGCGGCGGTGTAGGCGGCTACGTCAATGCGATAGCGTTCGTTGGGCAAGTCCACGGGCAGCGTTAGCACCTTGGTGTCGGGCAGCGGCGTCTCAAAAAAGAGTGTGGTCGGGATGATGCCACCGGCAGGTGGGCCATCGTCCTGTGCAACAATTGCGCCTGCTGCATTCACAATGCGTACAGAGGTGTTGATCTGCGCGCCCACAGGCTCTGCGCCCACCCACGCCAACTCCACGGTGAGGGGCTTCTCCGGGCCAAAATCTTCGTTGTGGCTCCAGCCCACCAGTTCCAGCGGCCCAAAGCGCAGCGTGGGCGATAGCTCCTGCATTACCCAGGCGGGCGGCTCCGGCTGCAGGCCGTCGGCGCGCAGGGCGACTACGCCATTTGCCTGCTCCACAACATCAAACTGGGTGATGAGCGTATGCAGCGTTGCGGCGCTGTAGCGCGTGGCCAGACGGAACGCGTCGGCCACAAACCACGTACGCGGGTGACTGCGCACAACTTCCTCCAGTGTGGCTGCGCTGCTAATGAGAGGCGAACCCGTCCAGCGATCCACCAGCGGCCCGCCTGCGCGCCGGATCACATATTCCTCATACCCCTTCTCAATCGCGAAGCCGTCGCAACTCCCCAGCACAAGCGCGCAGGCGGGGGGCTGGGGCGAGAGCACACCATCGCCCGGGGCGCGCAGATCGCGCACTGTGGCAAGCACGCGATCGTAGCCCTCCACCTGTTGTGTAGAGACGGCGCGCGCGGGCTGGATCATGAGCAGCACAATGCCCAGCGCCGCTGCGCCAAAGAGCGGCGCTTGTGCGCGCCGCGGCAGTTGCTCCAGCAGCCAGACAACACCCGCGGCGCCCAACAGCAGCCACAGCGGCTGCACCATGAACAGATAGCGCGGGTCGCGCCAGCTTGTGCCCACAAAGAGGAAGAGCACGCCCAGCACAAAGGCCATTTGCAGCCCGTAGAAAAGCGTGCTCTGGTGGAATTGATCAAGGGCGTGCAGGCGGCGTACACGTATTGCAACGCCCAGCGCCGCGCCCAGCGCCAGCAGCCCGCCGAGTGTCCACGGCAGGCGATCGGCGGCAATGAGCTGCGGCGCGTAGGTTTGCCACGCGCCCGCCACGTCGAGCACCATGCCCACATAGGGGCGCGTGGCCTGGATCGTCTCGAAATAACCCGGCTGCCCCCAAATCTCAATGGCATAACGTGCGCCCAGGGCCGCCACGCAGAGCGCGTGCGCCACCAGTAACGGAGGCGTCAACAGCCGCCGCCACCCCAGCCACAGCAGCATGGCCAGCACAATGGAGGGGTAGAGCAGCAGCGCCTGCTCCTGCGAGTAGAG
>DIAV01000327.1:3612-21882 GCA_002415895.1 Anaerolineales bacterium UBA5069 | reverse complement strand
AAGAACTGCACCTGCGTGTAGAAGCGTGCCCGCGCGCTCCACAGGATTGCCTCGGGGAGCAGCGCGAGCCCCAACGCGGCCAGCCAGCCCACGCCACTGCGCCAGCCGCGCCGCCCCACCTGCCAAATGAGCAAAATCGTCAGCAGTCCAAAAACAAAGCTGGGCAGCCGCCCCACAGTGTAACTGTTGCCAAAGAGCGCGCCGACGCCCGCCTGGATATAGGACGCAAGCAGGCCGCGCGTGTAGAGCACGCCGCTGGGCATGAGCGGCAGGCCGTGCGCCTGCACCTGGCGCGCAGCCCACAGTGTGGTGAATTCGTCGACATAGAGGCTGAGCGCGCGCAACGCATCCCAGCGCAGCCACGCCGCCGCTGCAAGCAGAATGGCGAGGCCGGCGATTGGCACGGCGCGCGCGCCGCGCCCGCGTTGCTGCGCCAAGGGGGCGGCGCTCATGGCAGGGTGAACTCGAGGACGGTCGCTGTATCGCCCTGCACAGCGCCCTGTGCGTTTGCTTGTGGCGCGCCTGTCAGCGGCAAGCGTGCGCCCGTGACAGGGTCATAGATCCCCATCTGCACGCTGTAGACGCCGGGCGGCGCATCGGCGGGCAGGGGCACGGTGAGTGCATCTGCAAAGCGCTGACCGGGGAGAAGCAGATTGGTGGCGGCAAAGCCCCCCAGCGGCGGGCCATCAATGCCTGCCACCTGCACGCCATCCGGCCCGATCACGTGTGTAAAGAGCGTGTAGGGCGTGGCCGTGCGCGCGAGGCTCTCCCAGTTCCAGTGCAAGGCGAGATCAGCACCCGGCCGCGACGTACTTTCCAGCAAAACGCCGTCCAGCGCCAGCAGGCCGCCGAATGCCCACCGATCCCCTGTGGCGGCGGGCGCATCGCCCACCTGGAGCGCAGCCACGGCCACGGTATCGCCCAGCGGCGTGCCCGCAGGCGACTGTGCGTCCAATGTCTCCAGCGTGGCAGGATCGTAGATGGTCATGAGCAGCTTGTAGAGGCCCGGGGGCGTATCGGCAGGCGGCGTTACAGCATGGCCATCGGGGCGCACCTCGCGCAGCGGCCATGCGGTGGTGGGCGCGCCCCAGGGCCAGCCATCTTCGCGCCAGACTTCCTCGCCGGTGGCGCTCACAAGGCGCAGCAGCACGTTGTAGTTTGTGGACATGGCCGCGCGTGCCTGCTCATAAAGCGTCACCTGCACCGTTTCGCCGGGGGCAACCTGCGCCGGCTCAATGGTATAGGCCAGCAGGCGCAACTGTTCGCCAAAGGTGGCCGCATTCTCCTTGGGAATGTCGAGGAAGGCGGCCAGCGGCGCTGTGCGCAGATCGTAGACGCGCGCCAGCTCCAGCCCGCGGAAATTCACAGTGTGCACGGGTGTTTGCGCCGCAAACCAGGCCACGGCCTCGGGTGAGGGAATCTGTCGCTGCCACTGGTTGACATAGGTGACGGCGTAGTCGGTGTCGAGCCACGCCAGCGCAGAGCCGCTGCCCAGATTCGTATCCTGCCCCTTGAAGTAATAGGAGAAAGGGCCGTCGTTGTACCATGCGGCCACGCGCAGGTCCTGGGCGTTGTTCTGCTGGTTGAGCCACGCAGCGGCTTCGTTGAGCCCCTCGCCCCAGCCAATGATGAGCGCGCGCGGTGCGGTGGCGCTGCCCCCTGTAAG
Source organism: Anaerolineales bacterium UBA5069 (assembly GCA_002415895.1). Taxonomy (GTDB): domain Bacteria; phylum Chloroflexota; class Anaerolineae; order Caldilineales; family Caldilineaceae; genus UBA5069. The sequence continues at coordinate 20,216 of DIAV01000327.1, read as the reverse complement.
GGGGTTGAAGTAGGTGAGGTAATAGGGATAGTGAATGGCGGCAAAGATGGCGTGGAGCGCAAGCAGCCCCGCAATGGCCACGCCTGCGCTCCATTGGCGGGCGCGCGCACCGGTGGCGCCGCGCCACTGGGCAACGGCCTGCCCAATCGCCCACCAGCCCAGCGCCGCCACCACATCCAGCGCAAGGAAGGCGGGCAGAATGTAGCGGTCGAACTTCTTTGCGCCCACCGACATGCCCAGTACGAACACAAGCGCGAAGATCAGCAGCGCCGTGGCCGCACGCCGGACAAGGGGCGCAGCAAAGAGTTGTCGCCTGCGCCACCCCAGCACGCCTGCCGCTGCCAGCCCCACCATAACGCCGGGTGTGGTGCGAAAGAGCCACGCAATGGGGTAGAAGAAGGGGCCGGGGTCTGCCACGGGCTGCCCCATGAAGAAGTTGATATTGGTGTGGCGCTCCACGTAGTCGCTCATCTCCACGGCCATACGCGCCAGTGTTTCAAAGGGGTGCACCCACATGGAGGGCCACAGAACAACGAAAGTGAGCGTGGCAATGGCGCCCCAAAGCACATAGCCCCCAATCACGCGCCGGCGCTCTTTGCCGTCGGGTGATTGGCGCGTGCGCAGCAGCTCCAGCGCAATCAGCAGCGCGCCCGTGGGCACGAGAAAGATGGCGGGCGTTTTGGTGAGCCATGCCAGCCCCATGACAAGGCCCGAGGCGATGAGGTCGCGCCGCCGCCGTCCTGTATAGAGCCAGGAGAGAAAAAGGAGCAGCGCGAGATAGGTAAAGCCTGCAACAAAGCCGTCGGGGTGAAGCTGGCGTGAGAAGCCAATGGCAAACGGGTCCCACGCGACGAAGAGCGTGGCAAGGATGGCCGGGCCTGTGCCAAAGAGGCGGCGCAGTGGCAAAAAGCCCAGCGCAATGGTGAGCGCCACGCCCAGCACAATCCACCAGCGCCCTGCGGTCATCATCGCCAGCGGCGAGATGGTGCTGTTGGCCTCTAGCCAGCCCTCAATGTGCTCAACTTCCCACGTGAACTGGCCGGGAGCCAGGGCGGGATAATCGGGCAGCTTCTGGAGAAAGCCCAGCGCACCCGCGGCCATGACGGTGACGCCCGGGTGCTCGCGCTGGAAGGTGTGGGCCAGATCGCCGTGGGTGATGGCCTGCAGAAAGTTGCCCGAGCGCGCCAGCCATTTGCGTTCATCCGTACTGACGAAGGTGTCGAGCGCAAGCACGCGCGGCAGCCACGCCGCAAAGAAGAGCAGCAGCAGAATAATGGCAGTACGCAAACGAGGGGATAGAGATCGCATAGGCGCTTACACACCCACCTGCGCAACGAAATATTTTGACGCAAAGGCGCAAAGGCGCAAAGGCACGCAAAGCACAGCAACAGCAGGAATTGCTGTTCTTTGCGTGCCTTTGCGCCTTTGCGCCTTTGCGTCAAAATATTTCATGGTATCGACTCGGGCGCGTCGCCAATGCGGATGTCGGTGACATGCACCTGCGAATCCACAGGCGCGCCCGTGCCATCAAGCACGGAGAGGCGATCACCCGTCGCCTCGTTGTAGAGGCCGGTGTAGAGGGGATACAGGCCATCGGGCGCATTGGCGGCCACAGGCACCATGTAGCTATCTGTAATCAGTTCGCCCGGGTCCCACTGGTCGGTATGGCGGTCCTCGCAGACGGGGAAGCCGTCCCGCTGGGCAATCATGGGGCTGTCGCCAAAATAGACTTGATTGAAGACCTTGAAGCTCTCCTCGAGGGGCTGCTGCGCGCGCCAGTAGAGCGTCAGGCGGAAGCGATCACCGGCACGCAGAGGCGTTGGCGCTTCGAGTGCATAGCCCTCCAGCGTGATCAGGTTGTCGAAGTTGGCCCCAATCGGTGTCATTGTTTTGGGGTCCACGGCCGGGTAGGTGAGTGGGAGCAGCGGGCTGGACGCGGCATCGAACGCCGGGGCGAAATCCTCGAGGTGGAGGATGGGCAGCCCCTGCAGCGGTGTGTCAACCGGATTGATGGCGGGGTCCTCGCTTTTGACGCCCGTGCGCTGGTAGATAATCATCTTGTCGACGCCACCCACCTGCACGCGTCCCCACTTCTCGAATCCTTCGGCCAGCAAGCCCTCCATCTCGCGCTGGTCGCGGTTGCTCCACGGTTCCAGATTGCGAATCTCGAAGTACCAGTCGGCATCGCGTCGGCAGCGTTCTTCGCCGCGCCCATACCATGCGGGCACCCACGCCTCTTTCTCGCTGCTGTCAAAGGGGCCGGCGATTTGCCCTGTGCGGTAGAGTTCGCCCACGACCTTCCAGCCGTTGTCCAGTGGAAAACCAAAGATCGCCTTGTCGTCCGGCTCGTCGTAGACAGTCCAGTAGCCGGCGGGGCGCGCTGTGTCATAGTTGAAAAGCACCTCGTCGCGGCTGGAGAACATGCGGAAGGCGTAGAAGCCAAAGAAGAGAATCAACGCGCCCGCGACCCCTGCGCCAATCAGGTTCCACACACGCGTATTCCGGGCGCTTATGCGTGTGTGCAGCCACTGCCAGCCGCTTGCCGCCACATCGCCCGCAAGCAGCATCCACGGCATGAAGAAGGTATAGACGTGGGTGCGGGGCTTCTCGGTCAGGAAGATGGCGAGCACCATGGTCATGCCAAACCAAAGCCAAATGGCGCGCCGTTCGGCGCGCTGACGCGGCGAAAGAATTACCAGCCCCAGCATGATCGTCATGGGGATGACGACCCAGTCCGCGCCGCCGGAGCCATCGGCGGCTGCGCCCAGCGTGGCCCATGTGGGGTTCCATAGGGTGACGGCGGCCAGCGCCACGGTGGCAAACGAGAGCGCAAGCGCGAGCGCACGCTGCCAGCCGCGCATGAAGACGCCCACCATGCCCGCGACTGTAAGTCCAATCAGCAGCAGCACAACGTAGGTGGTGCTGTAGAGCGTGGTGCGAATGAAGACATCGTGCAGGTTGTTGTAGGGGAAGGAGTTGCCAATGCGCCTGTCGGTGAGATAGGTGTAGGTCGCGCCAAAGTGCGGATTGAGCACATAGGGGATGTAAAAGACGCCAAGCAGCAGCGCGCCCACGCCTGCTGCAATCGCCACGGCACCCAGCAGGGCGCGCCCGCGCGCCCGCTCGCGCCAGCAGAGCACCCCCAGCAGGTAGGCGGCCGGAATGGCCACAAGCACACCTTCATAGTGCGAGAGTACGCCTGTGGCAATGAAGAGCGCGGCCATGCTCAGCCACGGGGCCAGCGCCTGCGGCTTTTGCACCAGCCGCACAATCACCAGGAGCGCGCAAATGGACATGAGCAGCACAATGCTCTGGTACTGCACAATGCGCGCAAAGCCGATGAAATAGCCATCCAGCGCGACAAAGAGCGCGGCCAGCCACCCCGCCAGCGGCGAAAAGATACGCCAGCCCAGCAGCCACACGGCGAAGAGCGCCACCACGCCGGCAATGGTAAAGGGAAGGCGCGCCGTGGCTTCATTCAAGACGCCCGTGGCGCTGTAAATGGCCGTGGGCAGCAGAATCTCTGTGGGCCCCTTCTTGTGGAGCATGAGCACGTCGTCGTAGCCCTGGATGACCGCCGCGGCGCGCAGCGCGGCGCGCGCTTCGTCGCCCTGGAAGTCGGTGTAGCCCAGGTTGGTAAAGCGCAGCGTGCCGCCCAGAATCAGCAGGACGAGCGCGCCGGCCACCAGCCAGCGCGTGTTCATGCCGGCCCACTCGTGCGCAGCGCCGGGCGCGGGCATGCCTGTGCGCCGCCACACAATGGCCAGGAGCAGCAGCAGAACGACGTCGAAAGCAAGCAGCGTTTGCCACGGGTTCAGTGTGCCGGGCAGATAGCTGAGCCCCAGCATGACAATGACCATGACGCCATAGCCCGCAGCCACAGCAAAGAGCGCGCGCTCCCACAACGTGGGCGGGGCGTCTGTGCGTCCCGTCACGGCTTCTACAAGGAGCAGGCCGGGCAGCAGGCCACCCAGCAGCAGCACGGCTGCGGCCTGGACAACCATATGCAGTGGTAGGAGGATGAGCAGGTGGGCGGCAGCGGCGGCGGCCCCAACCCAGAGCAGCGTTTTGTGGTTCAAGGGCGTTCGCAGGTGGGCAGTGTCTGACGACGGCAGGATTGTAGAGGGAATCGCGCCCTGAATCGGCGCGTGCATGGGCATTCCATAGGTCGCCATTGTAGCACGCGCCCGCCGTACTACAGCATTTGGACGGATTCCCGCACTTACTGCGCAATGGGGGTCGTATCGCGATACCACCAAACACGCACCGCGGCGGGGCCTTGCCTGTCGTAGTAATCAACCTGCACGGTGTGATCGCCTGCGCCCACGCCGATGAAGCGGTTGCGCATGTCGCCGTAGCCGTCATTCCACTTGTTGATCACCACCGTCCCGTCCAGCGTCACGCGGATACCGTCCTGGCCCTGCGCCTGGAAGACATAGTTGCCATCTTCAAAGCGGAAGCGCCCCACCCAGCGCCCCGTCCAGTTGTCGGCGGGGGCGCCTGTTGGTGAGCCAGTGCCCCAGTTGTAGTCAAGCTGATAGGCTCTGCCGTCGGGTTCCTGGCGCGCCATGACACCCGTAGGCATATTGGGTAGGCCCACATAGTCTGCTTGCCAGCGCGCTGGCTGCGCCGCTTCCCCCCACGTAAAACGCACGCGCGCATTGCCTGAGACTTCGTTGTACTCCACGCGCAGGTCGTGCGGGCCGCTCAGCGGCATGCCCAGGCGGAAGGTCTGCGCACCCGTATCGTTCCACTGATCGAGCATGATTACGCCGTCGAGCAGAAAACGAATGCCGTCATCAGCATCGGCGGTGAAGAAGTAGAAGTCCGGCGCAAAGCGCACCGTGCGCTCGTAGACAATCGAGAAGTAGTCGGCGGGCATGGCCGCGCGCGGGCTGCCCGCGCCCCAGTTGGCATTGATCCCCATCAGATCGTCCACAAAGGCGGGCGCGCCGCGCAACTGGGCGTTGGTGAAGTAGAGCGTGCGCCAGCCGCGGAAGGCATAGGCTGTTGCGGTGGGCGCGGGGCTGGGTGTTGCCGGCGACGTTGGCGTGGGCGTTGGCGTGGGCTGCGTTGCCTGCACAATGGGCGCGTCGTTCACACGGCCAATGATATTGACGAAGCGCGGCTCAATCCAGCCGCTTGTGCTGCCGCCGGACGCAACGGGGCAATCAATGCGAATCCATGCTGCGTTCGCGTTGCGCCCGCTGATCGGGCAGCGCATGCCCATTGTAATCTGCCCGCCGCGTGCATACACAGTGCCCGGCCCTGTATAGAGATTGACGACATCAAAGCGCGCCGTGGCAACCAGTGGCTCGGACGTCAATGTGGGCGTGGGCGGCCGGGTGGGCACAGGCGCGCTCTCGGCAGCGGCAATGTCGGTCACGATGATGTAGGCGTTGGTCGCGCCGGACCCAGCGCCGCTATCCATGTAGAGGGTGCCCCACACCTTGACGCTCAGCGGCGCGCCAGCGGCCAGCAGCGCTGTGGTGCGCGCAAGCGCAGCCGTAGCAGGCACAAGGATGTAGCGTGCGCCGCTGGGCATGCGCAGCGTTTCGGTATCCTGGGGTTGCGCCGCCTGCTCCAGCGTGCCGATGAGGCCGGAGAGTGTCTGCGTTGCGGGCGGCGGCGGGGCCGTCGCCGCAGGCGTGGCCGTTGCAAGGAGTTCGCCCGAAATCAGGGGCAGATAGATGGGCTGGTCTGATAATGGGAAAGGCTGCAGCGGTAGAAAGGTGGTGTCGGTGACAATCGGCGTCTGCGCCCGTGCCACGCCAGGACGCAGCCCAAGCCAGAGCGCGGCCAGCAACAGTCCTGCCCACAGGGCGCGGCGACTTGTATAATGGTTGATGCCGCGTAGAACGTGGCTCATAGTCCCTTATTGTACCACTGTGCGGTGGCCAAAAATGGCAGGTGAAAATTGGCGCCTGCGCACCTGTAGCGCACAAAAAAAAGGCGGCGGTCCGCAGACCGCCGCCTTGCACCTCCTGCCTGCGCGTGCGCTTATGGCGCGGGGAAGTTCACCGTCATGCCAAAGTCTGCTGCCTGAATTGTGGGCAGAAGCTGCTCGCCCAGGTCAAGCACGCCGGAAACCTGGGGGTTGCCTCCCGACAGTTGGTCGATGACGCCAGAGTCCTTGAGAAGCTGGATGAGATTGGTCATTTCGCCACTGCCCCATGTTATGGTGGGCATGGCCTTGCCGTTCAGGCTGAAGTTGATGCCTTCCGGGTTGGTGGAAATCCCCAGCGTCTTGAGACCGGCCGCTGCCGCTCCCTGTACAACTTCCGGCTCGAGGTCAAAACCATCCCAGCCAATGGGCAGCGTCTCTTCCCAGGCGGCTGCATCCTTGCCCTGCACTGTCCATGTGCCGTCGGGAGTATAGTCAACGGAGAACTTGATGGTGGGCAGGTCGCCCACACCGGCGGCATAGTCCTGTGCCGCCTGTTGTGTGCGCTGCGCCAGTTCGGCAGCTTTGGGGTCCAGCAAGGGCAGCGGCTCGCGTCCGGCGGCCAGCGGGAAGCGCAAGACAATGCCCGTGTTGAAATTGCCGGCCAGCGGCAACAGATTGCCCACGCTGCCCAGGTCTGTGCCCAACATGGCAAGCTGCTCCTGCAGATTGGCCAATACCTCGGCGTTCCAGCCAATCGAAGGCACGCGCAGGCCGTTGACCAGGATCGCCAGCCCCTGGTCGGTGTTGATAAGTTGTATGTGCTGGATGTTGTATTGCGCGATGGTCTTGACCGTATCGGCGCCAAGGTTCACATCGGACAGCGACTGGCCGATTAACTGGCCGGCCTGGCTGACACTCATGCCGCCAATTGTGCCCATACCCTGCGCATCAAAATCAATATAGATGGCAGGCAGATCGACAACCACATCCGACGCGCCCGCAGCGCGCGCAACGTCGCCGCCGCCTGCGCGTGGGCCACAGCCGGCCAGTGCCAGCAGCGCAAAGAGCATGAGTGGCAAAATCACCGTCAACCGTCGCATCTGTGGGTTGCGCGTCAACATGGAGGATCTCCTCTGGCATTGGGTGGAATTGAGAGCTGGCGAATGACAAAAATGCGGTGTCAATAGGGCTGCCAATCGTGCCGGTGAATGCCGGCAAAGGCGCAGCAGCCCATCCAAAACGCAATATGCGAACCTGGGACCAGAAAATGCAAATGGCTGCGGGGGAACGGGAATGGCGGAACGCCTCCCTGTGCTCATTTTAGCACAAGCGTATGAGCGTAACAACGCACACACACCCGCGCCAACGCGCGGCGATGCGCCGTATGCATCCGCTGCATGTGGGACCCGGCGCAAAGATTGACAACGCTCCGTATTGCGTGTACACCTTCCTCAAAGCCTTTACAGGCGCGAGTTTGTTGAAACGTGAATCACCCATTGCGGAGAACTCATGGATACAGTCACCAGAATTGACGTGGAACGCGTGCTGGCGCACGCCCGTGAGCGCATTGCCGGCGAAGCCGCAGGCGTGGACGCAGTTGCAGCCCAGTTGGATGAGAGCTTTGTGCGCGTGGTCGAACGCGTGCTGGGGCTGTCGGGCAAAGTGTTTGTGACGGGATCGGGCACCTCGGGCATTATGGCGCGCCGCATGGCGCACTTGCTGACAGTTGCCGGCACGCCCGCACTCTATATGCCCGCAATGGATGCGCTGCATGGCGCAATGGGGGCTGCCACGCCGGGCGACATGCTGATTGCCATTTCGCGCGGCGGTGCATCGACCGAGATCAATGATCTGGCGGCGCGCCTGCAAAGCAAGGGGATCGTGATCGTTGCGCTTACGAGCGCGCCCGAGTCCGCACTGGCGCGCATGGCCGACATCAGCGTTGTGCTGCACAACCCGCCCAATGTGGACCCCGGCGACGTCATCGCCATGGGCAGCACGCTGGCTGTTGGCGCGTGGGGTGATGCGCTGGCCTGGGTGCTTATGCTGCAACGTGGCCACGCATGGGAGCAGGTGCTTTTCAATCACCCTGCGGGCGCAGTGGGACTGTTGACGGAAGCGCCCGGGACAGCCTAAATGCTGCATCCCGCAAGCGCTCGCGCACTTGCGGGATGCAGCACTCAAGTGATGCCGCAGTGGAGTCTACAGCTAGCCTGCGACACAGAGATACTATAGACATAGAAGCACGGAGAACTGTAGAGTCAAAGCGAGGCTTCCCAACCTGGGAAGCCTCGCTTTCTTCTGCGGGTGCGTTGTGTTGCGTATGCAGCGCTGCCGGTTATTTCGGCTTCATGGCGAGCAGGCGCAGGCCGTTGAGCACAACGATCAGCGTGCTGCCTTCGTGGCCCACTACGCCCAGCGGCAGGGGCATGCGGAAGCCTTCGACAACAAGGGGCGCCACAATGGTGAGCGTGACCAGCGTCGCGATGACGCTCACGGAGAAGATCACATTCTGGCGCACGATGCGCGCCGCCTTGCGCCCCAGTGTAATGGTGAAGGGGAGCTTGGAGAGGTCGCTGGACATGAGCACCACGTCGGCCGTCTCCAACGCCACGTCCGTTCCGCCCGCGCCCATGGCAATGCCCACACTGGCCGTGGCCAGCGCCGGGGCGTCATTGACACCGTCGCCCACCATCACCGATTGGTCGCCCACCGAGAGTTCGCGCACAATTTCGACCTTCTGCTCGGGCAGCAGGTCGCTGTAGACATCGGTGATGCCCACCTCGGCGGCAATTGCATGGGCTACGGCGTGGTTGTCGCCTGTGAGCATGACAATCTTCTCAATGCCCGCGGCGCGCAAATCTGCAATTGCCTGCTTGGCTTCGGGGCGTACGGCATCGGCAACGGCAATGTAGCCTACCACCTCCCAATCGCGGTCGTCACCCAGCGTGTCGCCCATGGTGCTGCGGCGCACCACCAGCATAACGGTCTTGCCCTGCTTCTGCAGCGCCACGCCAAACATGCGAATTGCCTGGGAGAAATCCATCTTGGCATCCAAAAAGAGCTTGTCATTGCCAATGTAGATCGTCTCCGAACCCGCGGGGCGCTTGAAGCAGGCCTGGATGCCGTGACCGGCAATCGAGTAGAAATCGGAGGGCTGTTCAAGCTCCAGGTTGCGCGCGCGCGCTTCCTCAATAATCGCGCGGCCAACATGGTGCTCGCTGGCAAGTTCGGCGCTGGCAGCAAAGCGCAGTACATCCTCCTCGGTGTAATCAATGAAGGGGCGCACATCTGTTACCACAGGCTTGCCAGGGGTGAGCGTGCCGGTCTTGTCAAAAGCCATCACCCGCACCTGGGCAATCTTTTCAAGGTACGCGCCGCCCTTGAAGAGAACACCATGGCGTGCCGCCGCCGCAATGGCGCTCAGCACACTCGCGGGCGTGCTGATGACGAGCGCGCAGGGGCTGGCCACCACGAGCAGTGTCATGGCCAGATAGAGCGCATCGTTCATTTCCAGTTGAAAAAGCAGCCAGCCAATGATGAAAACCAGCACCGTCGAGCCGATGACCGCGAGCGTGTAGGGCTGGCTGAAGCGGTCAATAAAGCGCTGTGTGGGCGTGGCGTCCTGCTGCGCATCGGCCACGAGCTTGATAATCTTGCTGAGTGTGGAATCGCCCGCCAGCTTGGTCACCTCGACAACCAGCGCGCCCGCGCCGTTGATTGTGCCCGCGAAGACAGGGTCGCCCACATCCTTTTGCACAGGGATGCTCTCGCCGGTGATCGGGCTTTGATCAATTGTGCTGCGTCCATGGGTCACCATACCGTCCATGGGCAGACGCTCGCCCGGGCGCACCACCACGGCATCGCCCAGCACCAACTCCTCAACGGGCATCTCAATTTCTATATCGCCGCGCCGCACGCGCGCCACAGAAGGGCGCAGATCGCTGAGCGCCTCGATGGCATGGCGTGTGCGGTCGAGTGCAAAGGTCTCCAGCGCGCCCGACAAAGTGAAGAGGAAGAGCAATAACGCGCCCTCCTCCCATTGGCCGATGGCGGCAGCGCCAAATGCTGCGGCCGTCATGAGAAAATCAATGTCGAACTTGCCGTGGCGCAGGCCGCCAATGGTCTCGCGCACGCCCACATAACCGCCCGCGGCAAACGCCACCAGCGCCGCCAGCCAAACGCCCCATGGGGGCAGCACGCCAAAGACAGAGCCGCCCAACCAGCCGATCAGCAATGCCACCAAACAAATAATGGCCAGCAGCAACTCGTAATTGGTGGTCCAGAATTCAAGCGACGAGCGCTGGGCACGGCCGGCTGCGGGGGCGGCAGCCAACATGGATTCGGCAGCAGATGCGACCGGTTGCGTTGTCATAACGATCCTTAGCTAGATGGGCTTGATGCTGGATGGGCTTGATGCTGATGGGCCTTGTGCAGGTTGGGCGGATTGTGCGGGCGAAAGTGTCGTTGCAAGTGGTGGGGGCGCTGCGTCGCGCAGTTGACACTCGGCGCAAAGGCCCAGCAAATCGGCGCGCGCCGTGCGTGCGTCAAAACCCGTTTCGGCCACAATGCGCTTGCGCATGGTGTCCAGCGGCAAATCGCCGTGATAGTCCACAATGCGGTGGCAGCGCAGACAAATCAGGTTGGCGTGGGGCGTAGGGTCCGTGTCGTAATGGGTGTGGTCGGCGCCAAAACTGAGTTCGACGATCACGCCGAGTTGCTGCAGTGTGTTGAGCGTGTTGTAGACTGTGGCCCGGCTGATCTCGGGGTGATGCGCCGCCAGATCAGCATAGACCTCATACGGGGTGGGGTGCTGTTCTGTTTCAGACAGATACGCGCAGATTTGCCTGCGCTGATCCGTCAGCCGCAGGCCTGCGCGCTTGAGCGCATTTTCATAAAGTTCGAGCTTCTCAGGTGCAAGCATAGGTGAGCAGTACACTTCCTGCCGGTTTGAAGGATGTATAGTCTGGAATCATTCCAAACTGCTGTTGACAATCATACCTGCCGACACCGGCTTGTGTCAAATGTACTTTGGAATGAATCTAAATAACCTCTAAGCGCTTGTGAAAAATCCCACAACAAATATCGTAGCCTGCGCTAAATTTTCTTTGACAGCCGGCAGCGAACCTGTTACCATGCGCACCCGTTATTTGCAGTGCAACAGGGCGGGGATTGCGCTTACGGACAGCCGTGCGCCGGGCGGGCATAATAGCCGGTGCAGCACCTGCAAAACGCGTAATCAAGGCAGTACATCTTCTTCGCATCAAACCATACATCGTTCGGCAGACGCCTGGAATCGAGTGACTTGTGCGCCGTTGGATTCTCACCATCGCTTCACTTGGCGTGATTGCGCTGTGGCTTGTCCTGGCCTACGTGCCGTCACTACCCCGTCCCACGCTGGGCTGGCCCGCATGGAGCGGCGCCCCCCTGGCCGTGCTGGCGGGCGTTGGCTTGCTCGCCTTTCTGCTCATTCAGGGGTATATGGTGCGCGCCACGGATCAGTTCCTGAGCGGCGGCGCACCCGCCGAGCAACTTGTCATCCAGGCTGAGTTTGAGCTGGACAGGGGGCGCGAAATCTTCTGGACTGCCATGCCCATTGTCATGACACTGGCTCTGGCAGCGGCGGCCTGGCCTCTGTGGCGTTCGCTTTTCCGCTAGCACCCGGTTTCATCTCGTTATCCGTCATTTGTCAGCCGTCACTCGTCATGTGGCGTGCGCAACGCTATCACGGTAAAGACTCGGGGTGCTGCACAGCATCCGCCCCTGGGCAGGAGAACTTTGTCCATGCAGAGATCATCGACTGACAAACGCCACTTTATTATTGCCGGTGTGCTGGTCGTGGTTGTTTCACTTGCGCTTTATGCGCTGCTCTATGTTGCGCTGCCTCTGCCCCTGCAGGCCAGCACACAGGCGGCTACGATTGACTGGGTTTTCCAGGCGCACATGATTCTGCTCTCGGTGCTCTTTGCACTGGTGGTCGTCTTCATGATGTATGCCGTGGTGGTTTTCCGCCGCAAAGATGGCGACAGCAGCGAAGGCGAACACTTCGAGGGCAATACGCCCCTTGAAATTGCCTGGACGGTATTGCCGCTGATTGCGGTGGTCATCTTCGGCTACATTGGCGTCACGTCGCTGCGCACTGTGACGGCCGCGCAGGAGAATGAAGTTGTGGTCGATGTCGAGGGCTTTCAGTGGGCCTGGGCCTTTACCTATCCCGACACAGGCGCGGCCAGCGCTGACCTGGTGCTGCCTGTCAACCAGCCTGCGCGCATGGAGATGACATCGCGCGATGTCATCCACTCGTTCTGGGTGCCCGAGTTCCGCGTCAAGCAGGATGCGGTGCCCGGCCAGACAACCGTGCTGCGCTTTACGCCCACGGTGGAAGGCGAATACACACTCGTGTGCGCCGAGCTTTGCGGGTTGACGCACTACAACATGATAGCCAAGGTCAAGATTGTCTCGCAGGAAGAATATGCGCAGTGGCAGCAGGTGCAGTTGGCCGCAATGGGCAAGACTGCGGCTACGGCAGGCAGCATTGATGTTGCGCAAGGCGATGCACCAGCGGTTGACAACTAAGGTCGTCATTGGCCCATAAGTAATACACAGCGAGTTAACCGGCCGGCGTCCATGCGCTCGGCTGCCCTGGTGGGAGAGTTCATATGGCTGACAACGAACAACGCATGTCCCTTTTGTCCATCGGCCTTGTACGCGGCCTGGTGGGCCAGTTTGCAGGCATACTGCTTGGCTTTGCGCTGGTGGTGCTCATCCGCGCATTGGCCGGCTACGACGAGGTTTGGTCGACCGAACCCGCGTGGGTGGTCGGCGCAATCCTGGGTGCGCTGGGCTTTCTGATTGCCATTGGAGCCATGAGCGACTGGTTTAGCTGGTGGCGTGGCGGCGAAACGCCCTTTGTGCACGGCCCGCGCCATCCCGGCCGGCCCACCTGGGCGCGGTACTTTGATGTGGACTACAACCACAAGGTGATCGGCATCCAGTATGGCGTAACCGGGCTGATTATGCTCTGCATTGGCGGCTCGTTTGCCGTCATTTTCCGCTCCGAGCTGGCGCGGTCCGGTTTGCAGTTCCTGCAGCCCGCCACCTACAACACCTTCATCGGCATGCATGGCTGGGCTGCGCTCTTCGGCATCTTTATTGGCATTGGCGGCATGGCAAACTATCTTGTGCCGCTGATGATTGGCGCCGATGATATGGCCTTCCCGCGCCTCAATTCTTTTGCCTTCTGGATTAACGTGCCCGCGATTGTGCTCCTGCTCATCAGCCTCTACTACACGTGGGACGCAGGCTGGACTGTCTACCCGCCGCTAAGCCTGAAGGGGAGCCCGGGCTTCCAACTGGTCTTCTGGAGTATCTTCCTGCTGGGCTTCTCATCCATCCTGGGGTCGCTCAACCTTGTGGCCACCATGCTGCGCATGCGCTCGCCGGGGATGAGCCTCTTCCGCATGCCCATCTTCTGCTGGGCCATGATGGCCACCTCGCTGATTCAGTTGACGGCCACACAGTTGATTGCCATGTCGTTCCTCATGCTTTCGCTGGCGCGCGAGGCTACGCTGGCCATGCCTTTCTTTGTGCCGGTGCTGAATGCCGCCGGTGTCAATATCGGCGGTGATCCCACCCTCTTCCAGCACACCTTCTGGTTCTACTCGCACCCTGCCGTCTACGTGTGGGTGCTGCCGGGGCTGGGCATCATCAGCGAACTGCTGCCCGTTTTCGCACGCAAGCCGCTCTTTGGCTACCGCTGGATTGCCATTTCGAGCCTGGCGATTGCGCTGGTTGGCTTTCTGGTTTGGGGCCACCACATGTTTACCTCGGCCTACTCGCCCAACCTGCGCGTCTGGTTCATGGTTTCCACGCTGCTGGTGGCCGTGCCCACGGGCGTCAAGTTCTTCTCGTGGCTGGGTACAATCTGGGGCGGCAAGCTAAGCTTTCCAACACCCATGCTCTTTACGCTGGGGGCCATCTCCGTCTTTCTGCTGGGCGGCCTGAGCGGCCCGGTGCTCGCCACCGTGGCCACCGACCTGCATCTGCAGGATACCTACTTCGTCATTGGGCATTTCCACGCCACGATCTTTGGCGGCTTCGTCTTCCCCTTCTTTGCGGCCATCTACTACTGGTTCCCAAAGATTACGGGGCGCATGTATAACGAGCAGTTGGGCAAGCTGCACTTCTGGCTCATGCTGCCTGCGTTCTGGCTCATGTCGGTGGGGCAAATGTCGGTGGGCGTGGCGGGCATGCGCCGCCGCATTGTGGATTACGATCCCTTGCTGGGCGGCATGACGCGCTTCAACCTGGGCTTTGTCGAGATTGTGCAGATCCTGATTACAATTTCGGCCTTCGTCATTGCTTTCTCCATCCTGATCATGATCTACAACCTCTTCCACAGCGCCGAAGTGGGGCGCGTGGCTGGGGCCAACCCGTGGCGCTCGCGTTCACCCGAATGGCAGATCCCGTCGCCCATTCCCGAGCAGAGCTATCCCCGCCCGCTGCATGTAGTGGGTGAGCCATACGACTACGGTTTGGCGACATCGCCCCGCTTTGTGGCTGGGGACGATTAAGAAAAGCCGCAGTGTGACGAACGACACCGTTGCCTGACAAGCGGCGGCTCAAGCCGCCGCCTACGGCGGAACTCGAACAGCAACGTAGAAGGGGATGACGTATGGCAAGCAAAACCAAGCCCGAGGCCCGGCAGCGCTCTCGGTCATCCGCATATGTCACCGGCGCGATTGTTGCGCTGGTGCTGGCGGCGCTCACAGGGGTTGAGTATTATCTGGGCACGCACTATCCCAGCGCAGTCTTTCTCTTCCTGATCTCAATCCTCAAGAGCATTCTCGTGCTCTACTTCTTCATGCACGTCTACCGCCTGTGGCGGCCTGAAGGGAGCCACTAAGATGGCTGTTGCAAACCCTGTTGCGCCCGGCGCGGGCCATGTGGAAAGTGCGCACAGTGAAGCCGCCCACGGCCACGTGCCCACCTATGCCGAAACGCTGGCCAATAATCGGCTGGGTCTCTGGCTCTTCTTCATCTCCGAAGCCTTTCTGTTTGGCGGGCTGTTGGCGGTGCGCTTCTACCTGTGGGGCGGCACGCGCCCCGAAGTCAGCCAGTTCATCGGTTTGCTGGTCACTTCGGTGCTGCTGCTCAGTTCAATCTCCATGTACACCGCCGAGGCGGCGCTGGAGAATGGCAACCGCCGCCTCTTTCTGACGCTACTGCTTGTCACGGCCTTCCTGGGCCTGGTCTTCCTCGGCGGCGTTATGATCTTCGAGTGGGGTCTCTTCCCGTCGCTGTACGAGGGCCACCTCACGCCCTGGGGCGACAAGTATGGCGCGGTGGTCTTCCTCATGACGGGGATGCACGCAATCCATGTGATCAGCGGCATTATCTTTATCCTGATCGTCTGGAACCTGGGGCGCAAGGGGCACTTCTCGCCCTCGCGCAAGTGGGGTGTGGAGTCCGCTGCGATCTACTGGCACTATGTGGACCTGGTGTGGATTTTCTTCTATCCGGCCATCTACCTCATCGGCACAGCCGTTACGCACTAGGCTGCGACGAGACAAGGCAAAGCGATATAGCAGGACAAAGAAACGCCAAGGGTCTTCCTGGCGTTTCTTTGCAGCTTTTCGCAGTCGTTACAGTACGTATGTAAAGGCCGCGCCGCGCAAGCTGGGTTTGGCTTACAGCGACGAGTGGCATCTTGTTGTAGACTAAGCGCTATGGAACATCCGCTGCTGCGGGCACTGGTTGGCCCCTGGGCGTGGCGCCCTGCTGTGCTCATGGTGCTGCTGCCACTGACGACAATCTATCTCGTGGGCTGGGTGCGGCTGCAGCGGCGCGGCGCTACGCGGCTCGCGTCCAAATGGCGGCTGGCCGCCTATGGTACGGGCATGCTGACGCTCGCCGCCTCGCTCATGTCGCCGATTGACAGCCTGGGCGGGCAGCTTTTCTTTATGCACATGATTCAGCACAAGCTGACGATCATGGTCGCGGCGCCATTGATTTGGCTGGGCAACCCCTTCCCCATTGGGGTGTGGGGGCTGCCGCGCCAGGGCCGGCAGGCGCTTACAAGTATCTTTGCCGACAGTGCGCCTGTGCGCCCGGCGCTGGCGGCGGCTACGCAGCCCTTTGTGGCGTGGCTGCTCTTCGTTTTCGTCTACATTGGCTGGCACGATCCCGGCATGTACAACCTCGCGCTCACACACGGGCGCGTGCATGATCTCCAGCACATCACCTTCTTCCTCACGGCCATGCTCTTCTGGTGGCACGTGGTAGGGGCTGCACCGCGGCTGCACAAAACGGTTTCGCCCTGGGTGGCCATCCTCATGCTCATGGCGGCCATTCCCTTTAACGCGATCGCGGGCTTTGTGATTGCCAACAACGAGAGCGTCATCTACACCTATTATCAGAGCGTTCCCCGCATTTGGGGTTTCAGCGTGATGCAAGATCAGTCCGTGGGTGGGGTGATCATGTGGATCCCCGGCAGCGAAATGCTCTTCCAGGCGGCCGCCGCTGTGCTTGCCGTCATGTTCTGGCGCGACCGCAAGAAGCGCCGCGCCGAGAATTTGCCCGAAGCGCTGCCATTGGGCGCGCTGGATGTGGCCGATGACGCGTTGATTGCGCCGGGCCTGGAGCACCGCCTGCGCCACCAACAATGGCGCGAGATGGCCGCGCAGCGCACGCACCACACCGGGACGACCTAACTGCA
>DIAV01000327.1:257-3453 GCA_002415895.1 Anaerolineales bacterium UBA5069 | reverse complement strand
CGCGCCGCTGGAAACCACTGCCACGCCGGGTGCCTCGGCAGGCTCACTCTACTATGAGGCGGACATTGTTCTGCCCTCGAGTGGCGACTGGCTGGTGCGCGTGCGCGTGCGTGGCGCGCAAGGTAGCGGCGAAGTAACCTTTGCGCAGCCCGTGGGCGAGGGCGCCGCCGCGGGTTACCTTTACATTGTGCTGGGTATTGTCATCGTCGGGCTGGGCATTGGTTTGTTCCTCCGACAAAGTCGCCGCGCCGGCGCGCGGTCTGGACAGGCATCTGCATGAGTAATGATACAGGCGTGGCGCAGAGCGGCTATACCGAGTCCGGCTACATGCCCGACTTGCCGGAGATACCCCCCGGCCAGGAGGCCCCGCGCATGGCGGTTTCATATGGCGAAACCCTGCGCGCGATCGTCAGCCGCCGCTGGCTTGTGGCCACCTTCTTTATCCTGCTGGCGATGGCGGGTATGGTGTCGCTGGGAATATGGCAGATCGACCGCTTGCAACAGCGGCGCGCCTTCAATGCCATGGTGATCGCGCGCTACGCCGAACCACCGTATGATATTGCTGAGAATGGGCTACCCGAGGACCTGTCGCAACTGGAATACCGCCGTATTCAAGCCAACGGCGCGCTCGACTACGCCAACCAGATTCTACTCACCAACCAACCCGGCCCCAATGGCGAGCCGGGCGCGCAGCTGGTGGCGCCGCTGGTCTTTGCCAACGGTGATGCGGTGCTCGTCGCGCGCGGTTGGATTCCCCACGACCAAATTGGCGAAGAGAACTGGCCCACCTTTAATGACCCTCCCGATGCGCCCGTCATTGGCCTGATCCAGAAATCACAACCGCTTGAGGAAGGCGCGGTGGTGCCCGAGGGCTTTGCACGCGAGTGGTGGCGGGTGGACATTGCGCGCATTCAGGAGCAGATGCCCTACACGCTGCTGCCCGCCTTCCTGCTGCAACTGGCAGAGCCGGGGCGCACGCTGGACACCTACCCCGCGCGCTTTGTGAATTTCTCACTGGACGAGGGCGACCATCTCTCCTATTCGATTCAGTGGTTTTCTTTTGCCCTGATTGTGGGCTTCGGCTATATTCAATTTGTTCGGGTACAGGAGGGTAAGCGGCGGCGCGCTGCGGAAAGCGATCGCGCCATCACAGCGCTTCCCAACGATCGCGGCCCCTTGCTGCATGAGTGAACACGCCGCGTGTGTAGAGCGTTCTATGCAGCGGTTCCCGTCATTGGCTTGCGCTAATGGCTCTCGCATAACTGCTTTCTGGAAAGAGTTGAGGTGCGGCGTTTCCGTCGCCTGTCAATGCCCATGACAATACCCCTGGAAAAACCTTCGGTGGCAGCAACGGTTGGCGCAACTGTACAGGCCAGTACGGCGGAGACAGCGCTGCCGCGTGAGACGGCGCTGCGGCGACTGGCAGTCAGCGACTATGTTGCCCTGACCAAGCCGCGCATCATCCTTTTGCTGCTGGTGACCACACTCATTCCGATGTACCTGGCCGGGCCTGCGGCGCCCAGCGGCTGGCTTGTGCTTTGGACGATGGTGGGCGGCTTCATGGCGGCAGGTGGCGCCAACGCGCTGAACCAGTATGTAGACCGCGATATTGACCATGTGATGGTGCGCACGCGTCGCCGCCCCCTGCCGGGGGGACGCATGACGCCCAAGCAGGTGCTGCTCTTTGGCATTGCGCTCAACGTGCTCAGCTTTGCCGTTTTGTGGTGGGCGGCCAACCTGCTGACGGCCATTTTGGCGCTGGCGGGCACGCTATTCTATGTGCTCATTTATACGAATACGCTCAAGCGCAGCAGCACGCAGAATATTGTGATTGGGGGCGCCGCGGGCGCGTTCCCACCCCTTGTGGGCTGGGCCGCCGTCGCCAACGAAATCTCGCTGCTGCCGATCCTGCTCTTCTTGATAGTCTTCTATTGGACGCCACCGCACTTTTGGGCGCTGGCACTGCTGCGCCAGCGCGAGTATCGCGCCGCGGGCGTGCCCATGCTGCCCGTGATTGCAGGCGAGCGCGAAACCCACAAGCAGATTCTGCTTTACAGTGTGTTGCTGGCGCTTGTGAGCCTTGCACCCGCATTGCTGCAACTGCTGGGGCCTCTCTACTTTGTGATCGCGCTGGCACTCAATATCGTTTTCCTGCGGCAGGCATGGGACATTTGGCGCAGCCCCAATAACCAGACCATTTGGCGGCTCTACAAATTCAGCCTGCTCTACCTGGCGCTGCTCTTCTTCGCCATGGGCATCGATCACCTTTTGTACACAGCAGCGGCCGGCGCGCCCAATCTCCATTTGTATTTTTAGGGTGACTCCACTGTGAAGAGCAAGACGATGCAGATCAAGGTCGCCGCAGTTTTGGCCTGGACCAACGCATTCGGCTTTGGCGTATTCTGCCTGCCTGCGATTCGGAATCTGCTCGCAGGCCGCGACATCCCGTATGTCATGGGCTTCCCGGCCTATGGCAAGGGCCCGTTTGAGCAAGTGGGAATCCCTACGACGGTTCCGCTGCTCTCCGCATTCCTCCTCATTTGCATGCTCGAGGGCGTGGCGGGTTGGTTGCTGTGGAGTGGATCCAAGACAGGTGCAATCCTTGCCATCGTGTTAGTCCCCATCGGCGCAATCTTCTGGTGGGGGTTTGGCCTGCCATTTGCGCCGTTGTTCGCCCTTGCCCGGACTGCCCTAATCGTGTTGGGCTGGCAAAGCCTCAAATAGCCGGACGCATGGCCAGGCAATTTCGGGCCGGGCTGTGCTTGCTGGCCTGCGCACTGGTGTGACGACAGCACACCAGCCTCACTACGCAAAACCGATGATACCCGCTAGAATGGACGACGCGTGCCCCACGGCGCGCGTCTTTTTCGCCCCCTCTGCAGTGCTGGAGGTTCTCGTGCAGACAGCCACTTCCCATGGCCCGCGCGGCCGCATGCCCGCTGGTATGACGGCCTTCACAATCATCTGGTTCGGTCAGTTGATTTCGCTCGTGGGTACGAGCATGACGCGCTTCGCACTGACCGTGTGGGCGTATGAGACCACAGGCTCAGCCGCCGTGCTGGCGCAGGTGGGCTTTTTCTCGTTCGTGCCCATTATCCTCGTCTCTCCATTTGCCGGTGCGCTGGTGGACCGCTGGAACCGCAAGCTGGTGATGATGTTGAGCGATCTGGCCGCGGGCATGTCCACCGTGGCCATC
>DIAV01000327.1:0-213 GCA_002415895.1 Anaerolineales bacterium UBA5069 | reverse complement strand
GTTGCTCTCGCTGGCAGAGTCGGCCAGCGGCATTGTGGCGCCTGTGCTTGCGGGTGTGTTGCTGCCGCTGATTTCCATTGGCGGCATTATGACGATTGACATTGTTACCTTCACGCTGGCTGTGCTGGCCATGCTGATTGTGCATATACCACAGCCCCAACGCTCGCAGGAGGGCGCAGCGGCGCGCGCGGGCATCTGGAGCGAAGCGGTTTA
>DIAV01000278.1:5671-6700 GCA_002415895.1 Anaerolineales bacterium UBA5069 | reverse complement strand
GCCCGGCTGGAACCAACTGCACAGTCCCTTCCGCTGGGTCTTCCCCTTTACGCTGAGCATGGTGGCCCTGAGTGGCGGCGGGCTGGACTTGCTGCTGCGCAACCAGGGTTTGCGCTGGGCGCGCGGCCTGGCGGTGGCCACCGCCGTCGCGGGCATTGGTGCGCTGGCAGTTGCCCTGGCCACGCTGATTGCACCCGATCCCTTCATTGCGCTGGGCGCGCGCATTGTGGCCAGCAGTGACCTCGCACAGGCCGCCTTTGCCGACGGCCGCATGTTCTGGGGCTACCAGTGGGGCAACATTCTGCGCTTTGGTGGCTTTGCGCTGGCCGGCGGGCTGCTGCTTTGGCTGGCCGCGCGCCCCGCCACGCGTACCCGGGCTATGCCGGGGCTGGTGCTGGGAATGGTGTTGCTGGTCGCGCTCGATCTGTACGTGGCGCATGGGCGTTTCAACCCCGCTTCCGATGTGGCCCTCTCGCCGCGCACCGAGACGGGCACGCCGCCCGTGGTCACCTTTCTCAACGCGCGCGAGGCGGGCAACCTCAACGCCACCTGGCGCTTCACCACCTTCGACGCGCCGGGCGACAAGACCTTTAACGCCAATGTGGGGATGTACTACGGCTGGCATGATCTGCGCGGCTATGATTCGATCATTCCCCTGCAATATGCGCAGTTCATGGCGCGCATTGCTCCCCAGGCGGGTGATCTGCTCTTCAACCGCATTGGCCCGCTCTACGCCACCGCCGGCGCCGACCCCTACGCCGTGCTCGACAATCCACTGCTCGACCTGCTCAACGTCAAGTACGTGCTGACGGAACACGCCATCCCCAATGCCTCGTGGCAGGAGATATACCGCGACCCGTCAATCGCCGTCTACGAGAACCTTGAGGTTGCGCCGCGCGCGCTGATTATCCCCGCGGCGCAAGTGCTGCCGGTGGACGCGCAGCCGCTGCTCGACGCCGACCTGCGCCGCACCCTTTTTATTGAAGATCCCCCCGACGACGCCAACGCGCTTGCGCCCTCCAGCCCGCA
>DIAV01000278.1:3835-5633 GCA_002415895.1 Anaerolineales bacterium UBA5069 | reverse complement strand
CCCTTTGGCGCGGACGAGAGCCGGGAGATGGAACTGAAGATCCAGCGCGCCAACAGTGCGCTGCGCGCTGTCTATTTGCCCGAAGCGGGGCAATGGACGGTGCGCTTCGTCTACAGCCCCATGTCCTTCAAGCTGGGCCTCTACACCTCCTTTCTGGCGGTGATGACGCTGCTCTTTCTCGCGCTCTTCTGGCTGTGGGGACGCTACTACCGCCCTGGCGAGAATCAGAGCGAAGTACACGTTGTGGCCAAGAACTCGCTCGTCCCCATGGGGCTGAGCCTGGCCAACAAGGCCATTGACTTTGCCTTTGCCATGCTCTACGTGCGCATGCTGGGCCCCGAAGGCACAGGCAAATGGTACTTCGTCGTTTCACTCTACGGCTTCTTTGAGATTGTAAGCCGCTACGGGCTGGGCACGCTGCTCACGCGGGACGTGGCCGAGGACAAGAACCGCTCCAGCGCCTATCTGACCAATGTGCTCGCCGTGCGCACCTTCCTGTGGGCCGCACTCATGCCCGTGCTTGCGCTGGTCACCCTCTTCTACAGCAACATCGGCACGATTCAGGTCAATGTGCTGGGCTACCATCTCTTTGGCGGCGGCACAGTGGACATCCAGTCGATTGGTGCGCAGGAAGTGCAGGCCATCGCGCTGCTGGCCTTTGCCATGCTCTTTGCCAACTACGCCGACGCCTTCAGCAGCATGTTCTACGCCTTCGAGAAGATGGAGTACCCGGCCGGGCTCACCAACGCCGTGGCGCTGCTCAAGGTGTCGCTGGGCGCGCTGCTGCTGCTGCTGGGCTGGAGCTTTGTGGGGCTGGCGCTGGTGAGCCTCGTTGTCAATATGCTCCAGGTTGTCTGGCTGTGGCTGCTCATGCGGACAACGCTGCTCAAGCCGCAATGGGCGTGGGACGGCAAGCTTCAGCGCTACATGCTGCGCATGAGCGGGCCGCTCATGCTCAACCATCTGCTGGCCACCATCTTCTGGCGTATTGACATCTGGATTCTGCGCCCGCTGGCCGGTGCGGTCAGCGTGGGGCTCTACAGCGTGGGGCTCAAGTATCTCGACGGGCTGAATATCATCCCCAGCATGTTCACCATGGCGCTCTTCCCGCTCATGAGCCGCCTTGCACGCAAGGAGGGCGACAACCTCCTGCGCTCCTACGTGTTGAGCCTGCGCATGCTGCTGCTGGTGGCGCTGCCGATTGCCGTCGCTGTCACCTTTCTGGCGCGGCCGCTGGTGGCCATTGTGGGCGGCCAGCAATATCTCGACGTGCCCGGCGCCATGACGGCGTTTGGGCACACCTGGAATTACATGGGTGGCGCGGATCTTGCCTTCCGCATTATCATTTGGAGCATTCCCATTGGCTTCATGAACAGCGTGACGCAGTATGTGCTCATCGCCGTAAGCCAGCAGCACTATCTCACGCGCGCCTTCATCTTCGGCGTGATTGTGAACATTGTTCTCAACCTGATTTTCATTCCCCGTTTCGGTTATGTGGCGGCGGCCTGCACAACGATTCTCAGCGAGTTTACGCTGCTCATCCCCTTCTATTATGCTGTGCGCAAGCATGTGGGGGTGGTGCCGTGGCTCTCCGTTACGGTGCGGCCGGCGCTGGCGGCGGCGATTATGCTGGTGGCAACCGGTGCGCTGGTGTGGCTGGGCGTCAACGTATGGCTGGCCACCCTGGCAGGCATGCTGGTCTACGCGGTGGCGCTGCTTGCGAGCGGCGCGCTGCGTGCGCCCGACATGGAGATCATCTGGCGGGCGCTGCCCGCGGGTAGACTACGGCGGCTGGCAA
>DIAV01000278.1:0-3709 GCA_002415895.1 Anaerolineales bacterium UBA5069 | reverse complement strand
CTGCTCACCACAATTGTTCTCATTGTCTGGGCCATCCTGCGCCACGCCGCGGGCATGGAGCCGCTGCCTGGCTATGTGCTGCGCGACACGCTGCTGCTTCTGCTTATGGCTGCGGGCGCGTCGGCATGGGTGGCACGCGCCGAACCGCCGCCGCGCCACACGGAGCGCGCGTGGTCCAACGCGGGGCGGGCGCTCTTTGGCGCGGGTGCAATGACCGCGCTGGTGGGCGGGCTGCTGCCGCGCTTTGCGACTGGCGCCTCCGCCTATGCGCCGATTGTGTGGGGCGTAGGGATCGCGCTGGCGCTGCTGGGCGTGCTCCTGCGCGGCGAAATCGTGCGCTATGCGCCGCCGCCCGTGCGCTGGGAGCGGGATGCTGACGGGCGCATTGTGGGCAAGCCCCTGACCGGCAGTGACGGCAACAAAGCCATGGATACGCTGGGCCGCCGCGGCTGGATTGCGCTGGCACTGCTGCTGCTCGCGGCCACGGCGCTGCGCCTTTGGCTCGCGCTGCGCGCCCCAGACTACTGTCTGGGCAGCGAGTGCGATCTGGTTGTGACGCTGAGCGCGGGTATGCCGCGTACAACGCTCATCACCCAGTCACTGGCCGGGTGGCTCATGCGCTGGCCGGCGCTGCTGCCCCAGTGGGCGAGTGATCCGCTGCAGGCGCTGCGCGTGGCCGGCGCGCTGGTGAGCAGCCTCGCGCTGGTTGCGCTCGTACCCGCGCTGCGCCGCGTTACATCAGCGGGCGGCGTGCTGCTGGGCGTGGCGCTGGCAGGCTTTGGCGCATGGGCGGCCACACCCTGGCCCGAGGCTGCCCTTTTTGTGCCGCTGGTTGTGTGGGGCGCAGCCGCAGGCAGCAACGATGGGGGCGCGCGCATGTGGGCCATTGCCGGCCTCGCGTGGGGGCTGGCGGCTGTGTCTGCGCCGGCGCTGCTGGGCGCATGGCTGCTGTGGCTGGTGGCGCTGCTGATCATAGGCGCCGCCCAGCGCGTGCGTGAGCGCTGGGTTACGCTTGCTGCGCTGGGGCTGGGAGCGCTGGCCGGTGGGGCTCTGCTGGCTGGACAACTGCCATTACCAACTGTACTTCCTTCTGCCCTGCCGGCTGCCGACGACCTGGCGGCACGCGCCGCAGCGCTCTTTGACGCCATTTTTGCAGCCGGCGCGTTGGGGCTGGGCGCGCTGGCTGTGGTGGGCGCGGGCGCGGCGCTGCGTTT
This sequence comes from Anaerolineales bacterium UBA5069, assembly GCA_002415895.1. Lineage (GTDB taxonomy): Bacteria > Chloroflexota > Anaerolineae > Caldilineales > Caldilineaceae > UBA5069. The sequence continues at coordinate 2,495 of DIAV01000278.1, read as the reverse complement.
GCAGCGGCGCGGCGCGGCGCTCCTTTGCGGCACGGGCGCGCTGCTGCTGGGCTTGCTCGTGCTGCCCGAAGGTGACAGACTGTGGCCGCAGATTATTGCCTTTTTGCTGTTGCTGGCGGCTGTGGGCGCCGATACCCTGTTGCGTGCCGCCCTGCGCGCTGGGCGTCCGCTGCTGCACGTGCGTACGGCCACAACCGCCGCGCTCGCGCTGCTGTTGCTGCTCACGCTGTCGGGGCTCTGGCGCGCAACAAACGCGCCGCAAGCTGCCACCGATGCGGGCAGTTCCGACATGGCGCTGTCGATCATCGCCTACGTGACCGGCGCACGTGCGCCTGCTCAGGCGTCCGCCGCGCAGCCTGTGCTGCTGGCCCCCGCGCCGCTGTTGGCGCAGCCGCTGCTGCAGCGCGCGCTTGCTCCCGAAATCCAGGCCGGGCGCGTGCTGGGCTACAACCTGCAGAGCGATATCCCCTTTGCGGGCAATGCGCCCGCGGGCATTGTCTATCTGCTGGCGGTGGATGACACGGCGGCGCGCGAAGAACTTTGGCGCGTTTATCCTGCAGGCCTTGTCGCCGCCGCTGAGATTGACCCCACGCTGCCCGCCCTCACCACCTTTACGGTGGATGGCCCCTCACTGGCCGCCAGCCGCGGGCTGCACCAGCTTGTGGCTTCGGCCAGTGCCGGTGCAGCCGAGGACACGGCCAACGGCGCTGATTTAAGCACAAGCACGGGCGCGCTGGATTTTAGCTGGGCCGCCTATCCACCCGCGCCGCCCCCCTTTGTGGCCGAGTGGCGCGGCTCGCTGATTGTGCGCGAGCGCGGTGACTATGGTTTCAGCGTGGAGGCCGCAGCCGGTGCACTCTTCTCACTGCTGCTCGACAACCGCCTCATTCTCGACACCTCGGCCGGGCTCACCAGCCACAATGACACGCTCGCCGCGGGCGCGTATGCAATGACCATGCGCTATCAAAACAGCGCGCCGGGCAACCTGCGCGTACTCTGGCAGCCCCCGGGGCTGGAGCCTGCGCCCATCCCGACGGAGGCTCTGCACAACCCCGTCATCCCCACTGTGGGCCTTGTGGGCACATACAGCAGCGGCGCGCTGTGGGATGGCCCGATCCTTACCCAGCGCAAGGACCGTGTGATTCAGGCAGACCCCACGCTGGCTGCACCGTGGAGCGTGACATGGCAGGGGCAACTGGCCGCCCCCCGTACAGGCGAATACCTGATCGGTGCGGTGAGTGACGGCGCGCTTCTGATCGATGTAGATGGGCAGTCACTGGTGGTGCAAATGCCGGGCAGCGCCGGCGAAGCGGGCTATGACCCCGCCGAGGGTACGATCTATCTCAAGGCGGGCTGGACGCCCATCAGCGTGCGCTATGCCACGGGCAATCAGGAGGGGCGCGCGCCCGAGATCAAGCTCTACTGGCAGCCACCGGGCAGCGGGCCCGCACCCCTCAATGTGGACCTCCTCTACCCGTCGCTGACACCCATGTCCCCGGCGGATGTGCCGCTGCCGCCGCTGCCCGCAGTTGTGGACCCGCGCCTGGGCGATGAGGGGTTTGCGCTCAGCAGCGATAGCTCCTACTGGCTGCCGCAAACGCGCATTCCACCGCGCGACCTGCCCGCGCTCAACCTCGAGCGTGTGGCGCAGTTTGGCGTATGCGGGAGCGACGTGACGCAGCTCAACGCGCCCCATGGCCTGGCGTGGGATGCTGCGCGCCAGACGCTCTACGTGGCCGACACCGCCAACCGGCGCGTGCTCGCGCTGACCCTTGGCGAGGATGACACGTTCCAGCCCGCACTGCTCGCTTTGCCTGCTTTGGAGGAGCCTGTGGATGTGGCCGTGGGGCCGGATGGCATGCTCTACGTGCTCGACACGGCCGCGCCGCTGCTGGTGGCGTATGATCCCGCTTCCGCAGCGGCGAGTACAATCGCCTTGCCTGAGGGCTTCTATCGCCCGCGCGGGCTGGATGTGGACGCAACCGGGCTTCTCTACATTGCCGATACGGGCGGCGCGCGCGTGGCGGTGATTGAACGCAGCACCGCCGGCGAGGGAGAGAGTGTGGTCGTACAGGCAAGCTTTGGCGGACACGGCACAGCGCTGGGGAATGGCCAGCCTGTGGATGTGGTGGCCGCGCCGCAAAGCATTTGGGCGATTGCGGCCGAGCAGGGGCGGCTGTGGCGGCTGGATGCGCTCGGCTCCCTCACTGCCGTCAAGCCCACCGACACCATCAACGGCCCGCAGATCACGCAGCTTGACGATGGCCGCGTCTTTGTTAGTGACCCGGCGCAGCGCCTTGTGCTGCTGCTCAGCGCGCAGGGCCAGCCGCTTGCCAGCCTGGGTGACGAGGGGGCTTTCCAGCAACCTACAGGCGTGGCGGCGTGGCAGAGCGACGGCGATCTACTGCTGGCCGTCAGTGATACAGCACAGTGCAGCGTCAGCCTTTGGCGCGGCCCTTTGCCATAAACAATCCGCGACGCAAAAAGGCAACATC
>DIAV01000156.1:7974-15666 GCA_002415895.1 Anaerolineales bacterium UBA5069 | reverse complement strand
TGTTGCTGCCCTTTGCGTTTCTTTGTGCACCTTTGGGCCTCTGCGTTGAGATGTTGCTGTCGTTTTCAGTGCCAAATTGGGCGCACGTGCCCCGCAAGGCTATAATCGGTGCGCCATGACGAATCCCAAGCACGCACCCCAAATCATACCGCCCGCTGGGCACAACGCCGCCCCCCTTGAGGGCGAGCAAACCACGGCGCGCGTCATCTTTCAGCCCAACGGCCGCCAGGACGACGTGCCCATTGGCACAACGCTCCTCAACGCGGCGCGCGACATGGGCGTTGAAATCGAATCCATCTGCGGCGGCCACCAAACCTGCAGCAAATGCAAGGTTTGCGTTGAAACGGGGGACTTCGCCAAGTTCGGCGTGCGCTCATCCGCGGCGGGGCTCACGCCACCCGGCGCGCGCGAACGTGCGTATGCGCAAAAATACGGCTTTGCGCCCGATGAGCGCATGAGCTGCGCCTGCCAGGTGCTGGGCGACGTCGTGATCCGCATCCCCGAGGAAAGCCAGACGCGCAAACAGGTGGTGCGCAAGGGCGTTGGCGTGGACCGGCCGATTTCCGTCGATGCAGCCATGCGTCTCTACTATGCCGAACTGCCCACCCCCACCATGAAGGATCATCGGGGCGATTGGGAGCGCCTGCAGGACGCATTGCGCGCCACCTTTGGCCTTGGCAACCTGCATATTGACATTGCCGCCCTGCGCGAATTGCAGCCTGCACTCGCCAAAGCCAATCGCGCGGTCACCATTACCCTCTGGAATGGCAGCGAGGTTGTGCGCGTGCAGCCCGGTTTTCACGATGCGCTCTACGGCATAGCCGTCGACGTGGGCACAACCACTGTAGCGGGCCATCTCTGCAACCTGCGCACGGGCGAAATTCTTGCCTCGGCCAGCCGCATGAACCCACAAGTGCCCTATGGCGAAGACCTCATGAGCCGCGTCTCCTATGCCATGGTGCATGATGACGGGGTGAACGACGCCGGCACACAGCGCATGCACCAGGCCATCATGACCGGGCTGAATGAGTTGATCGCCGAATGTTGCGCAGAAGCCGCCATAACGCCGCGTGATGTAACGGACACCGTGCTGGTGGGCAACACCACCATGCACCACATTCTGCTGGCCGTGAACCCGCGCGAGTTGGGGGGCGCGCCCTTCAGCCTCGTCACGCATGGCGCGCTCAACCTCAAGGCGCGCGACATTGGCCTGCAGATTGCCCCGGGTGGCAATGTCTACATCCCCCCGTGCGAAGCGGGCCACGTGGGAGCTGACAATGTGGGCGTGCTCGTGGCCGAAGCACCCTACGCGCACGAAATGCAGCAGCTCATCCTCGACATTGGCACCAACGGCGAGATTCTGTTGGGCAACAAGGAGCGGCTGCTTAGCGCCTCCAGCCCCACCGGTCCCGCATTCGAGGGCGCGCAAATCCGTCATGGCATGCGCGCCGCACCGGGCGCAATCGAGCGCGTGCGCGTGGACCCTGCAACGCTCGCAGTTCGCTACAGGCTGATCGGCAACGATGCGTGGATTGAGAGCGAACGCACGCCGTTTGCGCCGCAAGAGATCGACGCGCTGGACGGGGCCGCGCAGCGCAAACGCAAGCGCGAAGAATTGCTCAATCCCACGCTGCGCGCGGGCGGCATCTGCGGCTCGGGCATCATCGAGGCAATCGCGGAACTCTTCAAGGCGGGCGTTATTGCGCCCAACGGCCGCTTTGTCGAGATCGCGCACGAGCGGCTGCAAACCGGCCTGGGCGAAGGGGGTGGCAAGGCGGCGTTCATCCTTGCCTGGCCCCATGAAACCGCCAGCGGCCGCGGCGTCATGATACACTCCGATGACATCCGCGCCATTCAACTAGGCAAGGCGGCGCTTTACGCAGGCGCCAAGCTGCTCATGCAACGCCTGCAACTGGATAGCGTGGATCGCGTGGTGCTGGCTGGCGGTTTCGGCTCCTACATTGATCCGCTCCATGCCATGATTGTGGGGCTGATCCCCGATTGTGACCTGGCTAGAGTGATCGCGGTGGGCAATGCCGCCGGCGACGGCGCGCGCATGTTGCTGCTCGACAAAGCCAAGCGCGACGAGGCCGACTGGGCCGCGCGCTGGGTGACCTACATCGAAACCGCCGTTGAACCTTCGTTCCAGGATGAATTTGTTGCCGCGCTGGATTTCCCCCATGCAGGCGACCCCTTCCCCCACCTTGCGCAACTGCTGGCAGAGGCGCAGGCGCAGTGGCCCGCCGAGCGCCACGCAGCCGTGGCCGCCGCCGTCTCGGGTCGCTCTCAGCGCGCCACAGGGGCCGACCGCGCCGCACGCCGTGAGCAGCGCGTACAGCGGCGCAGCCTGGCAGAGGCTGCCGCCATTGACAATGGTCAGGCGAGCGCCCTGACATTACCCAATCATGAATCAGACGGAGAAACCGCATGAGCGAGTATCAAATTACCTACTGGCGTGACATCCCCACCATGGTCACAGCACGCGCCGGGCGCAGCAACAGCGCCAAAGCACAACTCGCCGCCCGTTTTATGATTGCCGTGGATGCCGCCGCCATGCGCCTGGGCATGACAGGCTCCGACGCCTACATGGAGCAGTGGCGCAAAGGCGAATGGCAGACGCGTGACGGCGAACCCGCCGCCGTTGCACAGGCCGTAGCCACCGAGTTGGAAAGTGAGTACGACAGCGCGCGCCTGCGCGTCATGCTCGAAGCGTATGCGCGTGAGGGTGCAGCCAACGGCATTGCCCAGCCGCTTGTGCCCGAGCCTCTGCCCGCATCGCTGGAGACAAACGACGACAATCCCCTCTTTCGCAGGCTGGCCGCAGGCGAGGTTGTTGTGGGCGACGGCGCCATGGGCACCATGCTGCAAGCTTCCGGCCTCACCGATGGCGGCGCACCCGAGCTCTGGAACGTCACGCAGCCGGAGAAGGTCAAAGCCATCTATCGCGGCTATGCCGAAGCAGGCGCGCAGATCATCACCAGCAACACCTTTGGCGGCACATCGGCGCGTCTCAAAATGCACAACCTGCAGGCGCGTGTCCACGACTTCAACCGCGCCGGGGCACAGTTGGCGCGCGCAGTGGCCGACGAGTTCGGCGTCCTCGTCGCGGGTGACATCGGCCCCAGTGGCGAGTTGATTGAGCCTGTAGGCCCCCTGACCATGGCCGAGGCGCAGGCCATGTTTGCCGAGCAAATTGCGGGCCTGGTGGATGGCGGCGTTGACTTCATTCTGATTGAGACAATGAGCCACCTCAACGAGGTGGAAGCCGCAGTGCGCGCGGCGCAGCAGGTTGCCCCGCAGTTGCCGATTGCCGCCACGTTAAGCTTTGACACGAACTTTCACACGATGATGGGCGTAAGCCCGCGCCAGGCCGTGGAGACGCTGGCGGCATGGGGTGTACGCGTGATCGGGGCCAACTGCGGCAATGGCCCCGCCGAAATCGAGACGGTGATGACGCAGATGGCGCAGCATCGCCCCGATGGGGTCTTCCTCATGGCGCAGGCCAACGCCGGGCTGCCCAGGTATGCCGCCGGTGTGATTTCATACGACGGCACGCCCGATGTCATGGCCGACTATGCCCTGCGCCTGCGCAACCTGGGGGTAAACGTCATCGGCGCATGTTGCGGCAGCACGCCGCCGCACATCGCGGCCATGGCGCATGCGCTGGACGCCGCCAAAGACGAGCCAATTGCCGGGCCACCCGTCGCCGAATCGGCCACGATCGAAAGCGCAGAGAGCCGCGCCGATCGGGCAGCCGCCCGCCGCAGCGCCCGCCGCACCCACAGCGATGCGTAACGCGACCGCGATCGCATGACCCTGACTGTACAGCTCTGTATTCAATGGAGATGCGCGTGAAGATTGGCATCATTGCCTGCGGGGCCATTGTGCGCGAGATGATCGCCGTGGCGCAACGGCAAGCATGGGATTTTGAACTGACGGCTGTACCCGCGCAATTGCATAACCTGCCGCAGCGCATCGCGCCCGCCGTGGCCACCCTGCTCGATACGTGGGCCGCGCGCTTCGACCTCATTCTGGTTGGCTATGCCGACTGCGGCACAGGGGGCGCACTCGACGCGCTGCTGGCGCGCTACAACCACGTCATTCGCATCCCCGGCCCGCACTGTTACGAATTCTATGGCGGCGACGCCTTTGAACGCCACAACAGCGCGCACCTCGGCACCTTCTACCTCACCGACTTCCTGGCGCGCCACTTCGACGGCCTCGTTTGGAAGGGGCTGGGGCTTGACCGCCACCCCGAGTTGCGCGATGCCTATTTCGCCAACTACACGCACGTTCTCTACCTTCAGCAGAGCGACGACGCAGACGAAACCGCGCGCGCCCAGGCCGCAGCCCAAAAACTCGACCTCGAGTATGCCCACGTCGACACTGGCCTGGATGTCCTTGAGGCCCGCCTTGTCGCGGCCGTCACCACCTTTGCCCAGCGCAATGGCTTCGCACTGCCACACGCCCCGCAGGACGGCGACTAGCCGTGCGTCGTGTCATCTTCCTCTTCCTGGACGGTGTGGGCCTTGGCGCTGACGATGCGGGCGTCAACCCCCTCGCGGCGCGTGTCTATCCCACACTCGCGCGCCTGCTGGACGATTACGCGCCTGTGGCCGCGACTGGACGCCTCTCCACCAGCCTCGCCGAGCTTGTACCGGTAGACGCCTGCCTGGGCGTTGCCGGCCGCCCACAGAGCGCCACCGGCCAGGCCGCCATCCTCACCGGCATCAACGCACCGCAGCGTCTGGGCGAGCACTATGGCCCGCGCCCGGACGATCGCGTGCGCGCGATTGTCGACGAGGGCAATCTTTTTGCGCGGCTGCGCGCTGCAGGCCACACGACCTACTTCTGCAACGGCTATCCCGACGGCTTCTTTGCCGCCGTGGCGCGCGGCAAGCGCCTGCTTAGCGTCAATCCCTACGCCGCGCAACAGGCGGGGCAAACCCTGCCCACGCACGCCGATATGGCCGCCCAGCGCGCGCTCTCCGCCGATTTCACGGGCGCGGGCTGGCGCAGTGAATTGGGCTATCAAGATACGCCGCTCTATTCGCCCCATGACGCGGGACGCCAGCTTGCGGCGATCGCGTCCAACTATGCATTTACCTACTTCGAGCATTGGCAGACGGACCTGCTGGGCCACCACCGCGACCTGGCAGGCGCAGTGAGCGACTTTGCCGTCATCGACGGCGTCATTGAAGGCTTGCTCAGTGCCGTAGATCTCGAGCAGACACTCATTCTGGTGGGCAGCGACCACGGCAATGTTGAGGATTGCAGCCACACGCGCCACACGCGCAACCCCGCCCTGGGCCTGCTGCTGGGCGCAGGGCGCGCCCGCTACGCCCAACGGCTGCATAGCCTCATGGACTGGTCATCGATTATCCTCGAACACCTGGCCCCATAAGTGATCCTGCAGAGTCACCACAGCAGGGCCAACAGCCGCACTACTACGCGGATAATTCCTCAGGCATACCGGCGCGCTCGCGTACGAAGAAAAACAAGATCAGCAGCGAGCAGGCTGTTGCCGCGGCGGCAAGCCAGATCACGCCCTGAATGCCCACGTGCGTGTAGATCCACGGCGACGTGAAGCCTGACGCTGTGGCAAAGAGCAGCCCCATCGCGGCGCCCATCGCCATGACCTTGCCGCGGTGCGCCGGCGCCTGTTCACTCATGAGCGGGAAGTTGCTCACAACGGCAAATTCAAAACCCGTACGTGCGAAGGCCACGCCCAGCACGGCTGGCACAAGCGCAAAGGTCAGCCAGGGCAGGATCAAATATCCCACCAAGGCAATGGCAAGGCCCAGCATAACGCTGTTGCGTTTGCCCAGCCTGTCGGTAAAAAGGCTCACAGCCACCGATGCCACCAGATCGAAGAGCCCAAAGACAAGCGCCACCGTGCCCAGCGCAGCCGCGCCCAGCCCGAAGGCGTCCCCAAACCATGCACCATAGATGATCATCATGGACATAGCGGCAAAGTAGTTGAAGGCCCCGCCTACAATCGCGCCGTAGGTGGAGCGCGCCGCCGGCCCCACATGCAGGTACGCACGTGTCTGCCCAAGCCAGCCCACGCGCAACGCCGCAGGATCAGCGGCAGGACGGGCGGGATGCGGCGCAGCAGGCATGCGTGCAAAGATCCAGGCGGCAATCACCAGCAGCACGCCCAGCAGCAACAGAGGCACGCGCCAGGTGGTGGCCGCAATCAGCCAGCCCATGAGTGAAAGGCCCACAATCCCCGTAAGCGCCCAGGAATACTCCACAATGCCCATGCCGCGCGCACGGCGTGCATAGGGCAGTTTGCTTCCCAAATAGGAGTGCAGCATGGGCACAAAACTGCCGGTGCCCAACCCCATGACACCCATGCCAATTGCCGCAACCCAAATGTTGGGGCTGAGGCCCACCATGAACATGCCTGCGGCGGCCAGCAGCAGCGTCAGGCGGATGGTGCGCCGATAGCCCACGCGATCGGCGCGCGCGCCAAAGAGCGGCGCACAGAGCCCCATAATGCTGCGCAGGCTCACCAGGCTTCCCATGACGACGACACTCGTCCCCAACCCAGCGGCCATAATCGCCAGGAAAGGGTTGAAGATCTGAACACTTGTGTCCATGACCAACTTGACACCCGTACTGGTGCCGATGAGCCGCACAAATGAAATATCCCCGGCCTGTGGGGACGGGGAAGCTTCGGGTAATTGAACTAACCCATCCGGCGCCTCTATCACAGGGCCGGACTGGGGATCAACGGGTAGGACTTCCATAGAATTCGCTCTACATCCACACGCCGGGGGCGGATTGCGGCGCGCCGGGCGTGTCCGGCGGCGTCCTGGTGCCAGGTGCATCGGCTGCGTTGGAGTCGGCATGATCATCATAATCGTCTGCGTCACCGATGATGCGTGGCTTGGGCACAGGCATTTGTGGCGCTGGTGGCGCGCTGAGTGATGGAGCCACCGGCTTGTCCCCAGATGCCCACTGCGGTCGCGCAGGCGTGGGGCGCGCCGCGCCGCTGCCAACGACGGGATGCACCCCACTCGCACCCGTCTCTGCACCCAGAATACCCGCTGCCACCATTTGCTCCACAAGGCGCGACGCGCGGCCATAGCCCACGCGCAATTTCTTTTGCAGCAGGCTCACGCTGCCTTTGTCGGCCTCACGCACAACGCGCACGGCGTCATCAAAGAGCACGTCGCGATTGTCAACGGCCTTCATGGCGTCTATTTGCTCGAAGAGCGGCGCTTCGAGATTTGTTGCAGGCGGCACATTGCGCGCGCCTGCGCCCGGCTGCGGGTTCGTCCACGTGGTAAAGGGCGCGGCGCCATCGTCATCAAAGAGGCCCGCAGGCGCAGGCTTTGCCGATGCATGCGCGCCCTTTTCTTCAGGCGCATCAGCAGCCGGTAACAAACTGCCCTGTTCCCACGCTGTGGGAGTTACCGGCGTATTCAGCGTGCGCATGCTCTTCCAGTAGCTAACCACCTTGTTGATCTCGTCGTCGCTTAGGTAAGTGCCCTGCAGGCGCTCGAGCTTGCCCCCTTCAGGCGACATGAAGAGCATGTCGCCACGTCCAAGCAACTGCTCGGCCCCTTGTGCATCGAGAATCACGCGGCTGTCAATCTGGCTGGTGACGGCAAAGGCAATGCGCGCTGGGAAGTTGGCCTTGATCAAACCCGTGATCACGTCCACCGAGGGGCGCTGCGTGGC
>DIAV01000156.1:6489-7800 GCA_002415895.1 Anaerolineales bacterium UBA5069 | reverse complement strand
CTGCGTGGCGATGATCAGGTGAATACCCACGGCGCGCGCCATCTGCGCGAGGCGGCAAATATGTTTTTCCACCTCTTCGGGCGCGGCCATCATCAGGTCGGCCATTTCGTCCACAATCACCACAATGTAGGGCAACGGTTTTTCGCTGCGCTTGATCAGGTATTCGTTGTAGCGAATGATGTCGCGCGCGCCAGCCTTGTTACAGAGCGAGTAGCGCCGCTCCATCTCCTTGACGGCCCAGTACAGCACGCCCGCCGCCTTGTCTACTTCGGTGACAACAGGGCTCAAAAGGTGGGGCACGCCGTTGTAGACGCTCAACTCCACCATCTTCGGGTCCACCATCAGCAGGCGCAGGCTGTCGGGTGTGTGCGTAAGGAGCAGGCAGGTGATAATCGAATTGATGCAGACCGACTTGCCCGAACCGGTGGCGCCCGCGATCAGCAGGTGGGGCATGCGCGTCAGATCGGCCACAACCGGCTCGGCAGTCAGATTCTCGCCCAGCGCCACGGGCAGCGCGCCGCGCATGGTCTGAAAGCGCTCGGTCTCGAGCAATTCGCGCAGCCCCACGGTGTTGCTGTTCGCGTTGGAAACCTCAATGCCCACGTAATTCGTGCCGGGGACAGGCGCTTCCACGCGCACGCTCCTGGCCGCAAGCACCAGCGCAAGATCCCGCGACAGCGCCGAAATCTCGGAGACCTTGACCTTCTTGCGCACTTCTTCGCCCTTGATCACGCGCACCTTGTAATCGGGCCGCAGGAGATAGCGGGTGACGCTGGCGGCGGTGTTCACGTCCTCGACCGTAGCAGGGATGCCATGGTCAAGTAGTGCTGTCTCAATCAACTTGGAGTTGCTGCGGATTGTGTCATCGTTCTCCGCCTGCCGTTCCCAGTTATCCAGCAGAAGCTCCACCTTGGGCAATTGCCAAACCGCATTGCCACCAATGATGCGCGGGTGCAGGAGATCAGGCGCCCGCTGGGGCGCAGCCTGCTGCGTGGCCTGCTGAAGGGGCGTAGGCGCGCCGTGCGCTGCCTGCCCATTGGGTGCGCGCTGCGGCGGGGCGGGAGCCTCAATGGGCTGTCCGACAACCTGTCGCAACGAAGAGCCGCTTCCCGCAGTCATGGGCTGCGCAGCGCGCGGGTTGGAAGCCGGCAGCCCATAGGGATCGGTCTGTCCTCGGTTGGGCAGCAAGCGATCGCGCCAACGCTGCAGGAACGAGACATCGCCCAGCGGCAGGGGCACCTGCGGGTTAATGTGCTCGTGCGCCGCGCGCCGTTCGCGCTGGTTCACCAGCCCAAACTGGAGGATCAGGAT
>DIAV01000156.1:0-6273 GCA_002415895.1 Anaerolineales bacterium UBA5069 | reverse complement strand
CGCCGCCATGCCGGTGTGGGGATCTGTTCCATAGCTGCAAAGACCAGCCACAGGCCAATCACGCCCAGAGCAAGGGGCGCCATCCACACACCCACGCCAAACCAGCCGCGCAGCGCTTCCACCCACGCACCCGTCAGCGCGCCGCGGCTGCCCGACATGAGGCTGAGCAGCGTGAAGATGGCCATGAGCACAAGCACCGAACCCACGAAGCCCGGGCGCGTCAGCACATCAAGCAGCGTCTGTGCGACACTGGGCTGGGCCTGCTTCTTGCGGGTGGGTTTGCGGCGCGCCATGGGCGTTCACATTGCTCCGAACAGATGTTCCGACGAATGCGAGTATAGCATAATCGCGATTCACCCGCAACGGCGCGACGGTTTGCAAAAGGTCTTGCGAGCAACGGAACGTGCGCCACGCCAGGGGTGAGGCCGCTGCCGGCCCGCCAATCGTCAATCCTGCGTTTTCAAGATTTCCCCCACCCACGCGCCGATCCTATAATCCATACACCTGCACCCATTCCCCTTCCATCAGGAGACTCCCATGCGCGAACAGAATCGCGAAATGGCTGAAGGCATTCTCTTTACAGATTTCTACCAGCTCACCATGTCGCAGGTTTACTTCAGGCTGGGCGTGCACGAGCGCACCGTACAGTTTGATCACTTCTTCCGCCGCTATCCCGACTATGGCAACCACCAGGCCGGCTACTGCATTAACGCAGGCATGGAAACGCTTGTCGAGTGGATGGAAGGCGTCCGTTTCGGCGGCCCGCAGCTTGATTACTTGCGCAGCCTTGAGGATACGGGCGGGCGGGCGCTCTTTGCCGCGGACTTTCTCGACTGGCTGGCGCGCTGCGGGGATTTTGGCGCGCTGCACATCGCGGCCATTCCTGAGGGGCGCGTTGTCCACCCCAATGTGCCCCTGACGGCGGTCCAAGGGCCGCTGGCCATGGCGCAGATCATCGAAACAGCGCTGCTTAATATCCTCAACTACCAGACGCTGATTGCCACAAAGGCCGCGCGCATCTTCGAAAGCGGGCTGGGCCAGCCCATGCTGGAGTTTGGTTTGCGGCGCGCCCAGGGTGGCGGCGGCAACGGCGGCACGCGCGCAGCTTTGATTGGCGGCGCCGGCTTCTCCTCCAATACGGGCATGAGCGCAGTCATGGGCGTTGCGCCCAAGGGCACGCACGCGCACAGCCTCGTGCAATTGTGCATGGCGCTTGGCATTGGCGAAGAAGGCGCCTTTGAGGCCTACGCCGATACCTATCCCGACGACACCACGCTGCTCGTCGACACAATCGACACGCTGGAAAGCGGCGTGCCCAATGCCATCCGCGTCTTCGAGAAGCTGCGGCGCAAGGGGCGCCGGCCCGTGGGCATTCGCCTCGATTCGGGCGACCAGGCATTCCTTGCCATTCAGGCAGCCAAGATGCTTGATGAAGCGGGTTTTGAGGATACGTCAATTGTCCTCTCCAGTGATCTTGATGAGCTTGTCATCTGGCAGATTCTCACACAGATTGCGCAGGAAGCGCCGCGCTATGGGCTGGACGCCGACAAGATCATCAAGCGCCTTGTCTACGGCGTGGGCACGCGCTTAATCACCTCCTGGGGCGAACCGGCGCTGGGGGGTGTTTACAAGCTTGTGGCCGTACAGGACGGCGGCGCGTGGGAGTCCGCTATCAAGATCTCGGAGACGCCTGCTAAGACGCCCAATCCAGGCATTAAACGGGCGTGGCGACTCTACGACCAGCGCGGCAAGGCCACGGCCGATCTGCTAACGCTCTCCGATGAAGCGCCCGGCGTGGGCCAGGGCATGATCCTGCGCCACCCCAGCGACCACACCAAGTTCCGCCGTCTGCGCGAAGGTGAAATCAGCCGCGTGGAGCCGCTGCACGCAGATGTGATCGGTGCGGGCGGCCGCACACAGGCAGTCCCCAGCCTGGAAGAGATGCGCGCGCAGCGGGCGCGTGACGTCGAACTGCTTGACCCCGGCATTCGCCGCCTCGTCAACCCGCACATTTATCATGTTTCATTGAGCGAGAAGCTGTGGGATCTGAAGCAGGAGCTGATTGCCGAAGCACGGGGCAATCTGCGCAACGAGGTGTAGTGGTTTAGGCCTGTGGACAAGAAAAGCGCGGCTTCCAGGATTGGAAGCCGCGCTTTTTTCGCTGCCACAAATCATTCTGCAGCAGATGTTATGCGTGCGCGCAGCCGCTGCCACAGGCTGGGCGGCTCGGGCTTGGGCGGCTCCTCCGGCGGGAAAGGCGCCAGGTCCCACATCTTGCGCCAGCCGTAGCCGCCCAGCAGCTTGGCCGAGGCCGCCACGGGCGCGGCCAGCACAGCGCCCAGAATCCCTGCCAGTGACGTGCCCATGAGCACAACCACAATCACCACCACGGGATGCAAATCCAGCGCGTCGCCCACAAAGCGGGGCACAAGCACCGCCCCCTCGATCTGTTGCAGGACAATCATCACCACCACGATCAGCACAGCGTACCATAGGGGTGACAGCCCCAGCCAGTTGCTATCCTGGAAGACCGCCACCGCCACGGCGGCGAGCGCCGAGACCACAGGCCCGATGACGGGCAGAAACTCGAGCAGCCCCGCCAGCCCACCCAGCGCCAGCGAGTTGTTTAGCCCCAGCGCAGTCAGCGCCAGTGTAACGACCACAAACATGGAGAGCGCCAGGAGCACCTGCCCGCGCAGGTACGCGTCCCAAATGGCCACGAACTTTTGCGTCAGGCGCTGGACATCAGTGCGATAACCAGGGATCGCGGCAAAATCCTGCAATGAGCGGCCAAAGAGCGGGGTATCGCGCGACAGGTAAATCGCGACAAACATCACCACGAAGAGCGTGCTGAGCGTGGAGACCGTGCCGCCCAATAGGTTGGCCGCTACGGTGCCGCCCTGAGTGTAGTTGAACCCCGACGTCAACTGGCGAATTGCATCCTCAATCGATTGGTCAGTCACACCGGCAAATGGTGCGAAGCTGAAATTTCCGAACTGGATGGTCATTAATGAGATATTGGTGGAGAACCACGCATACGCCCCCTCGGCGGCGGCGGGCAGTGTTGTTGCCAGGCGATCGGCCTGCGAGAAGGCCACAAAACCTACAATCCCCAGCAGCCCCAGCGCCACCAGGATAAAGCTGAGGTAGACAATCAGCACGGCTGTCCCGCGCTGGATGCCAAAGCGACGCATGGCCAGCATCACCAGCGGGTTGAGCAGGTAGGCAAGGATGGCCGCAAAGATCAGCGGCTGCACAAGCGAGCGAAAACGCCAGAGCACAATACCGAGCAACACAATGGTCGTGGCCGCAACCACCCCCTTGATGACGTTGCTCCAGGGTGGCGACTCGTGCAACGCCGGCAGGCCATCGGCCCCAAGCAGATGCACTCCGTCATCCTGCGCCGGCTTGACCGACTGCTCCTCGATCACTTTGCGCTGCTTGCTGTCCACAAACCCCTCCGCCCCGTCTGGGTGGCCTGCACTCGTCATGCAATCAACTGTCGGCGAGCGCCGGCTAAAGCTTCTTGAGACCTGCCATGGAGACAAGCAGCTTCTTGATGCCAACGCCAGGGAAGGCCACTGTCACCTCCTCGTCGTCGCGCGTTGTCTTGCTCTCCACCACGGTGCCCGTGCCAAACTTGGCGTGTTGCACGCTGTCCATGCGCTTGAACTGCGCCTTCTTGCCGCCGGCTGCCTGTGCGGATGGTTGTGTTTGCCGCGCCGCGCTCGAGCGGCTGCTCTCTGCGCCGCCTTTCGCACCCCCATACGCGCCGCCCGATGCACTGCCCGATGCACTGCCGGACGCACCGGCGGGCGACCACGTCGTGCTGCGCCCACTGCCCGCCTTGGGTTTCTGCTCCCATGTATAGGCATTGCGCGGCGCGCCGCGCGTGCTCCGATCCCACGTCGCTTCGTCGTCACCGCTCTCCCACGCAGTGGCGCGGCGCATGCTCTCCTGCTGGCGGCCGCGCCTGTCCACCATGCCCGTCAGCAGATCATCGGGAATCTCGTCAAAGAAACGGCTGGGCGATTGTGTGGTGGAACTGCCCCACAGGCTGCGCCGCGTGGCGTGCACCAGGTAGAGTTGGCGTTTGGCCCGCGTAATGCCTACATAGGCCAGCCGCCGCTCCTCGGCCATGTCCTCAATGTCACCGCTATCAATGCTGCGCGCGTGGGGCAGAATGCCCTCCTCCATACCCACAAGAAAGACGATGGAGTACTCCAGCCCCTTGGCCGTGTGCAGCGTCAGGAGTGTGACTGCGCCCCCCTCCTCGTCAATCTGGTCCGAGTCGCTCACAAGGCTCACTTCTTCGAGGAAGAGCGAAAGGATCGTCGTCTCGGGGCGGCTGTCCGTGAGACCGGCCGTGTAGCGCGCCGCAACGCCGCGCAACTCCTTGAGGTTCTCAATGCGGTCTTCGGCCTCGGCAGAGCCGTCGTTGAGATCGGCTACATAGCCCGTATCGTCAAGAATGCGGTCCAATAGTTCGGCCACACTGCCAAATCGGCGCGCATAGAGATCGTCCATCCAGCCTTCGGTCATGCGCGTAAAGTGGTTGAACTTGGCAACCTTGCCCTGATTGAAGGAATGGGCGCGCGCCGCCGGCGGGAGCGGCGCACCGCGCGCCTGCGCCACCTGATCTGCGCCATAGAGGAGTATCTGCAGTGCAGTGTATTCACTCACGTCAATCTCCGCCGCCCACTGCTTGAGGTCGGCGTAGCTCTTGGTGCCAATGCCGCGCGGGGGCACGTTGATAATGCGGTCGAGCGCCACGCGATCGGGCGGGTTGTTGACCAAGCGCAGGAACGCGAGCGCGTCCTTGATCTCGCGCCGTTCATAGAAGCGCGTTGCGCCAATTAGCTTGTACTTGATCTGGCGGCGCACAAAGGCCTCTTCCAGCGCACGGCTTTGTGCGTTGGTGCGGTACATAATCGCAAAGTCGCCCGGGCCAAATTTGCGCCCGCGCAGGTGCCGCTCTATCTCGTCGCACACATAAGCCGCTTCTTCCGACTCGTTGTACGCCTCGTAGACCGACACGGCAATGCCCTGGCCGTTATCCGTGCGCAAAGCCTTGGGCGTGCGGTTGCGGTTATTCGAGATCACGGCGTTGGCAACATCGAGAATGGCTTGCGTGCTGCGGTAGTTCTGCTCCAGCAGAATCACACGCGCATCGGGGAAGGTGTCGCGGAAGAGGCGCACGTTGCGGTAGTCTGCGCCCCGAAACCTGAAAATCGACTGATCCTCGTCGCCCACACAGAACAAATTGCGTCTGCCTTCGGGCGGGCCAACCAGCTTGCCAATCAGTTCGTATTGCGCAATGTTCGTATCCTGGAATTCATCCACCAGCAGGTATTGCCATTTAAGTTGATACTTGCGCAACACACCCTCATTCTCGCGCAGCAGCATGACTGTGCGCATGAGCAGGTCGTCAAAGTCCATCGCGTTGTTGACGTGCAGCGCTTCCTGATAGCGCGCGTAGACGCGCGCCGACACCTCGTTCATGTAGGTAGTCGTGTCGGCAAATTCGGGCGTGAGCAACTCGTTCTTCTGGCGGCTGATGTAGCTCTGCATGGCCGAAGGGCTGTGGCGCTTCTCGTCCAGCCCCATCTCGGCAAGCACGGAGCGCAGCAGCGCAAGCTGGTCCGCAGAGTCGTAGATCACCCAATTGCGCTGGAAGCCAATCGCGTCAGTCTCCACACGCAGAACGCGCGCGCAAATGCTGTGGAAGGTCCCAATCGAGAGGCCGCCCAGACGTGGCGGCTCACCAGGGCGGGGCGCGCCGAATTTGTCCTCAAAGATGCGTTCCACGCGCTCGCGCATTTCGCGCGCCGCCTTGTTGGTGAACGTGACCGCGAGCAGATTCCAGGGGGCAACGCCCGCCTGATCAATCAGGTAGGCAATGCGGCGCGTCAGCACACGCGTCTTGCCGGAGCCTGGCCCGGCCAGCACCAGCACGGGGCCGTTGACGGCTTGCACCGCCGCCGCCTGCTGGGCGTTGAGCCCGGCCAAAGGATCGAGTGATTGTGCAGTGGAATTTGTCATTTGCCTCGTCCAACAAGTGCACGCGCCACCATGTACGCAAGGGAGGCGCCGCTAAAGCTCGCCTTTCAAGTCAACCGGCTATGCGATACCGGCGTGAAAACAACATCTCAACGCAAAGTCACGAAGATGCGCAGGGAACGCAAAGCACAGCAACAGCGGAACACGGATAACAACGGCAACGACAAAGATCACTGCGGATATCTGTGTTTATCCGTGCTTTTATACACATCT
>DIAV01000344.1 GCA_002415895.1 Anaerolineales bacterium UBA5069 | reverse complement strand
GGCGGATTGGTGTACAGAATCGGACGGCGTTGTTGTGCGTGCGCCGCAGCTCTCATTTGTACGGGAGTAATTATTTAATATATATTATCTAATTGCGCCAATTTGCGTTTAGAGTCCCGTTATCGTGCCCCAAAATGCTTTTAATGCCAAACTTTATGGGCTGGATTACTTGACAAAGGTGTGGGCGTCTGGGAGGATATCCGGCGCGCATAAATCCGTACCGTTACGTTCGCAGGATGAAATCGTGGCAAAGTAATGGCCCTGGCGCGGGTGCGTGAACCGTGCGCTACAAGCAATATGGAATTGTGACGAATCATAGGAGCTGAGATCAATGGCACTTTCTAGTGCGCAGGCGCCGGATCGGGCGCAGCGTGGCCGCAGCGGGCCGGGCCGCGAGCGAAAAGGCAGCATGAAGGAGCTGGGTCGCGCAATTCGCTACCTGGGACACTATCGCAAGCTGACAACCTATGCTTATGTGGCCATGGTGATTAGCCTGGTGGCCCAGCTCATGGTGCCGCAAATGCTCCAGAATATTCTGGATGCTGTCAGCCGCGGCATGGTGGTGCAGCAATTCAACGCTGCGCCGGCGGCCGCACAGCAGGTCATTTTGCAGCAGTCCGGCATGACGCTTGAGCAGATGGAAGCCGGTGCAAGCGGCGCTCAGACGGCGCTCTACTGGGCGATTGCTGCCATTCTGCTCTTTGCCGTTGCGCGCGGCCTCTTCTCGTTTGCGCAAACCTACATGTCTGAAGCGTCGAGCCAGGGTGTGGCCTTTGACCTGCGCAACGTACTCTTCTCCAAGATTCAGCGCCTTTCATTTAGCTACCATGACCGCAACCGCACGGGCCAGCTCATGATTCGCGCGACGGACGACGTGGAGAAGGTGCGTGTCTTTATTGGTCAGGGGCTTCTGCTGGCTGTGCAGGCCGTGCTGCTGCTGGTAAGCGCGTTGCTCCTGTTGACCTTTACAAACTGGCGCCTCACGCTCTACATTCTGCCAATTCTGCCCATTGCGTTCGTCATATTTCTCTTTTTCGGCAGCATTACACAGCCGCTTTTTGGCAAGGTGCAGGCGCGCCTCTCGGCCTTGAACACAATCCTGCAGGAGACACTGCAAGGTATCAAGGTGGTGCAGGCCTTTGCGCGCGAGCCGCAGGCGATTGCGCGCTTCGATCGCAGTGCCGGCGACCTCATGGAGCAACAAATTCGTGTGGCGCGCGTCTTCAGTTTCCTCTTTCCCGTCATCTTCATGATTGCCACGCTGGGCCAGGATGCCGTCCTTTACTTTGGTGGCCGGCAGATGATTGCCGGCACATTGACCATTGGCGAATGGCAGAAGTTCAGCCTCTATCTGGTATATGTTTTCTTTCCCATTGGTCAGCTCGGATTCATTATTTCGCAGATGAGCCAGGCGCAGGCCAGCGCGCACCGTATCTTTGAGATTGTGGACACCGAGAATGAAGTCGTCAACAAGCCGGGCGCTGTGCCGCTGCCCCCGGTGCAGGGACGCGTTGAGTTTGAGAACGTCAGCTTCAGCTACTTTGGCAATACGGACCCTGTGCTTAGTGACATCAGCTTTGTGGCCGAACCGGGGCAGACCGTCGCGGTGCTGGGGGCCACCGGCAGCGGCAAGAGCAGCTTCATTAACATGATCCCCCGCTTCTATGATGTGACCGGCGGCCGCCTGCTGGTTGACACCTATGATGTGCGCGACGTAACCATTGAATCGCTGCGCCGGCAGATTGGCATCGTTCTCCAGGAGACGAACCTTTTCACCGGCACGTTGCGCGACAATGTGGCCTTTGGCAAGCCTGAGGCGACCGACGAGGAGATCTTTGCAGCCGCCAGGGCCGCCGCCGCGCACGATTTCATCATGTCCTTCCCCGATGGCTATGACACGGCGGTGGGAGAGCGCGGATCGACACTCAGCGGCGGCCAGAAGCAGCGCATTGCGATTGCACGCGCGCTGCTCCTTAGCCCCCGCATTCTGATCCTCGACGACTCAACCAGCAGCGTGGACGTTGCCACCGAGGCGACGATTCAGAAGGCACTGGACAAGCTGATGGAGGGGCGCACGAGCTTTGTGATTGCCCAGCGGATTAGCACTGTGCTCAATGCCGACCGCATTCTGGTGCTGGACAAGGGGCGCGTGGCCGCCGTGGGCACGCATGAAGAATTGATGGAGAGCAGCGCCATCTACGCCGAAATCTATCGCAGCCAGTTGGTGGAGGACGCCGCGCCCCAGCGTGATGATGCTGAACTCCAGTTCCTGCCCGATGCGCCGCTCCCACGCAAACATAACGGCAAGGCGCAGGTGAGCAGCGGCACGAGCACGGAAGCTGCCGGTGCTCGCGGCGCCAATGATGCAACAAAGACGGCCGGCTCGGCCGAGACGCAGGGAGGTGCAAGATGATGGGTGGCCCCGGCAGAATGCTGGATCAGGAAGTCATTAAGCCGAAGAATGTAAGCGCCACGCTGGGACGTCTGGTGAGCTATTTCAGGCCCTACCTGCTTGTTCTTGCAGGCGTGCTTGTTCTGCTTGTGCTCAACGCGTGGGTGCAGGTGATTACGCCGCGCCTCACCGGTCAGGCGATTGACTGCTTTGTGACGCCGGCGGTGGTGAGTGGCTTAGCGCAGACGGCGGCGGCGGGCGCGGGCGTGGAAAACCCGGCCGAGGCGGTGCCGCAGGCCGCCGCACAACAGCCACCTACGGCAGCGCAGTCCAACTGCACCTTTGCCGATATCCCCGCCGGCGCGCCGCAGGAGGAGTATCTGCGCGGGCTGGGGCGGCTGGTGCTGTACCTGATTGTTTTGGGCGTTGTGGGCGCGCTGGCGTCGGGGCTTACCTTCTTTGCAATGGGCTGGACAGGCCAGCATGTGCTGCGCACGTTGCAGACGCAGGTCTTCCGCCACCTTTCGAGTCTCTCGCTGGGTTACTTTAACCGGGTGGAGAGCGGCGACCTGATGAGTCGCATTACGAATGACGTGAATACCATTCAGCAGGCCATGTCCTTTGCGCTGGTGCAGGTGCTGAGCGGCGTGTTGCTGCTGGCCTGGCTGGCCTACAGCATGTTGGCGGCCAACTGGGTCTACGCGCTCATCAGTCTCTCCGTGGTGCCCTTCATGGTGATTGCGACGCTCTGGTTCAGCGCGCAGGCGCGCAAGGCCTTTCGCAAGACGCGCCTTGAGATTGGCAACGTCAACGCTGAGCTTGAGGAGAGCATCTCGGGCGTGCGCGAGGTGCAGGCCTTCAGCCGTGAGGATGCCAACATTGATTCCTTCCAGGCGGCGAACGCGGCCAACCGCGACGCCAACGTGCGGGCCGTGGCCTTCACATCGGCGCTGGCGCCCACTCTCGAAGCCCTGGGTTACGTCGCGCTGGCGATTGTGGCGGGTGTGGGCGGCCTTGCGCTGCTGCGCTCCATGCCCATTGGCGGAACGGTCGTCTCAATCGGCTTGATTGTCACCTTTATCGGCTACGCGCAGCGCTTCGGCCAGCCCATTGCGCAGATCAGCATTATGTGGACGAACATCCAGGGCGCCATAGCCGGGGCCGAGCGCATTTTTGAACTGCTGGATCTCAACGCCGAAATTGTGGAAAAGCCGGGCGCCGTTACGATGCCCAGGATTCAAGGACGCGTTGTCTTCAACAATGTGGGCGCCGAATATGTCAAGGGCGAGCCTGTGCTCAAGGGGATTGACCTTGTGGCCGAGCCGGGGCAGTCCATTGCCATTGTGGGACCCACGGGTGCGGGCAAGACAACCATGGTCAACCTGCTGCCGCGCTTCTATGATGTGACACAGGGCAGCGTGACGATTGATGGTATGGATGTGCGCGATGTAACGCTGCCGTCGCTGCGCAGGCAGATTGGCGTAGTGCTGCAGGACACCTTTCTCTTCAGCGATACGGTGCTCAATAATATTCGCTATGGACGGCCCGAGGCGACTGACGAGGAAGTGATAGAGGCGGCCCGCCTTGCGCGCGCAGACGAGTTCATTACGCGCCTGAGTGACGGCTACAATACGATTCTGGGCGAACGCGGCGGCGGCTTGAGCCAGGGGCAGCGGCAGTTGCTCTCGATTGCGCGCGCCGCCCTGGCCAACCCGCGCATGTTGATCTTGGACGAAGCCACCAGCAGCGTGGACACGCGCACGGAGCGGCAGATTCAGGCGGCACTGGAAACGCTGCTCAAGGGGCGCACCTCATTTGTGATTGCGCACCGCTTGAGCACGATCCGCAATGCCGACCAGGTGCTTGTGCTGGTGGCGGGTGAAATCGTCGAGCGTGGCCGCCATGAGGAACTGCTTGCGGCGCAGGGCGTCTACTATGACCTGTACATGAGCCAGTTCCGCCGCCAGGAAGAGGTGACGCAGCGCAGCGCCGGATCAGCCGGCGCCACGCTGACAACTGCCGCCGCCACCGCATAACAGCGTAACAGCATAGCAGCGAAACAGAGGCCACA
>DIAV01000326.1:2281-6068 GCA_002415895.1 Anaerolineales bacterium UBA5069 | reverse complement strand
CCCCGCCCCAACGCCGCGTGGCGGCGCACACCCGTACAAGGCAGCCACGACTACCTCTGGTGGATACCCGCGGCCGACACGGCGCTGCACTTCAACGGCGGTGCGGCGGGGCCTGTGCATGTTGATGGCGCGCGCGCCGCTGCGCCGCTGCCTGCCATTCTCGTGCACTCGATTCGCCACCACGACGAGACCGACCGCCCGCTTGAAGTGGGCGCCACCAGCGACTATGAGCAAGTGGAGGTGGGGCTGCTCGATCCCCGCTTTGAGGAGCAGTCCGAGATCGGCCTTGCCGCCGACGCGCCGGGCGTCACCTTCAACTTGATCGAGGGGATGCCGGGCAGCGGCAAATCGGTGGCGCTGATCTATCTTGCGCGCGACCTCACGCTGCGCCCAGCCATGGGCAAGGTGCGCTACATCACCTACACCGAGCGGCTGAAGCGCTCGGCGCGCGAAATCTTCGATGGCCTCGGCCCCGAGATTGCGCGCCACATTACGGTGCACACGCTCAATGATGTTGTCAGGGATTTGCTGGCAGACAAAAAGGGGGGCGCGCTGGGAATGCCGGCGCTCGCATCCACGCCCTACGCCGAGCTGCGCAGCTTTGGGCGCGACCTGGAGGCATTCAACCCGCGTGATGTGGGGCCATGGCGCGATTATCCTCTCACCCTCTATACCGAACTGCGCGCCGAGGTTGTCGGGCGCACCTTGCCCCAGGGCTACACCTTGCCGCGCCACCGCGACGAACAGTTGCGCCGCCGCGGCAGCCAAACCGACGTTGCGCGCTATGCGCGCATGCGCGGGCTCGAACTGCGCGCCGCCGAAACCGCAATTGCACTGGCCGAGAAGCTGCGCGGCCGCTACTTCACTGATCAGGTGCTCGCCGGGCAGGCGCTCGACAAGGTGCTCAAGGGGACTTTGCCCGCGTGGCTTGCCCACACCGACGCGATTATTGTGGACGAGGTGCAGGACCTGACGCTGCTGCAAATTGCGCTGATTGGCGAAATGGCGCGCATGCGTCGCCTGGCGTTGCCCGATCGCCCCTTCACCCTCACCGTGGCCGGTGACGAATCGCAAATCGTGCAGCCTACAGGCTTCAAGTGGGGCGTTGCCAAGGATTTGCTCGCCGAGGCTGTAGATACGCACCCTGTGCGCCACGAATTTGGCGAGCAGCGGCGTTCACCGCCATTGCTGGCGCGCTTGATCGACGCCTCATGGGGCTTCTATGCCAAGCTGCCCAAGGAACTGCGACCGAGCGCACGCCAGGGTGCACCCCTCGCCGCACAGCCGCTGGTGGGTGGCGTGCCCGACGCCGAGCCGGGGCTGGCCATTCTGCTGCCGCCACCGCCCGAGCATGAGGCCGGGGCCGCTTGGCGCGCCCTGCTGGAAGAAGTGGCGGCGCGCCCTGGCCGCGCTGTGATTGACCTCACCGAAACGCTATCGCTTAGCCTCACTGCCGGTGACACTACGGGCGCAGATGGTGAGGGCTTCTCAGAAGTCCTCTTCGCCGCACGCGAGATCAAGGGGCTCGAGCGCGCGACAATCCTTGTGCATGGATTGGGCCAGGTCTATGATCGCGTCATTGCGCTTGCCGAAAACGAAGACGGCACCATCATCCCACAGATGGAAGCGCGACGTCTGATTGACCAGATGCGCGTCGCCCTCAGCCGCTCCACCAGCCGCATCATCTTTGTGGAGTCGCCGGACGCGGCCGTGTTTGATGCGCTGGAATTTGATGCCAAAGCCGCCGCCATCGCGTTGGGCTGGAGCGAACTCGCTGAATTCCTGCAAGCCGACATGATGACGGAATTGGAGCTTGTGAGTGGCCTGCTGGATGAAGCGGAGGAGTTGGCCGACCGCAGCCGCCTGGATGATGCGCTGCGCCGCAACCGCCGCGCCGCCGCCATTGCCGAGCGCGCCGGATCGCTTGACGCCGTTGCGCAGGCGCGCCGTCAGTTCGCCATCCTCACATTGCGCCACGCCGAGGCACTGCTCGAAACAGGCGCGCTGGCGCAGGCACAGGAGGCTTTCCAGGAACTGACCGCAGCAGCCGACGCCCTGCCCGACGAGCAGTACACGGCGCGCATGAATGAGCTTGAAGAGAGATTGACGGCTGCATCGGACAGCCTCTTTGACAAGCTGCTCGACCAGAGCCGAGACGCACTGGACGCGCTTGAGTATCCCGCCGCCCACGCGGCCGCGGCGCGCGCGCTCGCCATTGCCGCGCGCGCGGCCACAGCCGACCGGATGGCGCGCGCACGCCGCGCCGCCATCAAGGCGACGGCGGCGTGGGCCGCCGACCTGGCAGCTATTGGTCTTGCTGCAGATTCGACGCAGATACACAGCCTGCTCACCGAATTAGCCGGGCTGCATTTGAGCGCCGGTGCAGCCGCGCAAGCAGCGGCAACGCGCGTGCTTGCGCGGCGCTATGCGGAGACGCCACAGCGCGGCGGGCTGGCCACAGCGCAGATTGAAGCGGTGCTCGCAATCGCGCGCCTGGTTCTGGCGGAGCACGCGCCTGACGCCACCACGCTGCAACACCTTAGCGTTTGGCTGGATGAGACCTTCAACGCCCTGGGCAACAAGGGTGACATCTACTATGCCTGGGCGAACACGGCGGCAAGGCTGGCCGCGTTCGACAAGGCTCCTGATTTCGATGAACGCCTTTGGGATCTGGAGAATCGTCTCCTGCTGGCCCCGCCCGATGCACTTGCCGGGCGCGAAGTGGCAAGCTTTCGCGCTTTCCTTGCCGATTATGGCGGCGACCCCGCGCAGGCATCTCTGTCTTGGGAGCAACTGGGCGATATGGAACTGGCAATTGAAAGCGCGCGCAATGCGGGTGACCTTGAGCGCGCCTACATGCTCCTGCGCAGAACCAACGCCTCGCACGTACCCGAGTCCATCTCCACAGCCGTCAAGGCATTGCGGCTGCTGCAGCAGTTGCATCAGAAACAGCAGCACCTCTACCCCGCCGAGCGGCGCGCCCTGCTGGAAGAACTTGCACGTCTGCACGCAGTGCTGGAGAAGGACAATGCGTAGTAGGCCCCACGCGCGCACCATGATCAAAACGAGGCTTC
Organism: Anaerolineales bacterium UBA5069; assembly: GCA_002415895.1. Classification (GTDB taxonomy): domain Bacteria; phylum Chloroflexota; class Anaerolineae; order Caldilineales; family Caldilineaceae; genus UBA5069. Next base: position 2,994 of record DIAV01000326.1, on the reverse strand, counting down.
CAACACTGGAAGCCTCGTTGTATTGATTCCCCACTCCCCACGCCCCAATGTTTACTTCCCAACCTTGACCTTGTTGAAGAAGACCTTGCGCTTGCGCAGTTTGAGGGTGGGGCCTTCAATGCGGAAGGTGGCTTCCACGGGCAAATCCTGCGATGAGTTGCCCACCATCACGCGCACCGTGCCCGGCTCCACCACCAAATTCATCTTCAGGTCATAGTACGCCATCTGCGGCACGCTCAGCGTGAAGGTCACGCGCTTGGTTTCGCCCGGCTTGAGTGTGACACGCTTGAAGCCGCGCAATTCCTTCACGGGGCGCGTGACTGTCGCGCCATCGGTGCGCGTGTAAAGCTGCACCACCTCATCGCCGGCGACAGCACCGGTGTTGGTCACTTCCACCGTTGCCTGCACATTCCCCTGTGCCTTCACCACATCCTTGTCCAGCACCAGATTCGTGATGGCAAAGGTTGTGTAGCTCAGGCCAAAACCAAAGGGCAGCAGCGGCGTGTTGCTCTCTTCCACATAGGGGCCATAGTTGAAGGACTTGGCCCCCGACGGGCGGTGGTTGTAGAAGAGCGGCACCTGGCCGGCGCTGCGCACCACGGTAACGGGAAGCTTGCCGCCCGGGTTGACGCGCCCAAAGAGCGCGCCTGCAATGGCCGTGCCCCCTTCTTCGCCGGGCAGCCATGCTTCGAGCACGGCGCTGGCCTGCTCCA
>DIAV01000326.1:0-2265 GCA_002415895.1 Anaerolineales bacterium UBA5069 | reverse complement strand
GTGCGGTCGCGGAACTCTCCCACGCTGCAACTGAGCGCAAGGCCCGCCTTGTCGCCCACAACCAGGACGACAACGTCGGCGGCCTCTGCCACTGCGACAGCCTCGGCAATGGCGCTTGTGTCGGGGTCGAGCACAGCGCAGCCCTGTGCGTAGGTGACCTTTGCGCCGCCGCCCAGCGCCGCCTGAATACCCTGCAGCACGGTGACTGTGGGGGTGAACTCCTCCAGCATCTCCATGTGCTCGGGGCCGGGGGTGTTGCTGGAGAAGTCTTCGGACATGCCCAGCACCACAAGCGACTCAATGTGCGCCGGGTAGGCATAGTCGCCCACCATATTGCGCATGGAGTCGGCATTGGGGCCAATCACGGCAATCGACTTGGTGGCCTTCTTCGCCAGCGGCAGAATGCCGTCATTTTTGAGGAGGATCAGCGACTTCTCGGCCATCTTGCGTGCGAGCGCCCTGTGATCCGGGGCGTCGAGAACAGCCTCCACGGCATCCGGTTGTACATAGGGGTTTTCAAAGATGCCAAACGCGAACTTGTAGGTGAGCATGCGCGCGACGGATTCATCAATGCGCGCCACGTCCAGATCACCACGCGCCACGGCGTCACTCAGGGGCTGGCGGAAGCAGTCGATGCTGGGCAGTTCCAGGTCCATGCCTGCCTCAAGGGTGAGGCGCGCGGCCTCGGCCTTGTCCTGGGCCAGATTGTGGTAGTGCATGAGTTGGTCAATTGCGAAGTAGTCGGAGACGACCATGCCGCCAAAGCCCCACTCGCCGCGCAGGACGTCAGTCATCAGCCACTTGGACGCGCCGCAGGGAACGCCGTCCAACTCGTGGTAGCCATTCATGATCGTGCCCACATGCGCCTCGCGCACGGCTGCCTCAAAGGGCAACAGGTAGACTTCGCGCAGTTCGCGCGGCATGATGTGCGCCGGCGCCCAGTTGAGGCCGCCCTCGGGCAGGCCGTAGCCCACAAAGTGCTTGGCCGTTGCCACCACGCCCTGCGACCAGTCCTTGCCCTGCAGGCCGCGAATATAGGCGACGCCCATTGTTGAGGCGAGATAGGTATCCTCGCCAAAGGTCTCTTCAATACGCCCCCAGCGCGGGTCGCGCGCAATATCAAGCACGGGCGCCAGGCCATGGTGGATACCCAGCGCGCGCATTTGCATGCGGATGACGCCCGTCATCTCCTCCACCAGTGCGGGGTCCCATGTGCTGGCCGTGCCGATGATCTGCGGAAAGACCGTTGCGCCGCGCGCCAGCACACCTGCGCAGCATTCGTCATGCATCATCGCGGGGATGCCCAGGCGCGTCTCCTGGACCAGNNCCAATGCCTTACTCCTTCACAGCCCCCAGCGCAATGCCGCTGACGATATAGCGTGAGAAGAGGGCGTAGATGAGGAGGATGGGCGCAATGGTGGCGGCAATGCCCAGGTAGATGCTGCCATATTCTGTGCGGTAGACATCGCCGCGCAGCGTTTGCACCAGCATGGGCAGCGTGTACTTGCTAATGGAAGAGATGAGAATAAAGGGGGTAAAGAAATTGTTCCATGAAGCGACAAAGGCAAAAATGCCCAGCGTGAAGGCGCCGGGGGCAGCAATGGGCAGCATGACGCGGTGGAAGGTGGCAAGCTCGCCGGCCCCGTCAATGCGTGCGGCGTCAATCAGGTCGGCAATGACGATGGCTTCGAGGTACTGCTTGGCAAAGAAGACGGATCCCGCGGCGGCAATGCTCGGCAAAATGAGCGAGAGGTAATTGTCGGTGAGCCCCAGACGCGACATGTACTGGTAGAAGCCAATGATCGAGAGCTGCATGGGCAGCAGCACCAGCACAAGGATGAAACTGTAGAAGCTCTTCTTGCCGGGGAAATTGTAGACAACGAGGCCGTAGGCTGTAAGCAGCGAAAAGTAGACCGTTACCAGCGTAATCGACACCGAGAGGTAGAGGCTGTTGATAAAGCCACGGGGCAAATTCAGGCCGCGCCCCACAAGAATGCCGTAATTCTCATCCAGGTACGTGCTGGGCGTCAGGCTCAACCCTTGCTGGATCTGGACTGTGGATCGAGTCGCGTTGACCAGCAGCGCCCAAATCGGCAGCAGCGTCACCACCAGCAGCGCGATCAGGAAGAAGTAGATAAAGAAGCGCTGCACGTGCGTTCCGGTTTTGTAACTCATGGTAGAAATGCTCCCCAGTGCCAGTGCAGGCGGCTATTTGCGCTCGCGCATGAAATAGAAGATGCCCAGCGCAACAATGGTTGTCATGAG
>DIAV01000340.1 GCA_002415895.1 Anaerolineales bacterium UBA5069 | reverse complement strand
TCCTGCATTTCCTTGGTGCCCTTGTCATGGGCAAGAACCTGGTTGCGCAGGAAGAGGGCATACAAAAGCCCCAGCATGGCCACCAAAAGCACGCCCCACAGGGCAATGGTTTCAAATGGAGTCAGGTCAAGATGTCCTAACATGATCGCTTTTTCCCTCGAGATCGAAATGGTTACTGTGAATAATGAAGGTGACTGAGGAGACTGTTCACGGCCGGAGCGTCTGGCCAGAACGCCTGGCTACAACGCATGACTGGCACACAAGGTTGAAGCGCACGGTTGAAGCGCAGTCACCACTCGTGCCATACAAAATGAAGCCTTACCGGAGATGAATGCCCAGGGGCGGGCGCGGGCGCTGGGCTCCTTCCTTTGCCAAGCTGTGGATGCTGTGCGTTATGCGCGAACATGCCGGACGCGTTGGCTGCCGCCCGGCACGTTGAACAACATTGTCCAACGGACAATTGTGGACTTGCGGTGTGGCGCTTGCGCTGGATGAGGCTGCCGCGCGTGGGGCCGTGCCAAAGCGATCTGAATTGAATGCAGCAAGGGGCTATTCAACACGACGCATTTCAACCTGCGCAGATACGGCCATCTTTATTTTCGCACAGTTACGTGCCAAAGACACCGGACGCGCGTCCCGTGCTTTGCAGGACAGTTGACCCCTGTTTGGCAAACGTGCGCTGTGCAAGAGTTGCCGTGCGACATGCCTTGGCGTATGGCATATAGATGAAAAAAGAACCGGGTGCAGCATGATCATGCCTCACCCGGCCCCGCTGTGCAAATTTCCCTTTCGCGCCCCCAAAGCGCTTACCCCTGGCCTCTTGCTGTGTGCCTATTTCTTGCCGCGCCGGCGCTCGCTGTCCTGTGCATCGCGCTCGTCATCCGAGAATTCGGCGTTCTGCACCTCGCCCCGGCGCATACGCGACACATTGGCCGACACGGCGCTGAAGGCGTTGGCGCTGCCGCGTGCCGTTTTGTCAAAAGCCATGGATTGCGTGGGGCGCATGCCCATGCTCTCGGCCTCGGCCACCGCCGCCAGATCGGCGCTGAGGAAGACGAACTGCCAACCAGCCACCTCCTGCTTCTCCGCAATCAGGCGCGCAACCTGCGCGCGTGTGAACTCGCGGCTGGCGTTCTCCATGCCGTCGGTAATGACAACAAAGATAATGTGCGCCGGGCGGTTTGTCTCCGCCATGCGCGCGAGTGTCGCATCAAGGTCATTGATGCCGCGTCCCAGCGCGTCCAGCAGCGGCGTTGAACTGCGCGGCACATAGGTCTTTGCCGAGAGCGAAGGCACGGCCTGCACCAGCTTGAAGGAGTGGATGACCTCGTAGGGGTCTTCGCTGTCAAACTGCACCAGCGTGAGCGTGGCCACCCCCTCTGTGCCTGCGCCGCCCGCGCTGCCCGCGCTCTGCTGCTCCCTGAGGAACGCATTGAAGCCGCCGACAATGTCGTCGCGAATGCTTTCCATCGAACCCGAACGGTCCAAAATAACGGTAATGTGCGTGTAGTTCTCTTTCATGTGATGGCTTCGGCCCTCCCGGCCGGATGATGCGCGTCACCCGCGCTGTATTGTGTTCCGGCGCGCCGCCCACAAGCGCGACAGAAATGCGTGACCGCGCGCAATCCATGTCTTTAGGTAGGCGACGGCCGCGTGTGAACAACGTAAATTGGAGCCACCGCTGCAATATGTGCACGGCCTTGTGCAGCCGATAGGCTGCATACGCAAAGAGGGACCACCCTGGGAGGGTGCCTAAATGAAACTGGATTTGCTCTTTAATCTTTGGCAGCACCGTTGGCTTGGTGCAGTCGTTGCGCTGGTTGCAGGTGCGGTGGCCGGCCTCTTTGTCGGTTTGCGCATGCCCCTTGGCCCGGCAACAACCACACAGGCCATCACCATCCTGACGATCGGCCTGCTTTGCGGGCTGGCCGCCGGATTGCTGATGGGCTCGCGCTGGGCGCTGCTCTGGGCGCCCCTGGGCTACATGATCGCGTTCGAACTGCTGCATGTGGGTTCGCCCCTTGTGAGCGCGGGCGCGCCCCGCCTGAATGAAATGTACGGTATTCTCGCGCTGATTTTGGGGCGCGGCTTTCACGGCATCATCGCGCTGCTGCCCATGCTGCTGGCGGCGGAGTTGGGCGTGCGCTGGGCGCATGCGCTGGCTGGGCAACCTGCCTGGCCCACACGCGCCGCAGGCTGGGTTCCGGCCGGGATCGCTTTGCTCGTTGTGGTGGCGCTGCTGGTTGCCCTGCTGCGCCCTGCCAGCACTCCCGCCATTCTGGGCGCAGATGGCGAGCCGCTGCCCGGCAGCGTGGCCGAGCTGGTGACGCTGCCCATGAATGGCGGCAACCAGTCACTCATGATTCGTGGGGCGGATGTCAACAACCCTGTGCTGCTCTACCTCTCGGGCGGGCCGGGGCAAAGCAGCCTGCCCTTCCCGCGCGTGATGTTTCAGGACATTGAGCACGACTTCATCATGGTGGGGTGGGATCAGCGCGGCACGGGCAAATCCTATGCGGCCATGGATGCTGAAACACTCACGCCCGAGCAGGCCGTGGCCGATACAATTGCCGTGACCGACTACCTGCGCGAGCGCTTTGATGAGGAAAAAATCTATCTGCTGGGCGAATCGTGGGGTACGCTGCTGGCTGTTATGGCAGCGCAGGCGCGCCCCGATCTCTACCACGCCGTCATCAGCAGCGGGCAGATGGTGGATGTGGCCGATACCGATACGCGCCTCTACCATCAGGCTATGGCGTCGGCGCTGGCAAAGGGTGATACAGCGCTGGTCGCGCAGCTGGAGGCCTATGGCGAGCCACCCTATGCCGACACCCCCTACGCCAATGCCTTTATGATGGGTCTCTATGAGCAGTTCTATGCGCCCTACATGCCGCCCCAGAACTATCAGGATCGCGGCAATGCGGCCCACGTGGGTTTCTACGGCGTCATGGGCAGCGAGTATGCGCTGGTGGAGAAGGTCAACGTCTTGCGCGGGCTGATCGATATGTTCAGCATCATGTATCCGCAGATCCAAACGCTTGACCTGCGCGAGCGCGCCGCGCACATGGATGTGCCCGTCTATATCCTTGACGGCACGGCCGAACTGGCCGCGCGGCGCGACGTGGCGCTGGAGTGGTATGCGCAACTGGATGCGCCCATCAAGCGCATCTACCCGCTGGACAACGCCGCGCACGCAGTGGCCTTTGAGCAGTACGAAGCCTTCCACCGCATTCTGCTGGAGGACGTGCTGCCCGAGACGTACGGGGGGTGACGCGGGGTAAGCAGGGCTTGGCAAGCGACAAGAACGGGCCGCGCATCGGTATGCGCGGCCCGTCTTTTGATTCTCGGAGGTGCCCGCGTGCCAGGCAGCTAAAGTGATATCGGCATGAAAACAACATCGCAACGNNGGATGTGCTGCCCGAGACGTACGGGGGATAGTCAGGCAAAGCACGCTTTGGCGAGCGACAAGAACGGGCCGCGCATACCCATGCGCGGCCCGTTCTTCATTGTCTGAAACACCCTATTCGCCTGTGTCTTGAGGCGTCACTCAATTGCTGGGAAGGACTCCTCAGTTATGTAAGTCGTTTCTGCGGTACCTCCTACCACCGGTTGCAGAGTAATCGACCAACCAGTAGAGCTGTCAGATGTTGTTGAATAGGGAATCGGATCATCAAACTTTGAGTAACCTGCCGCAGATGTGAATCTCGCTCCGTCCCAATCGCTTCCCGATGAAAAGAACAGCCAGTGCGAGCCATCAGGAATCTCAGAGATAACGTACGTGTCGCCCGCACGAATATACGCACTCGCAAGCAATTGATTATCAACGTCAGTCATCGCGACGACGGCGTCGCTCAACGTCCCATTCTCAACTTCGAGCGTGCCATACGAATTGGAAGATCGAGAGCGGGTCAGAACCTGAGTCCTCGGCCTGAAGACACCTAAAGGAATGAGGTCACACTGTGTGTCCCATTTAACACGTTTTCGGTCGTTACGCACCCAGCCTTGCTCGCCGCGGCTGGTTTCCACCTTAAGCCAGCGGCATCCATCTTGCTGTGCAACGACTGTCAGTGCCTGACCCTTAGTTACACCGACGCTTGCGGCGTACGTAGCGCCGGGGCCGCTACGCGAGTCGAAGTCGTCGACTGCGATTGCTACCTGCCGAACAACGGTGGGTTTGGGCAGGGTCGTTGGTGTAGCCGGAATGTCTGTTGCTATCTGCTGAGGCTGTCTCTTATACACATCT
>DIAV01000254.1:4540-8085 GCA_002415895.1 Anaerolineales bacterium UBA5069 | reverse complement strand
AAGCCCTGGCAACTGGGTGATACAGACACCGATTTTTGCGCGATAATGAAACAAGTCCGGGTCCGCTCTGTCGCTATTTGGCATCAAGCGCAAAGGGAGACGGCTGTGAGCCAACTGATTGTGCGGCTGTTGGGTCCACCCACCGTGGAATGGGAGGGCAACTTTCTGCCCGTGCCACGGCGCAAAGTGCGCGCACTCTTCTTCCGCCTCGCACTCGACATGCAGCCCGTCGCGCGCGATCACCTTGCTTTTCTCCTCTGGTGCAATGAATGTGACACCGTTGCCCACCGCGACCTTACGCATCTCATTACCCACTTGCGCAATGCCCTGCCCGACCCCGACCTTCTGCAAAGCACCGCGGACTTCCTCTTTCTCGACTCGCGCCGTATCTGGTGTGACACAACTGCTTTCATGCAGCTCTTGCATCGCCACCATGCAGAACCCACAGCGGGATACCTGGTTGAAGCCGCCGGCCTGGCGCGGGGCGTGCTGCTGGATGGTTTCTCGCTCGACGAAAGCCCCGAGTTTGAGGAATGGCTCACCATTGAGCGCAGCGTTTGGGAGCACCGCCACCGTGCCGTGCGCGAAGCGCTTGTGCGCGATAGCCAAAGTATTGGTGGCAGCATGGGTGACACTGGTCTTCTCATGCACAGCATGCACAGAGCCGCCGGAGATGATCCGATCGACCCTGAAGTGCATCGGCAACTGATCGAGGGGCTTTTGGCGAGCGGCGATACGGAAAGCGTGCGCCGCATCCTTGATGCAATCCAGCGGCTGACCCAAGTCTCCCAACTTGCCATGATGGATCGAACGCACAAGCGCTAAGCGTGCTTTGGGCGCACACTCATTTTCCTCACCTTTCGCAAGGAGCATTCCATGGATAGCGTCTACAAAGTGATTGAACTTGTGGGAACCAGCACCGAATCGTGGGAGAAGGCCGCCGCGACCGCTGTGGAGATGGCCGCGCAAAGCCTGCACGATTTGCGTGTGGCCGAGGTGGTGGAGCTTGACATGATGATCGAGGAGGGCATGGTCGTCGCCTACCGCGCCAAGGTCAAGGTCTCCTTCAAGTACCAGAAGGGGTCAGAGTAGAGTGTAGATATGCCGGCGGGGCGGGAAGAGCGCCTTTCCGGCTGTAACATCATGCGCTGTGGTATGCCGTTTTTTGCTGCTGCCGCGGCGTAATACGCGTTGACCGTATTGCATTTGCATTTGACGTGCGCCGCTTGATTGCACCCACAGCACGGGTGCTGTTTGATCGCGCCCACTTGACGGCCATCCTCGCAGGCAGCATAATATCGCCTTCCCTCTGCTCAATTCTCCTTGCCCGCAGAACAACAGTCAATTGATTCCGGTGTCGCCGCGTCTTTCGTCGCGCGGTTGCGCAGAATTGTCGCCTGCTGTTGCCACCGCACACGTGAACGCATTGCTTATGGAGGTATCTCATGGCTGTTCACTCGCTACCCACGCCCGTCCGTTTGGCGCAGGAGAGCCTCGCGCCGCTCTTTGATTTCTTTCTCAATTCACCCTTCCGCAAGGGCCGCGAGGATCCCGATGCGTGTGACTTTGCCTTTGGCAACCCGCACGAAATGCCGCTTGCCGGCTTCACCAATGCGCTGCTCGCCTGGACACCGCCACAGAGCAAGGATTGGTTCGCCTACAAGGACAACGAACCTGTTGGCCAGGCCGCAGTGGCGGCGGATTTGCAGCAGAAACTCGGCATCGCGTTTGCGCCCGAAGATATTGCGCTGACAAACGGCGCCTTTGCCGGCCTGCTTGTCACCTGCAAGGCCATTACTGAACCGGGTGACGAAATCATCTTCAATATGCCGGGCTGGTTCTTCTATGAGGCCACCATTCGCCAGGCGGGGGGCGAACCCATTTGCATACGCACCCGCGCCGACAACTTTGATCTGGACCTGGACGCGATTGAGGCGGCCATCACCGCGCGCACGCGCGCCGTCATTGTCAACTCGCCCAACAACCCATCGGGGCGCATCTACCCAGCGCAAACGCTGAAGCGCCTGGGCGAAATCCTGACGGCAGCCAGCGCCCGCCATGGCCGCATCATCTATCTCATATCCGACGAAGCCTACCGCGCCATCGTCCACCCGGGCGCGCAATTCACATCGCCCGCTGCCTACTACGACAACAGTTTTATGGTCTATACCTTTGGCAAGGTGCTGCTCACGCCGGGCCAGCGCATTGGCTACATTGCATTGCCGCCCACCATGCCGGACCGCGAAAGCATGCGCCTTGCGCTCTTCACCACCCAAACAACCATGGGCTGGGCCTTTCCCAACGCGATCCTGCAATATGCGCTGCCTGAATTGCTCAACCTCTCCATTGATCTGAACGCACTGTGGGCGCGTATTGATCGCATGGGCGCGGCGCTGGCTGATATGGGCTACGAGGTGATGATGCCGGAGGGAACCTTCTACATGAACTTTGTTTCGCCGCTGGAGGACGACGTTGCATTTAGCCGGCTGCTTATGGAGGAGAAGGTCTATTGCCTGTCGGGGAATATCATGCAGATGCCGGGGTATTTGCGTCTGTCGCTGACCGCAAATGATGGCATGGTGGATCGATCACTGCCGCGCTTTGCGCGCGCGCTTGCCGTCACGCGGCAGTAACGCCAAACGCCTCGGGGTGTGGGGTGACGCGCAAAAAGCCTGCTTCCTGCAGCCGGCGCACCACGCCGCGCGTCACCGTCGCGCCCGACTTGCTGTCAGGGTTGCCAATGTAGTGGAAGAGCCGCCCGCGCCGGCGCAGGACGCGGCGGCACTGGGTGTAGAAATCCAGCCCGTACAGTTCGCCCGCGAGGTTGAACATGGGCGGATCATGGACGATGACATCAAACGAAGCGTCGGCGAACTCGGTAATTAACGTGGCGCTGTCGCCTGTGCGCGGGCTGATGTTGGGCGTGTCGAAGAGGTGCGCCGACCACGGGTTCTGGCGGATGATCTCGTACACGGTGGGGTCCAGCTCCAGCGTGGTGACGCTGCGCGCCGTGCGTGCGGCCTCGAGGGCCGTGTAACCGAGCCCCGTGCAGGTGTCGAGTACGTCGCCCGTGAGCGGCCCCGCGGCGCGTATCTTGGTGCGCGTGTCGGCGTACGGGTCGGTGTCCTTGACGCGATGCATGGGGATGCCGGAGATGAGCATGGTGGGCGCGCCGCTGGTGGGGTAGAGGCTGTAGTAGCGCCCTGTCTCCTCGGAGAAGGCTGATACTTTGTAGAGCCCATCGGGTTGGACGCGCATGCAGGAGTTGGGGTCATCGACAACCGCCTGCAGGTAGTCGGCGTCCATGCGCAAGTTGCCGGGCAGTTCGATCATGCCCTGCGCCAGTGACAGGGTGACGCGCGTCATGCCCAAATCCAGCGAGGTTGTTACACTGGGCGCGGCCGCTTTGAGTGCGGCCAGCATTTCGGCGGCCTGTGGCCACGCGATCACAATCAGCGCGGCGGGCGTCATGCGTCTTGCGCCGAAAGCGCCTCCACCTCGGCCAACCAGAGCGCGCTGGCGGCGTCGCTGGGCATGCGCCAGTC
>DIAV01000254.1:1498-4366 GCA_002415895.1 Anaerolineales bacterium UBA5069 | reverse complement strand
GTCATCTGCGCAAGCTGCGCGCCCTCGGCCAGGGGCAGCAATTCGGGCGTGATGGGCGTGGCAACGATGTCGCGCAGCACGGCGGCTGCGCGGCCGCCAAAGAGCGCGTCCGCCGCCCATGCCACCAGGTAGCGCACCAGTGTCTTGGGCACGCCCGCGTTCACGTGGTACATGGACATGTGGTCGCCGTTGAAGGTCATCCAGCCCAGCGCAGCCTCGGAGAGATCGCCCGTGCCCACCACCAGCCCGCCCGTGGCATTGCCGATATCCATGAGAATTTGCGTGCGTTCGCGCGCCTGGGCGTTTTCGTAGGTTACGCTGAAATCGTTTGGATCATGGCCGATGTCGCCAAAGTGCTGCGTAACGGCGGCGGTGATGTCGATCTTGCGCAGGGTGACGCCCAGGTGATCGGCCAGCGTTTCGGCGTTGCTGCGCGTGCGCGTGGTTGTGCCGAAGCCAGGCATGGTAATGGCGATGATGCCCTCCAGCGGCAGCGCGAGTATGTGGAAGGCGTGTACGGCCACCAGCAGGGCCAGCGTTGAATCCAGCCCGCCGGAGATGCCGATGGTGACGGTTTTGATCTCGGTGTGGCGCAGCCGTTTGGCCAGCCCTGTGGCCTGGATGCTGAAGATTTCGCGGCAGGAGGCGGCGCGCGTCGCGTCGTCTGTGGGCACAAAGGGCGTGCGGCTGAGGGGGCGGCGCAGGTCGTTCAGCGGCCATGGCGCGTTGGCATGGGGCAGTGCAAAGTCAAGCACGCGGAAGGGTGGCGGCGCAGCCACTGCGGCCTGGCTGAAGCTCGAATTGCGCCAGCGCTCATGCGTCAGCCGCTGAATGTCAATGTCGGCAATCGTCAGTTGTGTGTCAAAGGAGAAGCGCTCGCCCTCGGCCAGCAGCGTGCCGTTTTCATAGATCAGGGAGTGGCCCGAGTAGACCACATCGGTGGTGGATTCGCCGGGTCCGGAAGCGGCGTAGATATACGCCGCCATGCAGCGCGCCGCTTGCTGGCGCACCAGGTCGCGGCGATACGCGGCCTTGCCCAGCAGTTCCGTGCTGGCAGAGGGATTCATGATCAGCGTGGCCCCGGCCAGTGCGGCGCGCCCGCTGGGAGGCTCAACGGCCCACAAGTCCTCGCAAATCTCAATGCCCACAACGCAGTTGGGCAGGTTGTTGGCGCGGAAGAGAAGGTCTGTACCAAAGGGGACGTCGCGTGCGCCCACGCGCACGCTGCCGCCAACACGCCCGGCACCCGAGGTAAACCAGCGCTCCTCATAAAACTCGTTGGTGGTGGGGAGAAAGCTCTTGGGCACAATCCCCAGCAGCCCCTGTGGCGCAATGAAGGCCGCGCAGTTGTAGATGCGCCCGCCGTCGGCCACGGGCAGCCCCACCACAGCGCAAATGTCGCGCGCGGCACACGCGGCTTCAATTTCTTCGAGGGCAGCCGCCGCGCCATCAAGCAGCAGCGGCTGGTAGAAGAGGTCGGCGGCGCTGTAGCTGGTGAGTGCCAGCTCGGGGAAGGCGGCGATGGCTACGCCCTGCGCTGCAAGCTGCGCGAGCGCCTCGACAATGGCGCGTGTGTTGAAGGAGAGGTCGGCCACGCGCAGTGCGGGCGAGACGGCGGCTGTGCGGACATAGCCCAGCGCGGCGGAGGTGGTGCGCACAGGCGCGTGCGGCATGGCAAAATCTCCCAGGTGGCTGTAAACAGAACTGAAATGATAGCGCGCGCCGAACCATTCACAAACCCAGGCGCAGAATGGGCATTAGGTGGATGACGCAGCCGGCGCATCAAGCGGCGCGCGCCGGCGCATGGGTTGCCCGCTTTCGTATTGGAACGGACGGCCCTCCCAATCGACACATCTGTACCTGGATTGTAGTACGCAAAGTGGTGTACTTCAATATGCACGGATGGCGATTCCAAAGGTAATCAGGTGTTGTTGTGGCACTCCTGGCCTTGTGTGCGCTTGCATTCGCACGCGCTGCCAATCTCTGGTAAGATGCACAGTGTGTCGGTGTGCGCGCCGATGCGCTATCCCCGTCCTCATTTCGGGAGTTCATCTTGTATACCCATGACACCCCTCACCGCCGCCATGCTGTTTTGGCGCGTCTTGTGCTTGCCACAAGCGGGCTGCTGCTGGTTGTGACCCTGACGGCCTGTGGTGCAGCAGCAGCGCCTGCAGCCACCGCTGCGCCCGCAGCAACCCCGCTACCACCCACAGCAACGGCTATCCCCACGCCCACTTTGTTTCCCACGCCCGTGGGCGCCACAGGCTCCATTCCCGCCTATGGCTACACCGTTGTCAACAGCTTCCCCCACGACATTCAGGCGTACACGCAGGGGCTGCAATTTGTAGACGGCGTTTTTTACGAGGGGACAGGCCTGGAGGGGCGCTCGTCGCTGCGCAAGGTGGAGATCGAGAGTGGCGCCGTCCTTCAGCAGCATGATCTGGAGGCGCAATACTTTGGCGAGGGCATTGTCGTCATTGATGATCACATTTGGCAGCTGACGTGGCAGTCGCAGGTTGCCTTTCTATACGACCGCGAGAGTTTCGCCGAGATCAAGCGCGTGACGTACGCCACAGAGGGCTGGGGGCTGACTTATGACGGCACGCGCCTGATCATGAGCGACGGCTCCAGCACACTTTTCTTCCGCGACCCCGAGAGCTTTGATGAAATTGGGCGCGTTGATGTCACCTACCGCGGCCAGCCGGTTCTCCGGTTGAATGAGCTTGAGTACATCAACGGAGAAGTCTGGGCCAATATCTATCAAACCAATTACATTGTGCGCATCAATCCCGCCACGGGCGAGGTGACGAGCTTTGTTGATCTGGAGGGTTTGCTGGCGAACGAAACGCTGACGAGCCCGGTGGATGT
>DIAV01000254.1:0-1410 GCA_002415895.1 Anaerolineales bacterium UBA5069 | reverse complement strand
TTGCAGCAAGTAGGCTGGGCGCAGTGATCGCACGCGAGAGACTGTTGTTCATCCATTCCTGTCCGCTGAAACACCGCACCTGACACCGCCAGCCGCAACCAGCGTAAAGGACACCGGCGCATGAGCAAACGCAGCGCACGCAAAAGCACAAAAGACGCCCCACCCCTCGCCACCGCGTCACGCGCAGAGCGCGAGGCAATGGCCGCCACGCAGGCCATTGTGACGAATCAGATCGTCATCAATGCGTTTGTGCGCGCCGCGGGCGCGCTGGGCCAGAGTGACCCGTGGGCGCTTATGGGGCGCGCGGGTCTCTCGCTGACGCAGTTGGCGGCTGACCGCGAGGGCGTGTACACAGGCCCTAAATTTGACCAGTTGCCCAACATATCGACAGGCGAGCGGACTGCGCTTCTGGCCGCACTGGAGCAGTTGACAAATGACCAGCGCCCCGCCCCACCACCGGCCGTGGGCGGCTCTCTGCGCTTCAACGAAGTGTTGCGCAATACGCCCATGCCGCCGGACGCCGCCCATGCCATTCCGCAGCCGCCAAGCGATAACAGCGCATCGGGCCGCATGATGGTGCGCATTTGGGGGCAGTACGGCGGGTTGCTCAGCAAGGTGGGTGAGGTGCTTAACGTTGATCCTGCGCTGGCGGCAGGCGTGCTGGCTGTGGAATCGGGCGGGCGCGCCTTCAGCCCCTCGGGCAGTATGATTATTCGTTTCGAGGCGCATGTTTTCTATAACCTCTGGGGCAGGAATAACCAGGCGCTGTTTGACCGCTATTTCCGCTTTGATGCCACCTCGCCCTGGCGCGGGGAGACCCACCAGTGGCGCCCCGCCGAAGATGCCGAGTGGCGTTCGGTGCACGCGGGGCAAGATGGCGAGTGGCAGGCCTTCAGTTTCGCGCGCGTCTACTGTAATGATGACGCCGCCAAGCTCTCTATCAGCATGGGCGCGCCGCAGATTATGGGCTTCAACCACACCACCGTCGGCTACGGCACCGTGCAGGCGATGTTCCAGGCGTTTGCCAACGACGCACGCGCGCAGTTGACCAGCCTCTTCCGCTTCATGGAGGTGAACGGGCTGGTGGAGAACGTGCGCACCGGCGATTATTTGAGCTTTGCCCGCGTCTACAACGGGCCAGGGCAGGCCGACTACTACGCCGGTCTGATCCGCGAATATGTGGCCGCGTTCGCTAGTGTGAAATCGGGCGTCGGTCGCGGTCTTGTGCAGCCCGGCTCGCCGACGCCGCGGTCGCCGCAGCCGGCCACCGGCACGGGGCGTTCGCTCAAAGAGGACGACCCGGAACTCTACGCGGCGTGGAGCAAGCACATCCAGCAGGGCTTTGCCAACAACCAGACGATGTTCAGCCAGGTGCTCAACGCCTTTCTCAACCCGTACTGGACCACGGTC
>DIAV01000261.1:23890-26966 GCA_002415895.1 Anaerolineales bacterium UBA5069 | reverse complement strand
AGATTGAGCCCGCACAATACCATTATTCAGCAATTTGAAGCCGAGAACCCCGACATTCAGGTGCAACTGGAGCCTGTGGGCAGCGGCGACTACTACGCGCGCATCCTCACGCAGATCGCCGCAGGTGATCCCCCCGACATCCTCCAGATTGGCGATGATGCAGTGCCCAATTTCGTTGACAAGGGCGCTTTCGTGCCGCTGGATGACCTGATCAACAGCGCTGATTATCCCCTTGACACGACGATCTACCTGCCGGGTATGCTCGAGCCCGGGCAGTGGAACGGGGCGCAATACCTGCTCCCCAAGGATTATTCGCCGCTGGCTGTCTATTACAACAAGAAGCTCTTCGACGCCGCAGGCATTGCCTACCCCGTTGACGGCTGGACGTGGGACGAGTTCCTGCAGACGGCGCAGGCGCTGACAATCAGCGATGGCGGCAGTACAACGCAGTGGGGCGTGCAGTTGCCCGGCCCGTGGACAACCGGCTTCGAGTATTGGGTGGCAGCGGCGGGTGGCAGGCTGATTAGCGAAGACGGCAGCACGTTCATTGGCTATATGGACTCGCCCGAGGTGCAGGAGGCCACCCAATTCTACGCCGACCTCTACAACAAACACGCTGTGGCCCCGCCCCCGGCCGACATGAACGCCTTTGGCGGCGGCAACCCCGAGTTTGACAACGGCACGGCGGCCATGCGCATCTTTGGCCGCTGGCCCCAGTCCGGTATGCTCGCGAACCCCAATATCGATCTGGGCGTGGCACCCATGCCCGTGGGCAAGGCGCGCGCCGATGTCCTCTTCTGGGGCGGCTTCGGCATTTCGAGCCTGAGCGAGAATCAGGAAGCCGCGTGGCGCTTCCTGCGCTACTACGTGGGGGCAGAGGGCGCGCAAACGTGGAAAGATTGGGCGCTGCCCGCGGTGGCCTCTGTAGCCGAAGAAGCCGGCCTGACCACAGACCCGATTGAGGGAGTCTGGATTGGCGCGCTCAACGATCTTGCACCGCGCGCCTATGTCTCCACGCCCTTCTGGGGACAGACGGCCGACCCGGCGCTGCGCCGTGTGCTGGAGAGCGTGATCATTGACCCACAGGCCGACGTCGCGGCACTGCTTGCGCAGGCGGCGCAGGATGCACAGGCCGCGCTTGAGGAGCAGCAGGCACAGTAGACGCGCAGATGATGAGTCGCGAAGCGAGGCTTCCGCTGCTGGAAGCCTCGCTTCGCATGACGTGATATGGGATGACACCAGAGACTTTGGCCGCCAACGCACCGGCACACCCCGCCCGCAGGCTGAGCCTGGCCGGGCGCGAGGCGTTGACTTTCTATCTCTGTATTTCCCCCTGGCTGGTGGGGCTGCTTGTCTTTACGCTGGGGCCGATTGCAGCCTCCTTCTGGTACAGCCTCACCCGCTGGGATCTGCTTTCTGCGCCCCAGTTCATTGGGCTGCGCAACTATACGCACATGGTGGATGACCGCCTCTTCTGGCAGTCGTTGCGCGTCACACTCCACTATACGCTGCTCTATGTGCCCACCGAGTTGATCGGCGGGCTGATTCTGGCGCTGCTGATGAACCAGCGGGGCATACGCAGCATGCGCGTGGTGCGCACCATTTACTACCTGCCCTCCGTGCTTTCGGGCGTGGCCTTTGTGGTGGTGTGGATGTGGCTCTTCCACCCCACGGCGGGCCTCATTAACGGCACGCTGGCGCGCGTGGGCATTGTTGGCCCGCGCTGGCTTGCCGACCCCAACACCGCACTCTATGCGCTCTGGATCATGAGCCTGTGGGGGCTTGGGCGCACGGCGGTCATCTTCCTGGCTGGGCTGAAGCAGGTGCCGCAACCCCTCTACGAGGCGGCAAGCATGGACGGTGCGGGCGCGTGGCGATCCTTCTGGAGCGTGACGCTGCCGCTCATTACGCCCACCATCTTCTTTAATCTGGTGCTGAGCATCATTGCCACCTTCCAGACATTTACCAGCGCGTTTGTGGCCACCAACGGCGGCCCGCTCGACAGCACCCTCTTCTATGTGCTCTATCTCTATCGCCAGGCCTTTCAATACTTTGCCATGGGGTATGCCGCGGCGCTGGCATGGGTGCTCTTCGTCATCATCCTGCTGCTCACGCTGCTGATTTTGCGCAGCGGCACGTGGTGGGTCTTTTATGATGGCGAGGCCGCACAATGATTCGCGCTGCATTCGCAACGGGACGCTTGCGGCGCGTGCTGGTGACGGCGCTGCTCTGGGGGGTGGCGCTGCTCTTTCTTGTGCCTATGCTGTGGATGCTCTCCTCGTCGCTCAAGCCCAACTATCAGATCTTCGAGACGCCGCCGCGCTGGCTGCCGCGCCCACCCCGCTGGGAGAATTACCGTGAGGCGCTCACAATTCTGCCCTTTGCGCGCTACTTCATCAACACGGCTGTGATTGCGCTGCTGATGATTGTGGGCCATCTGCTTTCCTGCACGCTCATTGCCTATGCCTTTGCGCGCCTGCGCGCGCCGGGCCGTGAGGCGCTCTTTGTGGTGCTGCTCGCCACGCTCATGCTCCCCTACCCCGTGACGATGGTGCCGCTCTACGTGCTCTTCAACCGGCTGGGGTGGATCAACACCGTGCTGCCGCTGGTGGCCCCCGCCTTCTTTGGCGCAGCGTTCTACATCTTCCTGCTGCGCCAGTTCTTCCGCGGCATCCCCGCCGATTTTGAGGATGCGGCGCGCATTGACGGGGCCAACCTGCTCCAGATTCTGTGGCGCATTATGCTGCCCCTGGCCCTGCCCGCGCTGGCAACGGTCGCGATCTTCACCTTCCAATATGCGTGGAATGACTTCCTCGCGCCGCTTATCTACCTCCAGCGCCCCGAGCTCTACACGCTAACGCTGGGCTTGCAATTCTTTCGCACCACCTACACCACCAACTGGGCCTACCTCATGGCGGCTTCACTCGTGACCGTGCTGCCCGTCATCATCCTCTTCTTCTTTGCCCAGAAGGCCTTTGTCGAGGGCATTGCCGTGGGCGGCGTCAACAAGTAGGGCAGGGCGTGGGGCGTGGGGACTCGACGCCCGACGCCCGACGCCCGACGCCCGACACCCGAC
>DIAV01000261.1:0-23775 GCA_002415895.1 Anaerolineales bacterium UBA5069 | reverse complement strand
CGCCAATTGTCCCCTATCAATTTCGCGTGTTGACAAACGCGCGCGCCTCTCCTATAATGCGCGGCGTTGCAACCGGAACCGATGCGGTTTCCCTCTTCCACCTGCGCAACGTCGCTCAGACCTCCGAAGTGACTGTCGTTTTCGGACGGTACGCAAGTTTATTGCGTGCCACTCCTTCTGTTTGCAACGCACCAATCCCGCAGTTCAACCCTATATGAATGTCGGACAGACAACTCCTCTACCTACACGTTTAGCTTCACCACATGCACAAGGAGATGGGAATGCGTAAGCTTACCGTATTGATGAGCCTGGTCATGGTCTTTGCGTTGCTGCTGGCTGGTTGCGGCGCACCGCCGCCCAGTGCCGCCCCTGCTGAGGCCGCACCGGCTGAGGCTGCTGCCGAAGCGCCTGCCGCCGAAGCGCCCGCCGCAGAGGCTGCCGCCACTGAAGCGCCTGCCGAAGAAGCTGCTGCCGAAGCACCTGCTGCTGACGCCGCAAGTGGCACCGTGATCAAAGTTGCCTCACAGACGCCGCTGAGCGGCCCGCAGTCGTCCCTGGGTACTGCAATCAAGAACGGCGCGCAACTGGCCCTTGAGCAGTATGGTGGCAAGATTGGTGATTTCACCGTCGAGCTTGCTCCCTTTGACGACCAGGCCACCCCCGATATCGGCGTTGCCAATGCCAAGCAGATCGTCGGCGACCCGTCGATTCTCTGCGTGGACGGCCACCTTAACTCGGGTGTCATGATCCCAAGCTCCGAGGAATACCACAATGCCGGGTTGGCCGCCGTCTCGCCGGCCAACACCAACCCCACCGTCACCGACCGCGGCTACCCCGAAGTCAACCGCATCGTCGGTCGCGATGACGTGCAGGGTGTTGTGGGCGCGCAGTATGCATTCAACGAACTGGGCCTGAAGTCCGTCTACATCATCCATGACAAGACCTCCTACGGCCAGGGCGTTGCCGAATTCTTCCGCACGGAAGCCGGCAACCTGGGCATGGATGTGCTGGGCTTTGAGGGCACCGAAGAACAGTCCAACTTCGACAGCATCATCACACCGATTATTGCTGCCAACCCCGACATGGTTTACTTTGGCGGCATTTACAGCCAGGGCGGCGTGCTGCTCCGGCAGATGCGCGAAAAGGGCCTCAACGTGCCATTTATGGGTGCTGACGGCCTCGACAGCAGCGAATTTGTCAATCTGGCCGGTGATGCCGCTGTTGACGTCATCTTCACAACGACATCCGTTCCGGCCAGCGCCTTCCCGCGTGCTGCCGAACTCCAGGTTCAGTATGAAGAGCGCTTTGGTGAGCAGTTCCAGTCCTACGCCGCCTACGGCTATGACGCCATGTACATCTGCCTCGAGGGTATCGCGCGCGCGGTTGAGACAGCGGGCGGCATGCCCACGCGTGCCGAGGTGGCTACTGAAGTGCGCGCCACAACCGACTTTGACGGCATTACAGGTATGAAGACCTTCAACGACATCGGCGACCTGACGGTGGCACAGTATGTGGTGCTGCGCGTAACATCAGCCGACGCCGAGAAGTGGGGCGAGAACGAAGTCGTCCAGGTGCTTGACATTCCGGCGCCCACCAAGTAACCACCATCCCCATGCTTGCCGAAAGATGCAGGCGGCACCTTCGCCGCCTGCATCTTTCCCTGCATCAATCGGGCGATCCCCGGAAGAGATACCCCATTGACCTCAACTTGCGCCTCGCCCGCGCCGCATGAGGAGACCCCATGACGAACCCCATTGACGCAGGCGGCGCGGCCGCTGTGTCCACCATGCCCGCGAGCGCCCCACTGCGCGTGCGGCGAACCAACCCTATCAAAGAAATTCTGCGGCCTCTGGGCCAGTTGCTCATTTTTGTTCTGGGCAGTTCAATTGTAATGGCATTGATTACCGTTGCGCTGGCGCTGATTTTGCGCCCCACGCGCGATGATATGGATATGCTGCAGATTACGCTGATTCTACTGCCCCAGGTGTTGATTGACGGGCTGGTGCTTGGCTTTATGTATGCCACCATCGCGCTGGGTTATACGATGGTCTATGGCGTACTCGAATTCATTAACTTTGCCCACGGTGAAATCTTTATGTTCGGCGCGTTTGCCGGCGTGGAATTGTTGCTCTGGATTGAGCGCACCAATGGGCTGGATGTAGGCAACCTGGCTGCATATGGGCTGATTATCGTCGCCATTATTGTGGGCATGGTGATCTCGGGGTTGCTTGCGATTACCACAGAACGCCTTGCCTACAGGCCATTGCGCGGCGCACCCAGGCTCATCCCGCTGATTTCGGCGATTGGCGTTTCCTTCTTCCTGCAAGACATGATGCGCTTTATGCAGAGCGCCATTAACGGCGACTTCTACCGCACCTTCCCCGATTTTGGCCCCTTCGGCAAGCGTATTACGCTCTTTTCCATGCCCTTGGATGATCGCACAATCGACATTGCCATCCAGGTCAAGTCGCTTATCATCATCATTGTCGCCATTATCATGCTGGTGGGGCTCAACTATCTGGTCAACGCGACGCGGCTGGGCAAGGCGATTCGTTCCGTGGCGCAGGATCAGCGCACTTCGAGCCTCATGGGCATCAACGTCAACCGCATCATTGCGCTGACCTTCCTCATCGGCGGCGCGCTGGGTGGCGCGGCGGGCGTGCTCTTTGCCTTCAAGTTCACACGCGCCGATCCCTACATGGGCTTCCTGCCCGGCCTGAAGGCCTTTACGGCAGCGGTGCTGGGCGGCATTGGCAACATTACGGGGGCCATGCTGGGCGGTATTGTATTGGGGCTGCTCGAATCCTTTGCCGCCGCCTACCTCAGTATCTTTACGAATGGCGCCATGGGTGCGGAATACAAGGATATTCTCGCCTTTGCCATCCTGATTCTCATTCTCGTCTTCCGCCCTTCCGGCTTGCTGGGCAGCAAGACCACACAGAAGGCCTAAGGGGGAGCCATGAGCGAACAACCAGGTAAATCGAGCGGCTCCAAATCCACCAAGCGCGACCTCTCCGACGAGGGGTTGATCACACGATTGCTGGCGGGGCCGCTGGGGCCAATCTTCGTGATTGGCTATTTGGCCGTCGTCACCTTTCTTCTCTACCGTGAGCCACGCGCGCTGCTGTTGCGCTTTCTGCTTTTCGCCGGTCTGCTGCTGATCTACTACATGCCCCACAAAGCCTGGCTCAAGCTCCTGTTGGCCGGAGTCACCGTTGTTGCCATCATTCCGGCTGTCGGCCTCAAAAACCCCTTCCTGCTTGAGATTGGCTTCCAGGTGGCAACCTTTGCCACGCTGGCGCTGGGGCTCAACATTGTGGTGGGTTTTGCCGGGCTGCTGGACCTTGGCTACGTAGCCTTCTTTGCGGTGGGCGCGTATCTGTGGGCCATCTTTGGCTCGCAGCAATTGTGGCAGCTTCATTCCTCACCCGGCACAGCCACTGTCTATAATGTCTTTCCGCTTGGCGCCTGGTGGTTTTGGCCTTTCCTCATCTTCGGCATTACAGCCGCAGCCGGCGCAGGCATGCTGCTGGGCACACCCGTGCTGCGCCTGCGGGGCGACTACCTGGCCATTGTAACGCTGGGCTTTGGCGAAGTGATTCGCGTGCTGGCCAACAACCTCGACAAGCCCATCAACCTTACCAATGGCCCGCAGGGCATTACACCTATTCAACGACCGCCGCTGCCGGATTTCATTCTGCACGGCGCGCTTCCCAACTGGTTATCGCAGGTCTCCGGGCGCACGATTGGCGAAGGCGACATGTACGCCTTCTTCTTCTACTTCCTGGCGGTTGTGTGGCTGGTTTTCACCATTGCCTTTGCCGGCCGTCTGGAGAATTCGCGGCTCGGGCGCTCGTGGACGGCCATCCGTGAAGATGATGTGGCGGCGGTTGCCATGGGCGTGCCCCTGCGCCGCACCAAATTGACCGCCTTCGCGATTGGCGCGGCCTTCTCGGGGGCCATGGGTGTCATCTACGCCGCCAATCGCACCTTTGTCAGCCCTGAGACCTTCTCGCTCACGCAATCCATCAGTGTGCTCGTCATGGTGATTCTGGGCGGCCTGGGCAGCATTCCCGGCGTTGTGCTGGGTGCAGCCATTGTGACCATGCTCAACATCGACGTGCTGCAAACGCTCTCGCTGCAATTGAGCAGCCTGCGCCAGGGAACAGGCATGATCCCGCTGATTGGTGTGCCCTGGGCAGAACTGCCCACGCAACTGGACCCCGCGCGCTACCAGCGCCTTGTCTTCGGCCTGCTGCTGATTATCATGATGATCTTCAGGCCCGAGGGCATTATTCCATCGCGCCGCCGCAAGCTTGAATTGCACGAGGACGACGATCCGCTGGCGCCGCCCGCAGACTCTGAAAACGTCCTCATCACCAGCACAGGAGGGGACTAGCCATGGCGCCCATCCTCGAACTTCACAAAATTACCAAGCGCTTTGGCGGCCTCGTCGCGGTTAGTGGTGTTGAAATCTCACTGGACAAAGGGCGCATTGCCAGCATTATTGGACCCAACGGGGCAGGCAAGACGACCATCTTCAACAGCATTACCGGCGTCTACAAGCCGGAAGAGGGCACGGTTGTTTTTGACGGCCATCCCATTACAGGCATGCGTCCCGACCAGATTACCGCCATGGGCATGTGCCGCACCTTTCAGAACATTCGCCTCTTCCAGAATATGTCGGTGATGGAAAACGTCATGGTAGGGGCGCACACGCGCACTACCCAGAGCACAGGTATTGGCGCCGTTCTGCGCACCAAGGCCTTTCGCGAAGCTGAAGAAGCGGTGCGCCTCAAGGCAAAGCAATTGCTGCGCTTTGTGGACCTGCCGCTGGGCCTGGGCGACCAACTGGCACGCAATCTGCCCTATGGCCAGCAGCGACGCATTGAGATTGCCCGTGCGCTGGCCGCCGAGCCCAAACTCATCCTGCTGGACGAGCCAACGGCAGGCATGAATCCGCAGGAGACGGAAGCCGCCATACGCCTCTTCCGCCGCCTGCGCGATGAGATGGGCATCACCGTGCTGCTGATTGAGCACGATATGAAGGTGGTGATGGGCATCTCGGAGTGGGTATCCGTGATTGACTACGGACAGAAGATTGCCGAAGGCACACCCGCCGAGGTGCGCAAGAATCAGCGTGTGATTGAAGCATATCTCGGCCGCCACGCGACCGTGCACGAGGGCTAGCCTTATGGGAATTACGCTGCAAACCACACGCAAGGTGGACGCACAGGGCGACGGCCAGCTGCTGCTCGAGCTGGACAACATTCACACCTACTACGGCAAAATTCACGCGCTCAAGGGGATTTCACTCAAGGTCAACAAGGGCGAAATCGTCACGCTGATCGGCAGCAACGGCGCGGGGAAAAGCACCACGCTACGCACCATTTCGGGGCTGCTGCGTCCTCGTGAAGGTGAGGTGCGCCTGGATGGCAAAAACATGGCCAACGTGCCGCCCCACAGCATTGTAGAGGCAGGCATTGGTCATGTGCCCGAAGGGCGCGGTGTCTTCCCCGGCCTGACAGTGCTGGAAAATCTGGAAATGGGCGCCTATCTGCTGCGCAACCACAGCGAATTGGAGCGGCGGCTGGAAAATGTCTTCTCGCTCTTCCCCCGCCTGCTGGAGCGCATGCAGCAAAAGGGGGGCACCCTCTCTGGTGGTGAGCAGCAAATGCTCGCAATTGGGCGCGGCCTCATGCAGCAGCCCAGCGTGCTTCTGCTGGACGAGCCCTCCATGGGCCTCGCACCGCTGCTGGTGGAGGAAATCTTCAACATCATTGACAGGCTGAACAAGGAACAGGGCACAACCATTCTGCTTGTGGAGCAAAATGCACAGGCGGCGCTGCAGGTCGCGCACCGCGCCTATGTGCTCGAAGTGGGACAGATTTCCATGTCGGGCCTTGCCGCCGATCTGTTGCACGACCCGCGTGTGAGCGAGGCGTATCTGGGCTTGTAGAAATTCCTGCCCACCGGACAAAGACTCAGCGCAGCGAGGCTTCCGATTCTGGAAGCCTCGCTGCGCTTTGCGCACGCCGTCGTTCGCATACAGTGCGCACAAGGACTTGACAGCGACATCCAATCCACATAAAATGGAGGTGGCACTATAAAAAACATAGTGATTAATGGAGCGCAAACATGACAACAAACGCAACTGGCAACGGGGCCCACGCCGCCGAGACAAACGTGGAAGAAGTCATCATCATTGGCAGCGGGCCGGCGGGTTTCACCGCAGGGCTTTACACAGCGCGCGCCAACCTCAAGCCGCTGCTTCTCACCGGCAATGAGTATGGCGGCCAGGTGAGCCTCACCTATGACATTGAGAACTACCCCGGCTTCCCTGAGAGCCTGAGCGGCCCTGATCTGGTGGAGAGGATGAAGGCGCAGGCCGAAAAGTTTGGCACACGCGTTGAATTCGACTATGTGAGTGAGATTGTGGTCGATCAACATCCCTTCATCGTGCGCACGTCGGGCGGACAGGAATACAAGGCCAAGAGCCTCATTCTGAGTACGGGCGCCAGCCCTCGCTACCTGCAAATTCCCGGCGAGAAGGAGTTCACGGGCAAGGGTGTCTCCTACTGCGCCACCTGTGATGGCTTCTTCTTCCGTGGCAAAGATGTGCTGGTGATTGGGGGCGGCGACAGTGCGGTTGAGGAAGCGCTCTTCCTCACCAAGTTCGCCTCGCGCGTGCGCGTCATTCATCGGCGCGACAAGCTGCGCGCGGGCAAGCTCCTCCAGGAGCGGCTCTTTGCCAACGCGAAGATTGAAATGGTGTGGAATACTGTATTGACTGAAGTTGTGGGCGCGGACGGTAGCGTGGTTGGCGTGAAGACGCTCGACACCGTGACCGGCGCGGAGGGCTATCTGGAGACGGATGGCATCTTCGTCTTCGTGGGCCACCTGCCCAACAACACCCTCATGCAGGGCAAGCTTGCGCTGGACGAAGACGGCCACCTGATTGTGGACAAGAAGATGCGCACCAATATCCCGGGTGTTTTTGCAGCCGGCGAAATCATGGACAAGGTCTACAAGCAGGTTGCCACAAGCGTGGGCCAGGGCTGTTCGGCGGCCATGCAGGCCACGCGCTTCCTCGAAGAAATGGAGGCAGAGGGCATGCCCAGCCTGGAGGCCGACCCGCGCGAGCTTGTGTACGCATAACCGGGCGCGTTTTGGTTCCTGATCATTGATCACTGATACATGGCGAGGGTGGGCCGCATGGCTCACCCTCTCTTTCATGCCGTTTCCTGCTCTTTCCGTTGTTTCCGCATACGGCTGTTGATGTACCATGATGCGCATGGAACTGCCCGACGACCCCTCGCGCGCGCTCGAACCCAGTGACCTCGAAATTGCCGAACTTGAAGCGGCGGCCCTCGCCCCCAATGGCGGCATGGCGCGCAATGCCGGCCTGCTGGCCATGGGCAGCGTGGGCAGTCGCGTGCTGGGGCTGGTACGCGAAAGCATCATCGCCGCGGCTTTTGGCGCCAGCGGCCAGGTAAGCGCCTATCGTGTTGCCGCGCAGGTGCCAACGCTCGTCTACGACCTGCTTGTGGGCGGCATGTTGAGCGCCGCACTTGTGCCTGTGCTCAGCCAGACGGCGGCGCAGGGCGGGTCGCACAGGACGGAGTTTACACGCCTGAGCCGCACGCTGCTGGGCGTTTTTGGCGCCGTGCTACTGGTATTGACGATTCTTCTCTTCGCACTGGCGCCCATGCTCGCGCGCCTGCTGGCCGCGGGCTTTGGCGCATCCAACCCCGAACTGCTCACCCTCACCGCCGGCCTCATTCGCCTCATGGCCCCTGCCGTCTGGTTTTTTGGGCTGGCAGGGTTGCTCACCGCCATCCTCTACGCGTTGCAGCGCTTCACCTTTCCTGCGCTGGCCGTGGCCATCTTCAACCTGGGCGTGGTGATCAGCGTGCCGCTATTGGCCGGGCGCATTGGCATTGGCGCGGCGGCCGTGGGCGTGCTTCTGGGCAGCCTTGCACAGATGAGCATTATGGCGTGGGATGTGCGGCGCGCCGGCGTTTCGCTGCTGCCCCGCTTTGAATGGCAGCACCCCGCGCTGCGCCGCATTCTGCGTCTCTATTTGCCCATTGCCGCAGGCATGCTCGTGGCGCTCTTTCAGGTGGGGCTGGACCGCCGTCTTGCCAGCGGCACAGGCGAACAGAGCATTGCGTGGATGGCCGCGGCCACCACCCTCCAGCAAATGCCGCTGGGCTTGATCAGTGTGGCCATTTCGCTGGCGGCGCTACCCACACTGAGCCGCCACTTCGCCGCGCATGCAGAGGCGGCCTTTGCAACCACGCTGGGGCGCGGTCTGCGCTTTGTGCTGCTGTTGATTCTGCCTGCCGCCGTGGGGTTGGCGCTGCTGGCAACGCCCGTCACGCGCATCCTCTTCCAGCGCGGCGCGTTTACCGCCACCGACACAAGCGCAGTTGTCGCAGCGCTTCATATCTACCTTGTGGGCATGTTGTTTGCGGCGGTGGACTTTCCACTCAATTTTGCCTTCTATGCACGCAACAACACGCTTCTGCCCGCGCTCGTCGGCGTGGCCAGTGTGGGCGTCTATGTACTTGTTGCTTTCGCGCTGCTGCAACCGCTGGGCTTTCGCGGCCTTGTTTGGGCCGACACCGCCAAGCAGGCCGCACATGCCGTCATCATGCTCATCTTTACGGCGCGCGTCGTGGGCAGCCCCTCAACGCGCGCGCTTGTGGCGCGCCTGGGGCCGCTGCTGCTGGGTGCAGGGGCGATGGCTCTCGCCATTGCCGGCGTCGACGCCATTGTGCGCCCTCTGGCCCCCCTCTCCACGCTGGGAGACCTGCTGCGTGTTGTGCTTGCGGGCGGGGCCGGAATCGCCGTCTATGCAGTCGTGCTGCGGCTTTGCCACGTGGAAGAAGCGGAGCAGGTTTTGCGCAGGCTGCGAATCCGCATATAATGGCAGAGTTGCAATGCAAATGTGGCGCAACGCCCCGCGTTGAGCGAAAAAGGAATTCGAATGGCATCCTCAAAACCACCCAAGAAGAGCAGCGGCGGGTCTCCGCGCAGCTACAGCGAAATCTACAAGAGCAGTTCAAGCGCCCCTGCCGTGCAAACATCCGCCGCCGCAAGCGCTTCAAAGAGCGCAGCCAAGGCTGCCCCTGTGCTCAGCACGTCCGACAGCGTGGATTGGTGGGGCGAGTACGGTTACGTACTGAATGACCTCAAGTATCTTGGTCTTGTCACTGTAGGTTTGCTGGTGGCCATTGTAGTTGTTGGCTTCTTCATGTAGCAGCTGTGGCGCTCTGCATATAAGGAAAGCAAACGGGCATGGGGATTGACCCCGTGCCCGTTCCTTTGCGCAGCGAACCTGTAGCAATCCAGCCGTTGTCGGCCAGGCATACAAGGCATACCTGGCAGTTGTTTTTGCTTAGCGTTTCCTTGCGTCCTTAACACCTGTGCGTTGCGGTGTGGCTGCAGGCTTCAGTTCGGGGCGCAGCCAGGCAACACCGGCAAAAGCCAAAATGCCGCTGTGAAGCGCCCAGCAGAGCCAGAAGTTGCGCGTGTAGAAGAAGAGAATGGCCGTTGCTACAAGCGCAATGCCCGTATACAGGCGCGGCAGGCCAGGCGCAACAAAGAGCAGCCCCGGCAATGCGATCAGCACCGCCACCCACGTTGCCCAGTACACCGGCGCGCGCATGGCGGCAGCGGGCAGCGCGGCAAGTGAGACAAACAGCGCCAGCAGCGCCCCGCGCTGGAAACACCAGTGGAATTGCTGTGCGCCGCCATACAGCAGCGCATAGAGCGAAGCGGCGCTTCCCGCTGCCGCCTGCGGATCACCGGCAGGCTCGCGCACAGTCAGCCGCACAAGCGCCAGCAACAGCAGCAGCCCCAAAACGATGCCCAGGCCCAGCGTGATCCCCGCTTGCCAGTCAATGCCGGCCAGCCCCAGCGCCTGAGGGGATAGCGCCCCTGCCAGCAGCGCCATGCTTGGCAGCACAATCCAGCGCAACGGGCGTGCCAACGTTTCGCGGCGGCCGTAGCGAACCGGCAGCATCCAAAGCGCCGCCGCCACAAGCAAATCAAGCGCCAGCCAGAAGCCGGGCGCATCCGGGCGCAGTTGTGCACCCACCCACGAAGCCATCGTCATGGGGCCATTTTAGCACAGCCATCACAAGCCACTCGAAGCCACCATGTCAAGTCGCCGCCTGATCATCTATCTCCTCATCCTCGCCGTCACCTTCTTCGTGTTGCGCCCGCGCGAATCGTGGACGAACATGAAGCAGATGTACGAGCATCGCCGCTGGCTCATCGGTGTGATTTCGACGATCCTGATCATCTACCTCATCTACGGCTTCTGGCAGATCTGGCGGCAAGGTTTGTGGTGGCTCGCGGACTAAAGAGTACTGCGCCGCGCCACCTCACTCGTGCGGTATGGGAAGCGAGGGAGAGCTTTGCAGCGGCGGTGCAATTGCGGTGCGCCCTAAAGAATTGCCGGCTCGTGGTAGACTCCCCACGCCTCACGCAGCACGTCCATCATCTCCTGCAGCGTGGCATAGGCGCGCACGGCGTCAAGAATCGGCTCCATGAGGTTGTGGTTGTCGCGCCGCGCCGCCTGTGCCAGCGCCGCCAGCGTTTGTGAAACGGCGCGGTTGTCGCGCGTGCGGCGTAATTCGGCAAGGCGGGCGAGCTGGCGGCGATAGCCTGCCTCGTCAATGCGTAGCAGCGGCACAGACTGGGCCGCGCCGCTTGTATAGTCGTTCACCCCCACAATCACGCGCCGTCCCGCCTCCACCTCGCGTTGGAAGCGCAGCGCTGCCTCGGTAATCTCTCGCTGGAAGAAGCCCTCTTCCAACGCAGGCAGCAGGCCGCCATAGGCCGCAATCTGGTCGAAATAGGCCTGCGCCTGCGCCTCCATGGCATCGGTCAGCGCCTCCACAAAGTAGGAGCCGCCCAGCGGATCTACAGTGTTGGTAACGCCGCTCTCGTGGGCAATAATCTGCTGCGTGCGCAGCGCCACCGTCACAGACTCCTCGCCGGGCAGGGCCAGCGCCTCGTCCATGGAGTTGGTGTGCAGGCTCTGCGTGCCGCCCAGCACGGCGGCCAGCGCCTGCAGCGCCACGCGCGTAATATTGTTGAGTGGCTGTTGCGCCGTCAGGCTCACACCCGCCGTCTGCGTGTGGAAGCGCAACATGCATGTGCGGGGATTCTGTGCGCCAAAGGTGTCGCGCATGACGCGCGCCCAAATACGGCGCGCCGCGCGGTACTTGGCTATCTCCTCGAAGAAGTCATTGTGCGCATTAAAGAAGAAGGAGATGCGCGGAGCAAAGTCGTCAATCTGCAGGCCGCGTGCCAGCGCCCAGCGTACATATTCCATGCCATCGGCCAGCGTAAAGGCAAGCTCTTGCGCGGCTGTGCTGCCTGCCTCGCGAATATGGTAGCCCGAAACCGAAATGGGGTTCCAGAGGGGCATCTGCTGCGTGGCAAACTCAATCGTGTCCGTTACGAGACGCATGGAGGGCAGGGGTGGGAAGATGTACTCTTTCTGCGCGATATACTCCTTGAGGATATCATTTTGCAGCGTGCCGCCCAGTTTGGCGCGCGCAATGCCCCGCTTTTCGGCGGCGGCTATGTACATGGCCCAGATGATGGCCGCCGGGCTGTTGATTGTCATCGAGGTTGTGAGCGCATCGAGCGGCAGCCCGTCGAGCAGGATTTCCATGTCGCGCAGCGAGGCGCACGCTACACCGCAGAGGCCAAACTCCCCCTCGGCCTCGGGCGCATCCGTGTCGTAACCATAGAGTGTGGGCATGTCGAAGGCCACTGAAAGGCCCGTTTGCCCGTGTGCGAGCAGATAGCGGAAGCGGGCGTTGGTCTCCTCTGCGCCGCCGAAACCGGCGAACATGCGCATGGTCCACAGCCGCCCGCGGTAGCCAGTGGGATGAATGCCGCGCGTGTAGGGGAAGTTGCCGGGCAAGCCCAGGTCGGCGCTGTAATCGGTCTGCGCGTGATCAAGGGGCGTGTAAATGCCCTGCACAGGCGCGCCGGAGAGGGTGGTGAACTCTGCGTAACGTTCGGGGAAGCGGGCCGTGGCCGTGCGGCGCGCGCCGTCAGCCCAGGCGGATTGCTGGTTGCGCAGCGCTTCGAGCGCAGCGGCATCGTAGAGCGTCATTGCTCACCTCCGTAGACTCTTGCAGGCACATGGGGGCAGATGCGCACATTGTAGCACCGACAGCGCCAGCGCGTCATAGAGTAAATTGCGTCGCCACCCCACTTCTGGGTACGATATGTCAATCAACCAGCCAGCACGCCAACACCTGGAGGCCGCTATGCCCGACACCGTACACATCGAGCGCGTGCGCGCGGCACGCGCACGCCTTGGCGACCTCGTGCGCGAGACACCCGTGTGGCGCTGGATGGGCCCGGATCTTGAGCAGGCCGTTGGCGATGAAACCGAGGTTTTTCTCAAGCTCGAGCTCTTCCAGCACACGGGCAGCTTCAAGCCGCGCGGCGCGCTCACTGTCATGCTGGACCTCGATCGCGCGGCCCTCAACCGCGGTGTAACGGCTGTGAGCGCAGGCAACCACGCGATTGCCGTTGCCTATGCCGCGGCGTTGCTGGACACCACAGCCAAGGTTGTAATGCCGCGCACAGCCAGCCCGCTGCGCGTGGAGCGCTGTCGCGCGCTGGGGGCCGACGTGTTGCTGGTGGATGATGTAAAACTTGCCTTTGCGCGCGTGGCGCAGGTGCAGGAAGAGGAAGGGCGTTTTCTGGTGCACCCCTTCGAAGGGCCGCTGACGGCGTTGGGCACAGCCACGGTGGGCCTTGAGTTTGCCACGCAGGCCCCCGCCCTCGACGCCGTGATTATTCCCATTGGCGGGGGCGGTCTGGCGGCGGGCATGGCCGCAGTCTTCAAGCAATTGCAACCCCAGTGCCGCGTCTACGGCGTGGAGCCGGAAGGCGCGGACTCCATGCGCCGCAGCTTTGCTCTGGGCAGCGTACAGGCGCTGGAACAGGTGCGTACGATTGCCGACAGCCTTGGCGCACCCATGGCCCTGCCCTATTCGTTCGACCTCTGCCGGCGCTATGTGGATGAGATTGTGCTTGTGAGCGACGTGCAGATGCGCGCTGCCATGCGCATGCTCTTTTTGGGCATGAAGCTGGCGGTGGAGCCGGCGGGCGCGGCGGCTACGGCGGCGCTTTGCGGCCCCCTGCTGGAGACGTTGCGCGGCCAGCGTGTGGGCCTGATTGTTTGCGGCAGCAACATTGACGCCGCCACCTTTACGCGCCTGATTGCCCCTGATGACGTGTAATTCCAGCATGTGCACAGTCGTATCATTCGATTACACTGATGATTCACGAGACGCCGCATAGCGATTCACCTTCCATCCCAAAACTCAGGATCCCCACACGCATGCGCGATGAAGACGAAGAAGCCAAAGAGCAGGCGCAGAGTACAGGCATTTACACCCACGACGAAAACACGGGCCGCTTTTACCGCCCCATATTGCGGCTGATTTCCGCCTCCCGCTACCTTTTTGCGCTGGCGGTACTCAGCACATTTGTCGCCTCCATCGTCCTGCTTTTCGCGGGCACACGGTCGGCAATCATGATGCTCATCGGTGCGTTGAACCCTCTCCAGTCAACGCCCTTGCTGCGCACGCAGGCACTGGAAATCGTCGATTACTTCCTCGTGGCGCTGGTTCTCTATGTCCTCTCCATGGGCTTCTACCAGTTAATGCTGCGCGACAATCTGGACATGCCCGCATGGCTGCGGGTTGCCACGCCGGGTCACATGGAGCGCCATCTGCTCGGCGTCATCGTCACGGTCATATCGGTGGATGCACTGATTCAGGTGGCGAATTGGGACAGAAGCACAAACCTGCTTGGCTATGGCGTGGGCGTTGCCGCGGTCATTGCCGCCATTACCTTCTACATCTGGGTGCATGATCGCCATGCCGAGTAGGGGCAAATTTTCATCTGAACGCGTACGGGCGCGTCTTCAAGCAGCAAAGCAAAAGCGCCGCCCTGGCTAGGGCGGCGCTTCTTAATGGAGCCGTTGAAGAGATTCGAACTCTTGACCTGCGCATTACGAGTGCGCTGCTCTACCGACTGAGCTACAACGGCGACTGGCTCCGCTTGTGCGGCAGCAAGTCATAATTATATGCGTTGCGCTGCTGCGGAGCAAATTTCGGGCAGGCGGCGGCTGCTTGTTTGCGCGGTGGCGCAGACACACCACTCAGCCGCGCACGCGCGTGACAAAGCTGCCGTCGCGCGTATCAATGCGCACAACCTCGCCCAGCTTGAGGTACATGGGGGCTTGCATTTTCAGCCCCGTCTCCAGTTCAATCTCCTTCATGGGCGTACCTGCAGCCGTATCGCCCACCACACCCATCTCTGCCCCCACAATCTTCAGGTCCACAGTGGTGGGCAGGCGAATGCTGATCGGCTCATCCTCGTACATCTCCACAACCACAAGCTGATTGTCGGTGAGGTATTCGGTAATGCCCTCAAGATCGGCAGGCGAAAGCGCCAACTGCTCGAAGGTTTCCGTGTTCATAAAGTGGTAGAAGTCGCCATCCGTATACTGGAACTGAACTTCGTGCAGCTCCAGTTGCACATCATTGACGCGCTGACCGTTGTTGTAGGTCTTCTCCACAGTGGAGCCGGTGCGCACGTTGCGCACCTTCAGGCGCACCGTGGCCGAGCCGCGCCCCATTTTTATGTGCTGATGGTCAATCACGCGCCAAAGCGCATCGTCTTCGGTAAAAATGTCGCCGCGGCGCAGCGCTTGTACATCTGCCATAAATCAACTCGCTTGCTTGAGATTCACAGAATCAGGAAAAATAGAAGGGCCTGTACGCAGAAACAGCGGAAACGACAGAAAGAGCAGGAAACACAACGGCCCTTGTTATCCTTCTCTTCTGTTGTTCCTTTGTGTTTCTATGCGTTTCTTTGCGCACCTATGTATCTTTGCGGTGAAGCAGTGGCCGTTTTGCGCCTTGTTGTTGCCGTTAAGAAGCAAAGCGGCTGAGCGCCAGGCGCAGCCGATCTTCAACACCCACCACATCCCTGGGCAGGCCCTGCACGGCGCGCTGCGATTCCATTACGCTGTAGCCAAGGCCGATGAGCGCATCCACCACCTCGGCGTCGGCATCCACCATGTGCACCAGCCCGGGCACACTGCTCGTGCCGCCGCGCACCTTGTCCTTGAGTTCGAGAACAATCTTCTCGGCGGTGCGCTTGCCAATGCCAGGCACACGCGCGATGAGCGCCGGCTCTTCGCTGGCCAAGGCATTCTGCAGCGCCTCTGGCGAAAGTACGCTGAGCGCAGAGAGCGCCACTTTGGGGCCAACGCCGCTCACGGTCAGCAGCAGTTCGAACATGGCCAATTCGTCTTCACGCTCGAAGCCGAAGAGCGTTAGCGCATCCTCGCGCACCTGCAGGTAGGTGTGCAGGAGAACGCGCTGGTCAACAAGCAGCTTCATTACGGTAGGCTCGGGCGCAGAGACCTTGAGGCCCACGCCGCCGCCGGCCCCACCCACATCCACAATCAGAAAATCCTTGCCCCTGCCCGCCACCACACCGCGCAACAGCCGAATCATAAACCCACCCGCCTTCGATATTCCACAGTTTGCAGGTGACAAAGCGCAATTGCCACGCCGTCGGCGGCATCATCAGGCGTAGGCGGCTCGGCCAAATCAAGCGTGCGCTGCACCATCTCCTGCACCTGGCGCTTGTCGGCGTTGCCGTAGCCGCTAATCGCCTGCTTCACTTCGGCGGGTGTGTACTCCACCACTGGGCAATCGCGCAGCGCCGCCGCCAACAGGATGGCGCCGCGCGCCTGGCCCACCGATATGGCTGTGGTTACATTGCGCCCGAAAAAGAGCTTCTCCACGGCCATCTCATTGGGCGCGAATTCGTCAATGATGTTCTGCACATCACCAAAGAGCTCGCGCAGGCGCATGGGCATGGGCGTTGTGGGCTGTGTGCGAAAAACGCCGCACGCCAGCAGCCTGAAGTTGCCCTGCAGATCCTGCCCCACCACGCCATAGCCGGTGAGCGCCGTACCGGGGTCAATTCCCAGCACAATATACTCAAGCTCAGTCGCGGGCACGGATGACTGTGCCATGAACCTCCTGGTCCGCGTAGAAGAACGCGAGCGTCAAGTACATGTGCGTCAAGCGCCTATGACGCGCTGCGCTTGTGTTCCGCCCAGTAGGCATCGGCTTCCGCTTCGAGCACGTCGAGGCGCGTGTAGTAGTCGCTGAATTCCTTCAAGTGCGCCCAGGCGATCTTGCCCGTCAGCAGCGGGTCATTGTGCGTGACGTCGGTCTCCGGGTCGTGCGCACCGTGCTCCATTTCAACCTCAAGGCCCCGGCGGAACTCCGCAAGGGGAATGTCCTGCCAGTTGACGCCGAGCAGATCACCCAGACGTTGCGCCTCTTCTGTGCTCATGGTGTGCTTCGCCATCCTGATCCTCGCTCTCGCTAGTTGAGTACCGAATGCCATTGCATGTCAAAACATCACTGTTCCCTGATCACCTTGCGCGCCAAGCGGATTCCATGCCGGCAATACGTCAGGCGAACTGGGCCACCATCTCGTCGGTCACATCCAGATTGTGATAGACGTTGCTCACATCATCCAGTTCATCCAGTTGCTCCACGAGGTTGAAGATGGCGCCTGCATCGTCTCCTTCGAGCGCAACCAGCAAATTGGGCTTCATCGTCAACTCGGCCGTGGAGGCCGTAAAGCCTGCTTCGCTGAGCGCGTTGCTCACCCCGGCAAACGCCTCGCGCTCGGTGTAGACCTCAACGGCGTCGTCGCCAATCACCACATCATCGGCGCCGGCTTCCAGCGCCGCCATGAAGATGGCATCGGGGTCTACACCATTGGCGGCACCGTTCTCATCCACAAGGTCAAAAACAAAGTAGCCCTTGGAGGTGAACTGCCACGCCACAGAGCCCGGCTCGCCCAGGCTGCCGTTGGCGCGCGAAAAAACATGGCGCAGGTCACTGATTGTGCGATTACGATTGTCCGTAAGGCAATCCACCAGTACAGCCACACCGTTCGCCCCGTAGCCCTCGTACATCACGGACTCAAATTGGGCGGCGTCCTTCTCCAGCCCGGCCCCGCGCCGGATTGAGCGCTCAATGTTGTCTTTGGGCATGTTCTCGGCCCGTGCCTTGTCAATGGCAAGGCGCAGCGTGAAGTTGGTGGTGGGGTCCGCCCCATTGCGCGCGGCAACTTGAATTTCGCGCGCCAGCTTGGTAAAGACCTTGCCGCGGGCAGCGTCATTCGCACCCTTCTTGCGCTTGATTGTGGACCATTTGGAGTGGCCGGACATGGCATTCTCTCTTTCGCAATATTGCATTCCACGCCCCTGTGCAAGGGCGATAGCAATCATGTTGTGGCAATCGTAACACCACAGTGAAACCCACAACCACTACAACATCTCAACGCAAAGTCACAAAGGTGCGCAAAGTGTCGCAAAGGAAGAGCAAATGCTCAGCAAAGGCCGACTTGCTGTTGTGCTTTGCGTTTCTTTGCCGTCTTCGCTCCTTTGCGTTGAGGAGTTGTTTTCACGTCGGCATTCCTTTAGTTTTGCTCGCCTTCGGTGCGCTCGGTGCGCTCGCTCACGCGCGCCTGGCGTGGCGCAACGGCATTTATCGCGCCGTTTGTGCTGGCGGCCAGGGGCGCTGCCGCATTCATGTGGTTAAGCGCCGCCTTGATCAAGCCCACAAAGAGCGGGTGCGGGCGCGTGGGGCGACTCTTGAACTCGGGGTGGAACTGCGTGCCCAGCATAAAGGGGTGTTCGCGCAGCTCCGCAATCTCCACCAGGCGGCCATCGGGCGAAACGCCGCTGAAGACAAGCCCCTGCCGCTCCAACTCGGTGCGATACTGATTGTTGAACTCAAAGCGGTGGCGGTGGCGCTCGTCCACCGTGTCGCCATAGCCGCGGCTGAGATAGGCGGCGGCGGCACGCGTCCCCGGCTGCAACTGGCAGGGGTAGGAACCAAGGCGCATGGTGCCGCCCATGTCGGCAATGTCGCGCTGCTCAGGCATGAGGTCGATCACGGGATACTTGGTGCTAATGTCGAACTCGGTGCTGTTGGGCTCGTCGCTGCCTGTTACGTAGCGGGCAAACTCAATGCACATCACCTGCATCCCCAGGCAAAGGCCCAGATACGGCACGTTGTGCTCGCGTGCATAGCGCGCCGCCACCACCTTGCCCTCAATGCCGCGATAACCAAAGCCACCCGGCACCACAATGCCATCCACCGTTGCCAGCTTATCCATGTCGCGGCCGCGTTCCAGGTCCTCGGAATTGAGCCAGACAATCTGCGCGTCATAACCGCAATCGAGCGCAGCATGCATGAGCGACTCTTTAACGCTGAGATAGGCGTCTTCAAGCTCCACATACTTGCCCACAAGCGCAATGCGCACCACCGGCTTCTCGCGCCGCGCCTCGGCCACAAAATGCACCCAGTCGGCAAGGCCGTCTTCGGCGCTGCGCGTGGTTGTCAGGCTCAACTGATTGACAAGCCAATCACCCAGCCCGGCCTCCTCAAGGCTCGGCGGCACGGCGTAGATCGAATCTGCGGTGATAAGCGAAATCACGGCTTCCTT
Source organism: Anaerolineales bacterium UBA5069 (assembly GCA_002415895.1). Taxonomy (GTDB): domain Bacteria; phylum Chloroflexota; class Anaerolineae; order Caldilineales; family Caldilineaceae; genus UBA5069. The sequence goes on along the minus strand of DIAV01000261.1, from coordinate 5,172 downwards.
GTCCACATCGCAGAAGAGCGCCGTCTTGGCGAGCACATCCTCCTCCACGGGTACGTCGCTGCGCAGGCAGATGACATCGGGGTGGATGCCAATGCCGCGCAGTTCGCGCACGCTGTGCTGCGTGGGCTTGGTCTTCAGTTCCTTGCTGGCATTGAGGTAGGGCAGCCATGTCACATGAATGTAGACCGTATTTTTGCGCCCCACATCCTTGCGCATCTGGCGAATGGCCTCAAGGAAGGGCAGCCCTTCGATGTCGCCCACGGTGCCGCCCACCTCAATGAGGATGACGTCGGCCTGGGCAGAACGTGCCAGCAGCCCAATCCGCCGCTTGATCTCGTTGGTTACGTGGGGAATCACCTGAATGGTGCCGCCCAGATAGTCGCCGCGCCGTTCCTGGCTGAGCACATAGTTGTAAATTTGCCCGCTGGTCACATTGCAGAGGCGGCTCAGGTTCTCATCCACAAAACGCTCGTAGTGGCCCAGGTCCAGGTCAGTCTCGGCGCCGTCTTCGGTGACAAAGACCTCACCGTGCTGATAGGGGGACATGGTGCCGGGGTCCACGTTGAGGTAGGGGTCAAGCTTCATAATGGCGACTTTGATGCCGCGCGCCTTGAGAAGGCGGCCTACGGACGCCACTGTCACACCCTTGCCCAAACCGGAAAGAACGCCGCCGGTGACAAATATGTATTTGGTCATGCTGGAGTTCTCCCTGGCGCAACGCCAACCATTCGGCCACTCGACGAATCGACGAATCGACGAAGCTACACAACAATAAAACGCTTGTGCAACGGCAATAGGCCACCCCGACACGTCAAATGCACGCGCCTCGGGGCGGCTCAATTTCCGCGTATTTTACCATTGAAGCGGGCGCGCGTCGAAACGGTTCGCCCCTCAACTGTGTAACGGCGCGCCGCAGGGGGCGCAACAGCAACCTCACCCCCGTGCCCCTCTCCGGTCTATACACCAGACTGGAGAGGGGCCGGGGGTGAGGTGTCGTTTGGCGCATTGCTCTCCCAATTGAGCAATGCTCCGTCCTCTGGTAAAATAGGCGCGACAAAGGAGCCACAACCACCCATGACGACTTCACAGTCTCCACAGTCTCCACAGCCCGCTGCGCCGCCCGCACCGCTGGATAACCTGTTGCTCTTGTTTGCCACCGCACCTGCCATTTGGTACAGCAGCGTGCGGCCCGACGGGCGCGCCCACCTTGCCCCAATTTGGCATGTTTGGGATGGACACGCGGCCTATGTTGTTACGCAGGCAACCGCCGTGCGCGCCCGCAACCTCGCGCACAATCGTTCCGTGAGCCTGGCCTTGCCCGACGCCATCAATCCCTTCATCATCGAAGGCAACGCCGCCATTGCACCCGACGCAATGGAGACGATTCAACCCCTCTTCCAAAGCAAATATGACTGGGATATACGCACAGATGCCGAATACGACTGCATCATCCGTGTGACACCCACCAAGGCCATGGCGTGGGGCAGCCACGGCGAAGGGCGCTGGCACTACGACGCCAGCGCGGGGCTGTGGCTTGCCAGGGGCGCAGAGTAGCCGGCCCGGAATCAGGGCCGCAACCAGAGCCGAGAATGAAAGGACCAGGTGCGCAGATGCTTGATCTGCTGGTGATTGGTGCGGGACTCAGTGGTCTCACCACAGCGCTGGCCGCCGCCGAGGCCGGACTGACGGTGCGCATTGTGGCCAAGGGGCTGGGCGCGCTGCACTGGAGCGCAGGTACAATTGACGTGCTGGGCTACCTGCCGGGCGCTCCCTTCGCCGTGGAAGAACCCTTTGCAGCCATCGCGCAATTGCCCGAGCGCCACCCCTACCGCATTCTGGGCGCCGAGCGCGTAGCCGCCTCGCTGCGCCGCTTCCAAACGCTGATCGCACAGGCAGGGCTGGATTATACCGGCGCGCCCGATCTTGCGCGCAACCAGCTACTCCCCTCTGCGGTTGGCGCGATGCGGCCTATCTTTCTCGCGCCCGCAGCGCAGCAGCATGGCGACACCCAGGCCAGCGCGCCCATGCTTATTGTGGGCGTTGCGGGCCTGCGCGACTTCTACCCTGAACTTGTGGCCGAAAACCTTGCCAAACAGGGCATACACGCCCGCGCCGCCTTTGTACCGTGGGAGAGCGTGGCCGACCAGCGCGACCGCAACAACATGCAACTGGCGATCGGCCTGGACGACCCTGCGCAGCGGCGCAAACTGGCGCAGGCGCTTAAGGGCCTGATGCGCCCGGGCGAGCGTATTGGCATGCCCGCCATCCTGGGCATGGCCGACCACGCTGCTGTGATGGCTGAACTGGAAGCCGCCACAGGCGCAACCCTCTTCGAGGTACCCACGCTGCCCCCCAGCGTGCCGGGCGCGCGTCTGCACGCGGCGCTGCGCAACGCACTGCGTGCACGGGCTGTGCGCTTGGAGAGCAATATGGAGGCGATCGGCTTCGGTGTTGATGAGGGGCCGCAGGGCGCGCACGTGGCCTGGGTTGAGACAGCCACCAGCGCCCGCCCCCTGCGCCACCAGGCACGCGCCTATGTGCTGGCAACGGGCGGCGTGCTCGGCGGTGGCTTCACGAGCGACCCGACAGGCCGTTTCTGGGAGCGCATTTTTGACCTGCCGCTGACCGTGCCCCAGGATCGGCGCGCCTGGTTCCGGCCGGCCTTTCTGGACACTGCCGGGCAGCCGGTTTTCCACGGCGGCGTGGCTGTAGATGATCACCTTCAGCCGCTGGATGGCGCGGGCAGCCGCGTCTTCGCCAATCTGTGGGCCGTGGGCGGCGCGCTGGCCGACGCTGACCCAATCATGGAGCGCAGCATGGAGGGCATTGCCATCGCCACGGGCATGGTTGCTGCCGCGCATGTGGCGGCGTCCTTGCGCACGCGTGCGGCGACCGTAGCGGCGGCTTGAGCCGCCGTAGCCATGCATAGCGCCGCGTCATCAAGAACGGCGGCTCAAGCCGCCGCTACGAACGTCTACACTTCATGGCTGCAGGCGTAGAGGGAACCCTATGGCAAGCAACACAATTGAAGCCTCCGCTTTTCCCATTGCGTGGGAATCCGTAGACCATTCGCTGGACGAGTGCATCAAGTGCAACATCTGCACCATGTACTGTCCCGTGTCGGCGGTAACAGATCTCTTCGCCGGCCCCAAGTATTCCGGCCCGCAGGCCGATCGCTTCCGCGCCAGCGACCAGCCCCATTCGCCCGACCACGGCGTGGATTACTGCTCGGGCTGCCGCGTCTGCAACGATGTCTGCCCAACGGGTGTGAAGATTGCCGAGATCAATGCCCGCGCGCGTGCGCAAATTGTGCAGGATCGCGGCATGCCCTTGCGCAACCGGCTGCTGGGGCGCAATGAGTTGATGGGCAAGGCGGGCCAATACACACCGCGCATTGCCAACTTTGCGCTGCACAACCCCCTCAGCCGCGTGCTGGCCGAGAAGCTGGTGGGCATTGCGCGCAAGGCTCCGCTGCCACGCTGGAGCCTCACCGGCTCCTTTGGCCAGTGGATGCAGCGCACGCGCACACGCAGGCTGCGCAGCGACAAGAAGGTGGTCTACTTCCACGGCTGCGCCACCATGTATTACGAGCCCTTCATTGGCAAGGCCGCCGTGGCTGTGCTCGAGCACAACGGCTTTGAGGTCATCGTGCCGCCGCAGAACTGCTGCGGGCTGCCCATGCTCAGCAATGGCGAATTCAAGGCCGCCGCAGGCTACCATCGCAGCAACGTGGCGCGCCTGGCCGGTTTTGCGCGCGCCGGACTGCCCGTTGTGGGCACCAGCACCTCATGCACACTCACCCTCAAGGAGGAAGCGCCCGAGCTGCTGGACATGCACGATGCAGGCTCCACCGCCCTGAAGCAGGGCACGTGGGACATTTTCGAGTTCCTTGCCGACCTGGACGCGCGCGGTGAACTGCGCACCGACTTCCGCACGCTGCCGCTGAATCTGCCCTACCATGCGCCCTGCCAGCAGCGCGCCCACCGCGTGGGCAAACCGGCACTTCAGATACTTTCCCAGGTGCCCGGAATTACCCTGCACGAGAGCCACGCACGCTGCTGCGGCATTGCAGGCACCTATGGGTACAAGGTAGAGAAGTATCAAATTGGTATGGATGTGGGTGAGGAGCTTTTCCAATTTGTGCGCGAGCACGCCGCAGGCACTGAATTTACCGCGTGCGATACGGAGACCTGTCGCTGGCAGCTTGAGCATGCCACAGGCATTGCCAGCCGCCACCCAATTGAAATCCTCGCCGCCGCCTACGGCCTCTACAACCTGGAGACGCGCGAGCTAACATGAAATCGGGCCGCACGCGGCTGTGCAAAGCGCGACTCGAGAGCATCGGGCTGGTTTCTATTTATAACGCGATTTCCGCAGCACATGCTGCGTCTCATTCAAAGGACTCTTTCGCATGGCCGACAAATCACTCAACAAAGACACCACCAATCTCGACGACACCACCTGGGCGCACAAGTGGGGTTATGCCGATACGAAGATGTTCGTCCACACAGAAGACATGACAGTGGAGATGACGGGCAACCGCTATAACCTCTGCGGCTACCGCATGCCCTATCTCATCCCCTTTGCGCGCGAGATTCTGGGCTCTGATATTGACTTCACCGACATGCGGCCTCTTGTGGAAAACCCGCCCGTCAGCCCCGCCAACACCAACGAGGGCTTTCTTAACGCTATCAAGGCAAAAATGGGGGCCGAGCAATACTCTCAGGATGACACCATTCGCCTCATCCACAGCCACGGCCAAACCACCGTGGACGAGATTTCCAAAGTGCTCTATGACAAGATTGAGCGCGCGGTGGACCTTGTGGTCTACCCTGAATCGCAGGATGATTGCGTGGCTCTCATTCAAATCGCGCGCGAGCACAACGTCTGCCTCATCCCCTATGGCGGCGGCACGAATGTCTCCAGCGCGCTCATGATCCCCGAGAGCGAGACGCGCATGGTCGTGGCCGTTGACATGCGCCGCATGGACAAAATTGAGTGGATTGACCGCACGAACATGCGTGCCTCCGTGCAGGCGGGGATCCTGGGCAGCAATCTGGAGAGATTGCTCGAGAAGGAAGGGCTCACCACGGGCCATGAGCCGGACAGCGTGGAGCTCTCCACACTGGGCGGGTGGATTTCCACAAACGCCAGCGGCATGAAGCGCAACCG